>DAHVAF010000266.1 GCA_027314765.1 Clostridia bacterium | reverse complement strand
GCCACGCGGTACCACGCCAACCCCTGGGCATCGCCGTCGAGGTTGACTCCGGGCGGCACGCGGTGGAGCGCCTCCGGCTGTCCGTCCGGCCCCGGCTGAAGCACATCCCGGCCCCGCCCACGGCCCACGTCGACCCACGTGCTGCCTTCGACCCGGGTGGTTCCACCAGGCGGGGGGCGCGTGCGGATCGGGTGGGCCCCTCTGTCGCCAGCACCCACCCGGCATCCCGAAGCGCGTTCGTGCCGGCGGGCGGACTGCCTCCCGCAGGGCTGCCGCCATCCATGGCTCCGCGCCCGCCGTACAAACCGCCTTTGTCAGTTACTTGGCGACGGCCGGTCACGCCGGCCGAATCCGATCACCGGTCAGAGGGTGTACATGTCGGCCCGGATCACTTCGTAGCCGCTCTGGAGCACGTCCTCCTGCGAGCGGAGGGTGTTCGGCTGGTACTCGCGCGGCACGATCACGTAGGGGTAGCGCCACACCGGGTCGTGGTTGGGGTCGCCCGGCCTGCTGTCGTAGATGCCGTACGGGTTGGGCACGCGCTCCGGGCGGCCGTCGGGGCCGCCGTCGATGCGGTACACCACCACGTGTTCCTTGGCCCACTTCTGCTCGGCGGCGTCGATGTGGATGACGCCGCACGGCATGGCCTGCACGATCTCGCCGCGCACCCAGCGCGGGCCGACCCGCTGATGGTGTGGGTTCGAGTCCGTCAGCTCCTCGGTCGCCACCGGTCCCGTGTCGTTGCGCGTATAGTGCAGCCCGCCAGAGCCCATCCGCGATCCCTCCCCTATACGGTCGCGTGCAGCGCGAGCATCAGGCGCGTGACCGCAAAGGCCAGGATGAGGCCGGAGGCCGGCCCCGCCGCCCACCCGCGCAGGATCCCGTACACGGTGCCCCACTGCACCGTCTGGCGCCCCCGGGCGAAGCCGGTGCCGGCCATGGCGCCCACGAGGGCCTGGTTCATCGAGGTGAAGTAGCCGAAGGTGACGGCCGTGAAGACCACGAGCGCCTGCACGAACTGGGCGGCGCCGGCCATCGCGAGGTCGACCTTCACGATGTCGAAGGCCACCGTCTTCAGGAGCGGCTTGCCCCAGGTCAGCACACCGACAGCCAGGCCGACGCCACCGATGAGGCCGGCCGTCCAGACGTTGAAGAGGTGCGTCATCAGGAAGACGCCCGTGGCGTTGGAGACGTCGTTGCTGCCCATGGCGAACGAGGCGGCGGCGCCGACCACGACCAGCAGCACCGGGAGCCAGCCGCCCTTGGCCGTGGCGCCCTTGGCGTGCGGAGCGAGCGCGTCCACCCCGTGCGTGACGACGTAGCCGAGGCCGCAGGCGACCACGGGCGCCAGCACCCAGAGCACGGCCAGGCGCAGGATCGTCGCCCAGTGCACGGGGATGGAGCCCGCCAGGCCCACGCCGACGGCGCAGAAGACCAGGATCTGGATGGTCGACGTCGGGATGCGCGCGTAGGTGTAGAGGGTTGTGAGGAGGAAGGCGCAGCCGACGATGGCGATCGCCGCCGGAACCGTGACCCGGGCCGCGTCGATGATGCCGTGGCCGACCGTCGTCTCGACGCCGTGGCTGGCCAGTGCGGCGCCGAGCAGCGTCAGCGGAGCCATGAGCAGAAGGGCGGGCCAGAGGCCGATGGAGCCCGAGCCGTGCGGCATGCCCATGCAGGCGCCGGTGTAATGGGCGCCCATGCTCCAGGCGAAGGCCAGCACCATCAGGATGAGCAGGGCCGTGGTCAACCGCGGTCCTCCTTCCGGCCGCCGAGGCCGCCGATGTCCGGACCTTCTCCGTCCACCACCTCCCCCACCAGCTCGCGGAGGCGCACGCGGGCCTCGGCGAGCACCGCGGCTCCGGCTGGCGTGAGCCGGTAGTACTTGCGCTGCCGGCCAGCCACCACGCTGACCTGGCAGCTCAGCAGCCCGGCCCGCTCCAGGCGGTGCAGCAGCGGGTAGAGCGTGCCGGGCCCGATGTGGTAGCCGTGCCGGCCCATCTCCGCCATCAGGTCCACCCCGCACACCGGCTCATGGCCGGCGTGGAAGAGGACGTGCAGCCGCACAAAGCCCAGGAAGAAGTCGCGGAAGAGATCGTTGTCCAATATCGTCATTCGATATGAGGCCGCCTCCGGTGTCAAGAGGCGGGCGGCCAGTGCCCCACGTGCCCGCGGGGAACGAGCCGTGGTCTCGGGCGTGCACCCTGACCAGCAGCGCCACGGCCTGAATTGGCGGCACCCGCGCCGGCGATGTCCGCTTCCGCGTGGTCCGGAGGGGCCGGCAGGGCGACCCCTGGGAGAGGCTGGTGTGCGCCCTTGTTGCGGCAAGGCCTCTCGCGGGTCCTGGTCGGCCGGGGCGTCGCGCGCGGCCTCGGCCACATTGAACCCGAAGGCGCCGCCCGAATCCAAGTGGAGTCAACGAGTCAGGAGATGCGGGGCTGCCGGGAACCCTGGAAGCGGTCGCGGATCTGGACGAGCAGTTCGAGCGCACGCTCTTCGCCGTCTGAACCGCGCTGCGGTGTGAGCCGCGTGCGCTGATCCGCGTGACGCGGACGCGAGGGGCAAATACGCGCGCAGTGGGCGCACGGAGACCGCGCGCTCACCAGCCCGCAGGGGCTGAGCTGCCTGACCTCGGGGAGTTCGCGCCGAGGGGCGGCGGCCGGGTGCCGGATCAGAGGCCCATCGCGTGCAGGCAGGCGGCGGTGTCGGTCAGGTCAGGTAGGACGACATCGGCGCCCAGGGCCTCCAGCTCGGCCCGCGGGTGCCATCCCGTCGCCACGGCGACAGCCCGGGCCCCGGCGGCGCGGGCGGCCAGAACATCGTTGGGGGCATCGCCCACGACGACCACGGGCACACCGGGCCGCGCAGCCCTGGCGATTGCCGCGCGCACCAGGTCGCCGCGGTCCGGCCCGTCCTCGCCAAAGCCCCCGAAGCGGAAGTGCTCCGCGAGACCGGCGTAGGTCAGCTTCATCTCCGCGGCGGCGCGGATATTGCCGGTCTGTAGCCCCACGGACAGGTCGCCGCGGGCGGCAAGGGCGGCGCAGAGGGCCTCCGCCCCGGGCAGCACGCGGGCCGGGCCCCGCCGGAGCTCCTCCCCCAGCACGCTGAGGTAAGCGGGGTAGACGCGGTCGGGCTCCCATGGAATCCCCAGCCGGGCGGCGATGGCGGGGAACAGGAAGGCGTCCGTCTGGCCCGAGGCCATGACGCCGTCCGCGGCCCCCGGCCGCCCATACACGTGCTGGAAGCACAGGTTGAGCGAGCGCGTGCCGGCGCCCTTCGGATCGATCAGCGTGCCGTCGATGTCGAAGAGGACGATCACGCCGAGTCGAGGCAGGACCCGGGATAGCCCTGCGGCGGCGCGCTTGCGGTTCCCAGATCGATGACGTGCCCGTGCCGGCGCATGTGGCCTCCGGTCGTGGGGTCGCCCGTGCCCTCCTCGGCCGCGATGTCGGCGGCGAGGCAGAAGCGGTCGAGGATCTCCTTCTCGCTCGCCTCCGAATCCGCCGTGTAGCCGAACCTCCAGCCGACCTGCTCCGGCGCCTCCCAGGTTACGGCAACCAGCCTAACGGACGTTCGGCTCGCCTCCGGCTTGAGTGTAGCGCGAACGCAGGCGACCCGCGCGGTCAGAACGAAAGAAGTGGCCGATGAGCCCCTCGAAAAGCGACACACGGCGCATCTACGCCCTCCGCTCCTTGCGCGCCTTTGGCTTCGGCTACCTGGCCGTCCTGCTGCCCCTCGACCTGGGGCGGTTCGGCTTCGGGGCGGCGGCCGTCGGGGGCTACCTCAGCCTGGCCACCCTCGGGGGCCTGCTGCTGAACCTGCTCCTGGCGCGACGAGCGGATCGCAGCGGGCGCCGCCGCACCCTTGCCATCGCCTCCGGCCTTCTCGCGGCGGCCGGCACGCTCCTCGCGCTGGCCCAAGGTCCCGTTCTGCTGCTTGTCGCCGCGATATGCGGCACGGTTCCGCCCGGGGGCAACGGGCTCTTCTCCGCGGTCGAGCAGGGCATGCTGGGCGGGCACGCCGGCCAGCGGCGGACGTCCGTGTTCGCGCTGTACGGCTTCCTGGGCTCGGGGGCCACGGCCGCGGGCTCGCTGGCCGCAGCCCTGCCGGACCTGCTGGCCGCCCACGGCGTCGGCGTGATGGCGGCCTTCCGCCTCATGTTCGCGCTTTACGCCGCCATCGGTCTCGGCTGCGTGGTCCTGTCGCTGCGCCTGGGGCCGGAGGTCGAGGCGGCCGGCGCCGAGCAGGCAGCCCAACGCTCGTTCTTCGGCCTGGGCCGCTCCCACGGCCTGATGGTCCGGATGGCCGCGCTCTTCGTGGCTGATGCCTTCGGCGGCTCCCTGGTCACGACATCGCTGCTGGTGTTCTGGCTCCACGCGCGCTTCGGCATGACGGCCAGCAGCCTGGCGGCCCTGTTCGCGGGGGTCCAGGTGCTGGCCGCCGCGTCGCTGCTGCTGGCGCCGCTGGTCGCCAAGCGGATCGGGCTCATCAACACGGCGGTCTGGACCCACATCCCGTCGAGCCTGCTGCTCATGGGCGTGCCGCTCGTGGGCGCCGCCGCACCGGCGGCGGCCCTGCTGCTGGCGCGTGGCCTGCTGGTCGAGATGGACATCCCCACCCGGCAGTCGTACATCGCCGCCGTGGTCGACCCCGAGGAGCGCGCGGCGGCGGCGGGCGTGACCACCATGGGCAGGCAGGTCGGCCAGCTGCTCGGTCCGGCGGTCGGGGGCCTCGCGCTGGCGGCAGGGGCACTGGTCCCGTTCCTGCTGGCGGGCGCCATCAAGATCGGGTACGACCTGTCGCTGTGGCGCCTGTTCCGCGGGATCCCGGAGCGGAGCTGAGGGGAGGCCGCACGACGTGCGCGACGTGTTCGACCCGTCGATGCCCCCGGCCCTGGCTGTGCCGTTCGCCCAGCTGGAGAACGCGTTCAGCCGCCTGAGGGAGCTTGTGCAGGACATGGGCGCCGAGGAGCTCCGGTACACCGGCTCGGATGGCGGCGCCAATTCGACGGCCACCCTGCTGGCCCACCTGGCGCACGCGGACCTCGGGTACCTGCACCTCGTCAAGGGCGAGCCCGTGCCGCCCGACCTCGGGGCGCGGTTCGCGGAGGGCGCCAACACCGACACCGTGCTGGTGCCGAGCTCCGGCCGCTCGGTCGGCCAGCTGCTGGCCGCCCACGCCGAGGTCATCGGCATGTGCCGCGACTACCTGCGCACGTGCGACGACGCGGCGGCGGTGCGCGAGGTGGCGGTGCCGTGGTGGCCGGAGCCTGGCACCGTTCGCTGGGTGCTGTGGGTCATGACCTACCACTCAGCCCGGCATCAGGGCCAGATCGCGCGGCTGCGGGAGGCGTGGAAGGCGCGCGGAGACGCCGGCTGACCATGCCGTGCCGTTCGCCCTGGTGCAGGAAGGCCACCGGAAGCTGGTGCGCGTGGTCGGGGGTATGGGGGAAGACGGACTTGGGCACCTGGGTTCACCCGGCCCCTCACCGGCCGGTGGCAGGGATGACCGCGGTGCCGCAGGCAGGCCTACGCCCCATGCTGCGCAGTCGGCGGCCTGCCTCGGCGCGGCGGCCGGTGACGGGCCCATGCTGGCAGGCTCCCGCCACTGTGCGTGCAGTGTGAACCTTCGCTACGCGCTGCGCCCACCGCTCCACAGTCGAATGGACAAGGGTCGGTGCGCTAGACTGGCGAGAGAAGGGCGATGATCGTTCTGGCGCGGGCGCGTCAAACCGTGTGGGCGACCGGGGGGCGCATCGCGGCGGGAGATCCCGGCTTCGTGGCGATAGGCGACTTCCTGGACGACTTCTACGCGGCAGCCCGTGAGGAGCGGTCCGCCTTGATTGTCGGCGAGCCGCCGCCGGGGCTGGATGCGCGGTGGGCGGCTTACCTGGCCGCCACGGTGGAGGTCCTCTCTGCTCGCCACGACCTCACCGTCCCGCCGTGGACGCAGCGTCCAATCTACTTCCTGCGCGAGCCCTGGTTTCTATGGGAAGGGGCGCGGATGCTCGCGTTGCTCGACACGCCCTGTCCGTTTGCGCGGCACGGGATATTCGCTGACAGCCGCCTGCTTCTGCGGACATGACAGCGGACGAGATCCTTGCCAACCTGACAGAGCTGGCCCATCGGGTGCATGAACGCGGGCTGGTGGCAGACCTCTATCTCTTCGGCGGAGCCGTGATGGTGCTCGTCTATCGGACCCGGCCCGCGACACGGGACATCGACGCCGTGTTCGAGCCCAAGATGGCGGTCTACCGAATCGCCCAAGAGATGGCTGACGAGCGCGCGCTTGCCCCAGGCTGGCTAAACGACGCGGTCAAGGGCTGGCTCTCCCCTTCGGGCGTCATGCACACCTACCTCGAGATGCCGGGGATGAGGGTCTCGATCCCCGACCCTGCTTATCTCTTCGCGATGAAGGTCATGGCCTCGCGACCCGAGGACCGGGCCGACTTAGAGGTTCTGATCGCACACCTCGGCCTGCTCAGCGTCGATGACGCACTGGCTGTCGTCGGCCGTTTCTACCCGGTCGAGCGCCTGCCGCTCCAGGCGACCTACAGGCTCGCCGAGCTGTTGGGCGGCTGAGCGCGCCTCTGTTTCATGACCCCATAAACTGAGCGACCAGTCGCTCAGCTTGGTGCCACTCACCAGCAGGGGACTGCCGATCGCGAGCCCGCCGCATCCCCCGGGGCCGACCGTCACCCCCTGGCCACCCGCACGGACGAGCACCGGACGGAACCAGGGCGTGCCGGCGGCGCGACCCGCGCACACGCCAGGCAGCGGACGGCCGCTGCCTGGCGGCGGCGGCGCCACGGGCTGGAGCTCGTTCACGGCGGCGACCAGCGCCTGAAGGGTCCGCTGGTCCGTGATGACCCGATGGGCGCTGACAACCCTGGAGGTGTCCGCGTGGCAGGAGATGTCGGCGCGGACGAACGTGCCGCTCAGGGCCGGCCGGCAGGGGCCTCCGCAGGCCTTCGCAAGCACCGCGAGCACGCGGGCCGCCGCAGTCGGCGCGTGGCGCCACCGCATCGGCGAAGCGCCTCCCGATGAGCCGCGACCGCCGCGGATTGCCTCCGGCACAACCGGCGCCATCCATGGCCCCGTGCCTCGCGGCACAAAGGCCGCCCTACGGCCCCGACTGCACCACCAGGACGCCGCCGTCGCCCGCGCTCTGGGCGATGGGGAAGGTGCCCGCCTGGCTCGGCGTGCGCGTCAGCTGGACCTGCTGGCCGGGGCCCAGGGTCACGGAGATGTTGAGATCAGGGATCAGCACCTGGTGGCCGCCCGTCAGGTCCTGGATCGTCAGCACGAGCGGCAACCCGACCTTGGCCTGCACGACGGGCGGCGCGAGCGGCTGGGCGCCGTCCAGGACCAGGGTGCAGACCTCGGCGGCGGCGCCCGGGGTGGGCACGCACGGCGTCACGGTGACCGGTGGCGACGGGTTTGTCACCGTCCCGCCGCACGGCTGGGTCGGCGGCACCATCGACATGTCGACCGGCATGACGTCCTGGATGGGCACGCCCGTCAGCTTGGACTCCTCCTGCGCCCACGCCTGCGTCAGGATCGGGCGGTTGAGGAAGATCGACTGCTTCTCGGTGCCGGCGCAGCCCGGCTGCCACAGCAGCGGCGGCGTCGTCGACGTGACGGCGCGGTTAACCCACAGGGTGCCGGCCGTCGTCGGCTCGGTGCCGGCCACAAACCACTCCTCACGCACATCCTGCGGCGGCGTGAGCGGGCCGGGCAGCGCCACCGTCCAGGGCGCGGCCTTGATGTCGATGGGGGCCTGGACGACGCCGGGAGGACGCACGAAGTGCACCGGCTTCATGCCCCTGACGGCGGCCTCCATCGTCGCCTGGAAGATGGGGCCGGCGTATGTGTCGCCGAAGAGGTTGGGGAACGGCTTGGGCGTGTCGTGGCCGATCCAGACGGCGGCAGTGTACTCCGGCGTGAAGCCGACGTACCAGGCGTCCTCGTTGGAGTCGGTCGTGCCGGTCTTGGCCGCGGTCGGCCATCCTGGGACGTTGTCCTGGATGGTCGCATCGTAACCGGTGCCCCAGTTGGAGTCCAGAGGGCCGGACAGCACGTCCCAGCCTGTGTTGGGCTGCGGTTGGTCGACGGTCTCCAGCATCTTGGTCATCACGTAAGCGACGTTGGCCGGTAGCACGCGCTGCGCCTGGAGACCGTTTTGGAGCACCACCTGACCGGTCGGACCCACCACCTTGGTGATGATGCGCGGCGTGACCCGCACGCCCTCGTTTGCGATGGTCGAGTACGCGGTGGCCATGTTGAGGGGGGTGCAGCAGTCGTGAGTGCCGCCGATGGCCAGCGGGAGCTGCGCGTCCGCCTGGGTCAGCGGCAGCCCCATCTTCACGGCGTTCTGCAGGCCCGTCTCCACGCCGATGCGGTTCAGGATCCTGACGGCGACCGTGTTGACGGAGCGGCGCAGCGCCTCGGTGAAGGTCGTCAGCCCGTAGTAGGTATTGCTGTAGTCCTTGGGCGTGTACAGGTTTGGCGCCTTGCCGTACGTCTTGAGCGAATCGTCGACGACGGTGCCGGGCGTCATCCCGGCCAGCAGGGCCGGGACGTAGTCGACCAGGGGTTTGATGGACGACCCTGGCTGGCGCACAGCGGCCAGGGCACGGTCGTACGCCATCATCGTCGTGTGCTGGCGGCCGCCGATCAGGGCGACCACGTCGCCGGTGCTCTGCTGCATGACGGCGACGGCGGCCTGCATCGGGTTGGGCGCGCTGAGCGCGAACTGCGAGCCGTCATTGCTCAACCTGTCGACGGCGGCCTGCGCCGCGGCATAGATGGCAGGATCCAGCGTCGTGTAGATCTTGAGCCCGCCGTCCATGACCTCCTGCGGCGTCATGTGGTCGGCCGTCTCCAGCTGCGAGATCACCGCGTCGACGAACCAGGGGTCGGGATAGGTCGGCGTGGCCACCGAGGCCGTCTGTTTGACGATGCCCAGGGACGCCGCCTCCGCCGCCCTGGCCTCCGCGGAGGTGATGTAGCCCTGCTGCGCCATCAGGCCGAGGACGGTGTTGCGGCGGGCGAGTGCGGCCTGAGGGTGGACGACGGGGTCGTAAGCCGACGGCGCCGGCGCCAGGCCGGCCAGCAGGGCCGCCTCCGGCAGGCTCACCTTGCTGACGGGCACGCCGAAGTACGTCTGGGAGGCGGCGTCGACACCGTTGGCGCCCTGGCCGAGGTAGATCCAGTTGAGGTACTGGGCGAGGATCTCCGACTTCGTGTAGTGCTGGGCCAGCTCGATGCCCAGCCAGGCCTCCTGGATCTTGCGCGTCAGGGTGTCGACGGAGGTCAGGTACAGGTTCTTGGCCAGCTGCTCGGTGATGGTGCTGCCGCCCTGCAGCGGGTGGCCCGTGAGGTCGGCCACGGCGGCGCGCAGGATGCCGCGGATGTCCAGGCCGCTGTTCTGATAGAACCGGCGGTCCTCGCTCGCGACGAAGGCGTGCTGCACCGAGAGCGGGATGTCGGCGATCGGCACCACCTGGCGCTTGACCGTGCCCGGCACAGGGGTCACGACGTTCCCGTTGATGTCGTAGATGACGGAGCTCTGGCCGAGCTTATTGAGCGGGTTGCTCACGGACGGGATCGTGGACATGGCGTCCGCCACGAGGCGCCCCACGAAGACGCCGCCGCCGACGATGACGAGGCCGACGAGGACGGCGATGACTCGCCACGGGCGCAGTCGACGGCGCTTGCGCGGTCGGTTCGATCCACCCGGCCGGTCGGCAGCCAATCAGCATCCCCCAGTAAATCGTCCCAAATCGTCTCGCGCCGCGGACAATCAGGCCGCGTGCACGGCTCCATGTCGAATTCCGTACCACGGCGGGCGGCTGGATGCGAAGGAGCATCGAAGCACGCGCTTCGGCGCGTGAGGCCGGCAGGGACAGCCAGCCCGCCGCCGGCAGGGCCTCCGGGCTGGCCAGCGGCCCATGTGGTCATTCTCGCATGCTGGCCGCCACTTTCGCGGCGCCGGGACCCCGATGAACCGTCCCATTCGCGCCGCGGCACGCGATCACCTGTGCGCACGCCATGTCAGGGCCGTCCCGGACCACTCGGCGGCGCAAACCGCACGCCGCGAGGCACGCCAGCGTCGGGCCCCACGCCACGGCGCACGCCGCCTCAGCCGCACCCCGCCTCAGCCGCACCCTGGACCGCCTGGCGCCCCCGTGCCGGGCGCTGGGCCGGACCGCCCGGTGCCCCAGACCACACGCCGCCGAGGCGCTCCCCCCGCGCCAGGCCGTCCGCCACCCCAAGCCGCGCGGCCGCGCCGGGCCGCCCGCCGCCCCAGGCCGTCCGCCGCCCAGAATCAGTCCCTTCCGCGAGGCGGACGCCTCGCGGCACAACTCCGCCGTGGGGGGCCGGCTGCCCGGCCAGCGGCACGCACAAAGGAATGCCCGCTGTGCCGGGCGTACTCCCCGGCGAGAGGGGGACGCCGCGTTGGATCAGGCGCACGCGCGCATCGCCGATCTGGCCGACCGCCTGCGCGGGCAGGCACTCGCCGTCAGCCACCAGCTTCACGCCCAACCGGAGCTCGGCCACCACGAGGTCGCCTCGGCCAAGCTCCTGACCGAGTTCTGCCGCGAGTTCGGCTTCGAGGTCGAGACCGGCACGGCCGGCTTCCCGACGGCGTTCAGGGCGACCCACCGCGGCGGCGACCCCGCCGCGCCGACGGTCGGCATCCTGGCCGAGTACGACGCCCTGCCCGAGATCGGCCACGCCTGCGGCCACAACATGATCGCCGCCGTCGCGACGGGCGCAGGCATCGTGCTGCAGCAGGCCCTGCGCGAGGCGGGCGTCGCGGGCAACGTCGTCATCGTCGGCACCCCGGCCGAGGAGGTGCCGCCGCCCGTCAAGACGCGGATGTTCGAGCGCGGCGCCATGGCGGGCCTCGACTTCGTGCTGATGTTCCATGGCGGCGACCGCACGCAGTCGGGGGCCGAGCTGCTGGCGCTCGACGCGATGGAGTTCCACTTCCGCGGGCGGCCGAGCCACGCCAGCGCCGCGCCGGACAAGGGGCGCAGCGCGCTGGATGCGGCCACGATCACGCAGGTGGCCATCGAGTTCCTGCGCGAGCACATCCCTCAGGAGACGCGCATCCACGGCATCGTGATCGACGGCGGCCAGGCGGCGAACGTGGTGCCGGAGACGGCGGCCCTGCGGTACTTCGTGCGGGCGCCGCGGCGCAGGCACGTCGACGAGGTCGTGCCGCGGGTCCGGGATTGCGCGCGCGCTGGCGCGCTTGCCGCCGGGTGCGAAGTCGAGGTCAGGGAGATTGGCAGCTACCACAACCGGATCAACGTCTCGGCGCTGAACGACCGCATGCTGGCCAACGCGGCCGAGATGGGCGCCGAGCAGATCATCCCGCCCGAGGGCCGGGCCAGCAACGACAGCGGCACCCTGTCCTGGCACGTGCCGGTCGGGGGCATCTCCATCGCGTTTGTGCCCGTCGGCACCGGCGGCCACAGCCACCCCTGGGTGGAGGCGGCGGGCGCCGAAGCCGGGGACCGCTGCGTGATGACCGGGATCAAAACGCTGGCCGCCACGGGCTGGGACCTGCTGGCCGACGGCGGCTTCCGCTCGACGGTGCAGTCGGAGTTCCCAAAGGCACTGGAGGCGCAGCGATGAATCGCGCGGAGCTGAGGGCGCGGGCGTGTGCCGAGGTCGACGCGCTGCGGCCGGCGATGGACGCCGTCGCCCACGCCATCCACGACGACCCGGAGGTGGGCTGGGACACGCCGCGGTCGGCGGGGCGCCTGGAGAACTTCCTCGAGGCGGAGGGCATGGCCGTCGAGCGCGACGTGGCCGGGCTCGCGTGCGCCTTCCGCGCCACGGGGCCCCGGTCGGGCGCGGGCGGGGCGCATCCGTCGGTCGCCTTCCTCGCCGAGTACGACGCCCTGCCCAAGGTCGGGCACGGGTGCGGCCACAACCTGATCGGCACCACCGCCTGCGGCGCCGGGATCGCCGCCGCGCGCACGCTGGCCGCGGCCGGCGTCCCCGGCGCCGCTTACGTGATGGGCACCCCCTTTGAGGAGGGCGGCGGCGGCAAGATCGTGCTGCTGGACCGCGGGGTCTTCGACGGGGTCGACGCGTCCCTGATGTTTCACCCCGGGACCGGCGGCGAGGTCCGGGCCGGCTCGCCCAACAACGCCTGCCACTTCATGGTCTTCAAGTACTACGGCAAGGCCGCGCACACCGGCGCCGCGCCGTGGGAGGGCGTCAACGCCGCCGATGCCGCCATGTTCCTGTTCGCCGCCGTGAATGCCCTGCGCCAGCACCTGACGAGCGATGTGCGCGTGTCGGGGGTCATCCGGCAGGGCGGCGAGTCGTCGGGGATCGTGCCGGACTACGCCGAGGTGCCCATGCCCGTGCGCGGCCGGAGCTACCACAGCATCCTGCCGGTGATCGAGAAGGTGAGGAACTGCGCCAGGGCGGGGGCGCTGGCCACCGGCTGCCGGCTGGAGATCGAGGAGGGCCCGACGTTCCTGGAGCACGTGCTGCTCGACTCCTACCGCGCGCTGATCAACGAGAGCCTGGCGGAGGTGGGCGTGCCGCCGATCGTCGGGGTCGGCCCGCACGTCACGGCCTCGGCCGACAGCGGCAACATCAGCCAGAAGCTGCCCCACCTCACGCTCGGCCTGCCGATCGAGATGCGGAAAGACATCGCGCTGCACACGCCGGCCTTCGCGGCGGCCGCCGACTCCGATCTCGGGCGCGACGCCATGAACCGGGCGGCCAAGGTGCTGGCGATGTGCGCGATCGACCTGCTCACGGAGCCGGGAAGGCTGGAGGCCATACGGGCGGAGCACCGGGCGAAGACGGCGGCGGCGGCGAGCTGAGTGCCTGGGTGGCGGGGCGCCGCCGGCATCTGCGTCGACGGGCGCGGCCGCGTCCTGCTCGTCCTCCAGGGCGGGCCCGATGAGCGCCGGGCCTGGGCCATTCCGGGCGGCGGCGCACGGGAGGGCGAGACCCTGCAGGCCTGCTGCATCCGCGACGTGCGGGAGGAGACCGGCTACACGGTCGCCGTCCGCAGGGAACTGGGCGTGAAGACCAGCTCTCCCGCGGAACCCGGTCACCGCTTCGAGCTGCACATCTTCGAGGTTGAGCCCGTCGGGGGCGCCGCCGCGCTCCAGGATCCCGGCGGGCTCATCCATGCGGTCGGCTGGTTTCGCCCCGGGCAGCTGCGCACCCTCGACTTCGCCTTTCCCGAGGATCGGGATGTGATCCTGCGGCTGCTGGGAGCGGCGCCGTAACGCGGTGTACCCCGCGACCGCTGGCCCGTCCGCGGGTGAGCCGCGGGGGGACGGAATGCGGTCCGGCCGCGCGTCTGGAGCGTTCCCCGGCGCCCCAGGCGAGGTCCGTCGCCCTCTTCGCCGCCGCGGAAGGGACGGCCCTAAAGGGCCGCCCCGAACCCGGCCGTGGGCGTCGGCACCCACCATTCCCGCCCGCGCGCCGTCTCCACGTACTCCGGCCAGCGCAGGTCCACCGGCGGCGCGAAGTCGCGCGGCAGCAGCGGCGCCACCCACCGGCTCCCGCCGACCCCGCCGCCGGTCCGCTCCACGAACTCCGCCTTCGCCGCACCCAGCGCCTCCGGCGAGGTCAGCAGGTCCAGCAGGGTGCAGGCGATGGTCTTGCCGGCCAGGAACATCCCCGGGTCGACGGCCGCCGGCAGCCAGCCGATGGCGTTGCGCGTCCAGGCCGGCGCCTCCCAGCCCGGCTGGGGCGCCCGCAGCCCC
>DAHVAF010000262.1 GCA_027314765.1 Clostridia bacterium | reverse complement strand
CGGAGGCAGGCGTGAAAAAGGGGCGCCGCCCAAGGGCGGCGCCCACGGTAACGAGCATCCCTAGCGCTGCTGCGCCAGCTGCTGCTCGGCAAGCTGGATCATCTTGCGGACCATGTGGCCGCCGACCGCGCCGCACTGGCGGGCCGGCAGGTCGCCCCAATAGCCGTTCTCCGGCGGAGTCACGCCGATCTCCTGGGCGACCTCGTACTTGAAGCGGTCGAGCATGCCCGACGCCTCGCGCACCAGTGCACGGTTGCTGCTGCTTCCCTGCGCCACCCTGCTCACCTCCCGCTGGGTCCTGCGGGACCGCGTCGGCCCCGCAGAAGCTTTGGCCGTTTCCGGCTCCGCGGCTATCGTGCCCGCGGGGGCGCGCAATTTGCTGCGAAATCGCGACGGCAGGCCCAAATGGCGCCCAGAAGCGCCTCCAGGAAGGGCGGCGGCGGTTGGCGAACGGCGTTTTCATGGCGCTGGCAAGAAAACGGTTACGCATCGCCGGGCGCGTGCAGGGCGTCGGCTTCCGGTTCGCGGCGGCCGAGGCCGCGCGCGGGCTGAGGCTTGGCGGGTCTGTGCGCAACTGCCAGGATGGCACCGTCGAGGCCGTCGCCGAGGGCGAGGCGGCCGACGTGGCCGCCTTCGTCGCCTGGTGCGGGCACGGGCCGGCCGGCGCGCGGGTGACGCGCGTCGACGCGGCGGACGAGCCTCCGGCCGGCGAGCGAGAGTTTCGCATCGAACGGTGATGCGGAGGGCCTCCTCATCTGGTGGTGACGCGGCCGCGCGCTGCACCGCGCCGCGTTGAGCGCCCCGGCGGCGAGTCCCTGGGCCGCATGCCGGCCGCGACGAGCGACAGGCGAGCGGCCGGCAGCAGGTCGCACAGCCGCAACGGGAGCGCGGCGAGCCCGATGGCCGCATGCCGGCCGCGACTCCCACCGATGCGCGTCGCGCGACAGCCGCCCAGACGGAGGCGGCGCGCCCCCGCCCGCCGCGGCAGGCCAGAGCCTTCGGGCGGCGAACATTTCGCACGCCGACTCGAGCAGCGCGGCCACCTGCCGCGGCCGAGACGAAAGGAGTGTCCCGGCATGCCGAACCCGCCCGCCTTCGCACCCTACCTGCGCATCCGCGGCTGCGGCAGCCCCCACTTCTCGCCCGACGGGACCCGGATCGCCTTCATCACGAACGCGACAGGCACGACCGAGCTCTGGTCGGTGCCGGCGGCCGGCGGCTGGCCGCAGCAGCTCAGCTTCGGCGCCGAGCGCATCTGGGGCTCGACGTATTCCCCCGGTCCCGACGTCGCCGTGATCGCGCGCGACCGTGGCGGCAACGAGCGCAACCAGCTGATCGCCGTCCCGGGCGCAGGCGGACCCGAGCGCGCCCTGACCAACCTGCCCGACGTCATCCACCACTTCGGCGCCTGGTCCCCGGACGGCCGGCGGCTGGCCTTCTCCGCCAACCGCGAGCACCCGATCGACTTCACCGTCTACGTGCAGGACCTGGACGGCACAGGCGAGGCCACCGCCGTCTGGCGCGCGGCCGGCCAGCACCGAGTCGCCGACTGGTCGGCCGATGGCCGCCGCCTGCTGATCTCCCATGCCAACAACCTCAGCGACCACGACCTGCACGTGCTGGACCTGGCCTCGGGGGAGACCCGGCTGGCCAACCCGCACACCCCGGGCACCATCTCCGTCCACACGGCCGCCTTCCTGGATGCGGCGGGCGAGGAGATCATCTGCCTCAGCGACGAGGGCCGCGAGTTCGACGGCGTGCGGCGGATCGCCGCCAACGGCGCGGGTAGCTGGGTGCTGACGCCCGAGCAGGATGTCGAGGCGCTGGTCCTATCGCCCGACCGCACGCGCTTCTGCTACGCCGTGAACGACGATGGCACGAGCCGCCTGCGGCTGCACGACCTTCGCACGGGCGACGACCGCGCCCTGGCCGGCGTCCCCGCCGGCGTGCTGACGGCCGAGCCCGCCTGGTCGCCGGACGGCGGCCGCATCGCCGTCTCCCTCAGCCAGGCCACGCGCCCCGAGGCCATCTGGGTGGCCGACATCGCCGCCGGCACGGCGACCGAGGTGGCGCCGCCGGCCTTCGGCGGGATCGACCCCGCCAGCTTCGTGGCGCCCGAGCACATCAGCTACCCCACGTTCGACGGGCGCCGCGTTCCCGCGCTCTACTACCGGCCACGCGGCGTGCGGGGCCCGATCCCCGTGATCGTCTCCGTCCACGGCGGCCCCGAGGGCCAGGAGCGCGGCGCCTTCAACGCCGTCCACCAGTACTTTCTGAGCCGCGGGTACGGCATCCTCGCCCCCAACGTGCGCGGCTCGACCGGCTACGGACGGACATACGAGCACCTGGACGACCGCTTCAAGCGGATGGACTCGGTGACCGACATGGCCCACGGCGTGGCCTGGCTGAAGGCCGAGGGCGGCGCCGACCCGCGCCGCATCGCCGTCTACGGCGCATCGTACGGCGGCTTCATGGTCATGGCGGGCGTCACCCACCACCCCGACCTCTGGGCCGCCGCCGTCGACATCGTGGGCATCGTCAACCTGGAGACGCTGCTGGAGAACACGCACCCGACGCGCCGCTACCTGCGCGAGGCCGAGTACGGGTTCCTCGCCACCGACCGCGAGTTCTTCCGCCAGATTGCGCCCATCAACCACGCCGACAAGATCACGGCGCCGCTGATGGTCATCCACGGCAAGAACGACCCGCGGGTGCCGCACGAGGAGGCCGAGCAGATCGTCAGCTTCCTGCGCGCCAAGAACCGCCCCGTGGAGTTTCTGTCCTTCGACAACGAGGGGCACGGGGTCGCGCGCCTGGAGAACCGGCTCGTCGCCTACCCGGCGATCGCCGACTTCCTCGATCGCCATATGGGCGCTCGCGCCTGACGGAGCCATGGAGGGCGGCAGTCCTGCGTGATGCAGTCCGAGCCTCACGCCGTTCCTGGGCGGCGGCCCTTCGTGTAGAGCAGGGAGCGGGACAGGTCCACCACGCGGTGGGCGATGCCCCGCTCCTTCAGGCCGGCGGCGCCGGCGGCCGTCGTCAGCACCGTGCTGCCGCGGCCGATGACGGTGCCGTCGACGCAGATCACCTCGCCGCCGGCCACCGTCAGGGTGGGCTCCCCGCGCGCCTCGTCCACGACAATCAGGTCGGCGTCGGCACCGGGCGCCAGGTGCCCCTTCTGCGGCAGGGCCAGCATCTGGGCCGGCACGACGCTGGCCTTGCTCACGAACTGGGCCAGCGTGAGCGCGCCGAAGCGCACCAGGTCCAGGCCGTGGGCCAGGATGACGTTGCGCCAGGTGCCGCCGTCCGAGGTCAGGGCATCGACCACAAAGCTGCCGGGACCCTCGAACGTCAGGGCGCCGGAGCCCGGGTCCTCGCGGGCACAGGCGCAGAGATAGGCGGACAGGCGCAGGTTGACGGGGAAGGACAGCCGGGTCACGCCTCCGTCGTAGAGGGCGAGGCCCTCCGCGCCCGTGATGTGCCGCATGGTCCCGCCGCGCATCACGTTGACATGGGCGTACCCGTCGCGGATAGCCTGGCGCAGACCGGCGCCGTCCTCGCTGTAGCCCCGCAGGCGTAAGCAGTTGCGGGCGATGTGGTCACGGAGCGAATCGCCATCGAGCGCCCCGCTGCAGCCGTTGAGCGGGGCCAGGTGCGACTCGCTCACGATGTGGGGCGCGGCCCGCAACAGGCGCAGGGCCTCCATGTTCTCAGCCGCGGGCTCCGCAACCAGGCCGCGCAGGTAGGCGTTGATGTGGGCGATTTGGACCGAGCCCGCGCCCACCAACTCAATCATCTCGCGCAGACCCTCGAGGTCGCTGCCATGGGCCGTGGTGCCGCAGTGGTAGCCCACGTAGATGCCCATGGCGTTGGCGACCTCGATGATCCGGGCCGTCGCTTCAGGCGTCGAGGGGTAGTGGCCGCCGAGGATCTTCACCCCCAGGGCGCCCTCGCCGACGAGCCCGGCGAAGGTGGCCTCCAGCTCCGCGGCGCTGGGCGTCGCCCCATCGTACGGTCCGACCACCTCGATCCCGGCGACAGTGATCCCGGCGCCGGCCTCGGTCAGGTGGGCCACCATGGCCCGGTAGTCGCTGAACTCGACGGCTGTGGTCACGCCGTTCCGGGCCAGGTCGCGGTGGCCGATCGTCGTATTCGCGCCGAGGTGGACCTCGGTGTCGATGATGCCAGGCAGGACCAGCCGGCCGCTGGCGTCGTGGACGGCGCGCGCCTCCGTGGGGTCGAGCTCCTCGGCGACGGCGGCGATCTGGCCCCCGGCCATCGCGACATCCCGGCGGCCGTCCAGGCCGTTGGCCGGGTCGATCACCCGTCCGCCGCGGATCAGCAGGTCGTACTTCACCGGAGCCACCTCCTCGGCAGGGACCTTGGGGGCGGAGCGCTGGCCCGTCGCGGATCAGCTCGGCCGACCGCTGTCATCCGGCGGAGTCGGCATCGCGGAGGAATCCGGTCTCCTTGAGGCTGCGATAGAGCTCGACGTGCGGAAACACCGTGTCCTTCCTGCTGTTGCGCGACATGGCGGAGGAAAAGCGGATCATCAGCGTGATGATGCTGCGGTGGCGGAAGATCTCAGCCACAAAGGCCCGATCCAGATTCATGAGGCCGTCGGCGTGCATCCGCTCGATGTTGTCGAAGAGCGCTGGCCCCAGTTCCCATATGGGCGCGCCCGGCATGACCCCGTATCGCTCCATCGCGCGCAGCTTATCGCCGTCCGGCAGCGATTCGTACTCGGACAGTGCCACGGAAGCAAGGCTGCACAGAATCTCCCCGTAGTCGTAGAACTCATGCTGCAGGAACGCGATCTGCTCGTCGTTCGCCAGGGCGAAGCTCCGGTCCAGCGACAGACCAAAGTCCGTCAGGTAAGTCCGCTCACCGTCGGTGAGGATGTTCGCGGCATCCGCGTCGAAGTGGACGATGCCGTTCTTGCGCAGGAACGTGATCGTTGCGCGCAGGTCGTCCAGCATACCGGGGGCAGCCTTGGAGTTCCTGAGCAGCCACGGGCCAAGCATGTGGGGGATGTGTTCGAGGAAGATCACCAACTCGTGTTTCGCATGCGCACGATCCAGCACGTACCTGGCGACGTCCACGTTGCCGTCCCAGTATGCGACGTACTCCTGGTGCCGGGCCATGTTCACGGCCGGGCGCGTCCCCCAGCAGGGGACGATGCGGTGGTGGTACATGAGCGGGAAGCCTGCGATGGCGCCATCCATCACCCAGTTGGTCGTCTTGATGTGCGTCACGAGCTCCCGAAATACATTGAATCCGGCACTGCCGAATCCATAGTGGTAATAGGACGGCAGCCGGTATAGGTTCCCCGTGCAGTACATGTTCTCGTACTCGACGTCGGTTATGGGCACGCGCTTGACGAAGATCTTCGACCCGCCAAGCTCGATGGTGTGCTTGCGCCCCCACCCGGCATCGGACCCGCCGTCCGCCTCGAGCCAGGAACGCAGGGTCACGTTGTCCAGCTGGGCGCTCTCAGCACTGAGCTTGAAATACCGCTGACGTCGAAGCTCGATCCAAGGCATCGGCACATGCCCCCAATCGGACGGGAGGGTCAGAGGCCCGCGCGCGCAGCCCGGCCGGTCGAGGGCGACCCTGCGCGCCGTGGAAGCATGCCGGCAGCGTTCGACGACCAGGACGGGCGGCGGGTGCGGTGCGGATGCTGGGCCAATGAAAGCAGGGGCGCACCGCTGATCATACGCCATCCTGGACGGGCCCCCGCAGGTACGTGCAGGAACGGGCGGTGGCCCGCGGAAGCCGGAAGGCACGGGGGAGGGATCGGCCGTGCACGATCCACAGGCCTGCGACCGGGCGAGGTACCTCGACGTCGACCGCATCCGGCGCGAGGTCGAGGCGGCGCCCTACGACGCCGTCGTCTGCCTCTCGCCGGAGAACGTGCCGTACTTCAGCGGCTTCTACAACATGGACATCCGCCTGATTCCCGAGCGGCTGCACATCATCGTCTGGCGGAAGGGGGCCGAGCCGTCCTTTGTGGTGATGGAGCGGCGGGCCGCGCAGCTGACCCCGCGCGAGACGTTCATCTCGGATGTGGGCGGGTATCAGGGCGAGGGCCTGGACTCCATGCGCGCGCTGGCGGAGGTCCTGGCGGGCGCGCACACCGTGGGCATCGAGGGCCGCAGCTTCCCAGGCGGCCACCTTATGGACCTCCGCGAGCGGTTGCCGGGCGTCCGATTCGCGGACGCCTACGACTGGTTCGAGCGGGTGCGCGGGGTGAAGACGCCGGCGGAGCGGGAGACGCTGATCCGCGCGGCCCGCATCACCTGCGACGCCATCGACACCGCGTTCAGGGGGGCCAACGCCGGCGAGACGGAGCGGCAGATCGCCGCGCGGATGCAGTACGGGATGCTGCTGGGCGGCATCGACATGATCAACGCCCCGCTGCTTGCCGCCGGCCCGCGGGCGGGGCTGTGGCACGCCCTGCCGGGCGATTACCCCGTCGAGGCGGGGATGCTCATCAAGACCGACTCCGGCGGGTACATCGACGGCTACTACTCCGACATCGCGCGCACGGTCGTCATGGGCCGGGCGAGCCCGCGGCAGCGGGACATCCATGCCAAGTGCACGGAGATCAAGCACCGGATCGTGGGGGCCATGCGCCCCGGGGTGACGGCGGCGGAGCTGGCTGACTTCGGGCGGCAGGCCTACCGCGACCTGGGACTGGAGTACAAGTGGGCCATCCTCGGCCACAGCATCGGCCTCGCCATCCACGAGGCGCCGCAGATCTACCCGTGGGTCAACGAGCCCCTGGAGGCCGGCATGATGATGATGATCGAGGTCGGGTACAGCGACCCGCCGGATGACAGCTTCCACGTGGAGGACCTGGTGGAGGTGACGGCCACGGGCGCCGAGTACCGGACGGATGCGAGCGCCCACGAGCGGATCTGGGAACTGGGGCTGTAGCGCCGCGGGCTGTCGACTGTGGCGCCCTGGGCGCACGCCGCTGCCAGGCTCTCCGCGCCGCGGGGCGGGTGCAGCGCCCCGAGCCTCGGCGCCGCGGCGTCGCGCGGGCTTCGCACGGTTGCCCGGTACCTGCGCGACACCCGGCTCCCGGGCTGCGTCAGGTTGCCGCTATCCATCGCGGACCGGAGGGTTGGCCGGTGCCGGACCGGTCCGGCGCACGCCTGTGGCGTTCCAACAGCGGGTAGGCATCACGCGGCCTCTTGGCTCAACCTCGCGAAAGGGCGCGATCTGGGTGGTCGCATGCGCGATGGCGGGCAAGGCCGCATCCGCGCCTGCTGCAGGAGCACGAAGGCAGCCATCCAACCCCCTGCATGGGAAGCGGCCTGCGTCGGCTGCGTCAGTGAGGCGCGGGAGCCGGCCAGCGGCAGGCGACAAAGTGCGCAGCACGGTGTGGCACACGCACCCGCAACGGGCGCTTGGGACGGTCGCAGCCCGAACACGGCCGCATCGGCCAGCGCGCGAAGGGGGCTGGGGCGCAAATGGAGGCACCCGACGCCCGGCGCGCTGTGGCGGCGGGCATGTCCACTGCGTCAGCGCTTGACCTGAGGGTCGATGACGCGGCAGTTCTTCACAACTCGAACCGGCTTGCCGTGCGCCTGCTGCCCTGCGACGTTCTTGCTCGGATCGCACCGGTGGAGCATCAGGCCGGGGCCGAGTTTGAAGTCATGGTCGCGCGGCGGCTTGGCGAGGCCGATTGTCCGGTAGGGCGGCTTGAGTCCCGGGTCGAGCCCTTGGTCTATGCGCGCGACGGGTTTGCGGTGACGTTTTGGACGTACTACGAGTCTGCGACCCCAGGCGTTCCGCCAGCCGAGTATGCGCAGGCGCTGGCCCGGCTGCATGCCGGCATGCGCCAGGCTGAAGTCCCGGTGCCGCACTTCACGGAGCGGGTCGCCGAGGCGCAGCGGCTCATCCACACCCCGATCCTTACGCCGGAACTTCCTGACGCGGATCGGGCTTTTCTGGGCAACACGCTGCGCACGATGAGCCTTGCCGTCGCCGGCCACAAGGCGCCCGAGCAATTGGTGCACGGAGAGCCGCACCCCGGCAACGTGCTCAGGACGAACGGGGATCTCCGCTTCGTCGACCTTGAGACGTGTTGCCGCGGACCTGTTGAGTTCGACGTCGCCCACGCGCCCGAGGGGGTGAGCGAGGCGTATCCGGGGTTGGATGAGGAGGTGCTGCGCGCGTGCCGGATCCTCGCGCTGGCGCTGGCGACCGCCTGGCGCTGGGACCGACACGATCAGCTCCCAAGCGGGCACCAGATGGCCATCGAGTGGACCCGCCAGATCCGAGCGGCGCTTGGCGGCGGCGGACTCCGGAACCGTGGCTGACGGGCGCAGGGCGAACTGTCGCGCCCTGTTTCCCCGTCGACATCAGCAGTCGATGCCGAGCAAGTGGTCCCTCAGCCGGTCGTGTGCCCCGCGTGGCGTTCGACATCAGGGCCCCGGTGTCGGGCCCAGGCCGGCTCCCCTGAGCTTGGGCGGCTGCACGGGTTCCTTCGCGTCCAGGCCGGGATCCTCGGGGAAGTGGTCGGCAGGTGTTGGAGGCTGAAGGAGAACGGTACGTCTCGATCAACCGAGCACATGGAGCCTCCTTGACGAGTCAGGTCATGGCGACGACGGGGCCTGCAGGGGTGTATCCGCGGCGGTTCAGGCGGGACAAGCATCTCGAGGTTCCGCAGCTGCTCCTTTCGGAGCGAGCGTCGTCATCGGGCCGGGGTTGCCAACCAGGGCCGCCGGCCACGGCATGACGGCAAGCGCTCCGGGGCCCATGGGGGAGGTCGAGCCGCAACGGACCGGGCTGTCGTCATCGGGTCGGGGGTCATCGGGCTCGCGTGCGCCCACTGGCTGCGCCGCCGCGGGCGCGCGGTCACGCTGATCGATCCCGGCCCGCCCGGAGGGGCATGCTCCGCCGGCAACGCCGGCTGGATCACCCTCTCGATGGCGGGGCCGTTGCCGGCGCCAGGCGTCGTCGGCCAGTCGCTGCGGTGGATGCTGCGCGGCGACAGCCCGCTGTATATCCGGCCGCGGGCGGCACCCGCCCTCGCAGGCTGGCTCTGGCGGTTCTGGCGCCACTGCAACGCCCGCGACTACCAGGCCGGGGTGGAGGCCGTGGCCGAGTTGAGCGCCGGCACGATGCGCCTGTTCGACGAGCTGGCGGCGGAGCTGCCGTTCGAGATGCACGAGCAGGGGATCCTGTACGCGTTTCTGAGCCGCCGCACGCTCGAGCACGTGCGGCACGGCGCAGGGCAGGCGCTCTCGGCCCACGAGGTGCGGGAGCGGGAGCCGGCCCTGGGCCCGGATGTCGTCGGGGGCTTCCTGGTCGCCGGGGAACGGCACGTGCGCCCGGAGACCCTTGTGGCGGCCCTCGCGGAGCATCTGGCGCGCGACCCCGATGTGACGTTCGTGCGTACCAGAGCCACCGGCTTGATCGCCCGCGGCGGACGCGTCGTGGCGGCGCGCACGGCTGAGGGGGACGTCGTCGGCGATGCCTTCCTGTTGGCCGCCGGCGCCTGGAGCGGGGTACTGGGTGGCCTGCCGGTGCAAGGCGGCAAGGGGTACAGCGTCACCGTCGAGGCACCGGCCCTGCGGCTGCGGCAGCCCGTCTACCTCGACGAGGCCAGGGTGGCCTGCAGCCCCTTCGACGGCGCCCTGCGCCTGGCGGGCACCATGGAGCTCTCGGGGCTGGACGCGGGCCCGGATCCGCGGCGCGTGGCGGCGATGACGCGGGCCAGCGAGCGCTACATGCCCGGCTGGCGCAACGGGCGGCGAACCACGGCGTGGGCGGGTCTACGGCCCGTCACGCCGGACGGGCTGCCCGCGATCGGACGGCTGCCGGACTACGAGAACGCCTTCGTCGCAACCGGCCACGCCATGCTGGGCGTCACGCTGGCCCCGGCCACGGCCGCGGCCGTGGC
>DAHVAF010000257.1 GCA_027314765.1 Clostridia bacterium | reverse complement strand
GGGGGTGCCGACGCCGCTGTGCGCCGCCTGCGGGCGCATGATCAAGGAGATCGAGGACGGGCGGCGGCCGATGAGCTGGAGTAACCTCGACGAGCTGGCGGCGCTGGTCGGCTAGGTGGGCTTGCCTGGCCGCCCGCCCGCCCGCCCCGTCCGCATCATCATCGAAGCCGCAAGGGCCCGGCCGGCCCGGTCGAGGCCGATGAGGATCAGGGCCAGCCCCGTGAGGATGACCGCCACGCTGCCGGCCGCCAGGCCGCGGTAGAGCAGCCCGAAGCCCACGATGCCCGCGGCGGCGGCGACGTACGGCCCCACGCGGCGGATCATGGCCCTGCCCGCGGCGGCGGTCCGGCGGCGGCGGGATGCTCGCGGTACCAGTCGCGCCAGATCCAGCGGTACAGCCCGATCTTGAACGGCAGGCGCCTGAGGCCCGGGATCCACGGCACCAGCACCAGCAGCAGCGTGAGGACGGCCATGATGACCCACACGAGGGCGTCGCCGCTCGGCGAGTTGGCGATGGCCGGCACCTGGTACCAGAAGGTGTAGAGCCAGAGCCAGGCCTGGCCCGGGTAGCTGCCGGTCTCGTTCATCATCCCCCACTGCGTGCCCAGCAGGTTGAGGGTGCTGGCGCGGTTGTGCATCGCCGCGCCCTGCAGGAAGAGCAGCGGCTTGGTGTAGTCGGTGGCGTAGAAGCGGCTGCTGGTCAGCAGCAACCCGTCCAGGCCGCCGATCTGCGCCTCGTGCAGCAGCCCCGCCAGCATGGGACCGACCGGCCCGGCGGCCGCGGGCGCCTGCAGCGAGCTGGCGCCGGACTTCACGGCGGCGTCCAGCGCGTCGCCATAGGCCTTCTCCCAGGCCTGGCGCTGCGCCGCCGTGGCGCCGCGGAAGGTGCGCACGGCCGAGGCCACGGCCGGCTGGACCGTCGCCAGCGGCTGCAGGGGCGAGAGCACGAAGTCCTGGGCCGTGTTGATGGGGATCGTCACCCCAGGGATCTCCTGCAGCGAGACCGGCCCCAGGTGCTGCACCGACCCGTCGCCGCTGTTGTAGGGCGGGCCGTAGGAGGCGATCTCGCCGCTTCCGTCGAGGTCGCCGAGCGCCGTCTGCAGGAACACGAGCGGCGACTGCCGCGAGAACGACTCGATCGTCATGGGCGGGTCGTCCGGCGACCCGAAGACGGCGGACATCGTCACCACCAGCACCAGGACCACGCAGAAGGCCACCAGCACCTCGCGGAGGAGGTCGTAGGGCACCGCCCGCGCCGGGCGCGGGTCGACGTCAGGCTGTCTCATCCGCCAAGCCCCCTCGGCGGGATGGGTGGGACGACCCCGCGCCGGCGGACCTGCAGCAGGTGCACCGTGGTGAGCGCCGCGACGGCCACGGGCAGCAGGAACACGTGGTAGGTGTACATCTGGCCGAAGTTCAGCAGGTTGAAGTACGCCCCGATGCCGATGGCGTTCATCGCGTCCTTGCCCTGCACCGCGATCCACTGCGAGTCGAAGTTCTGCTGCGAGAGGTAGCCGGTGAAGGCCGCCCCCAAGGACACCACGAAGGTCACGGCGCCCGTGAGCCAGGTGATCCCGCGCCCGCCGCGCCAGGCGGCCATGAAGAACTGCGCCCAGAGGTGCAGCACCATGAAGAAGAAGAACGCCTGCACGCTCCAGAAGTGGATGCTGTTGAAGAAGTGGCCGATCCGCGAGACGTGCCACCACCCGGGCCCGAAGAGGGCGAGCACGATGCCGGAGATGATCAGAAAGCCGAAGCTGGCCAGCGTCGTGGCCCCGAAGACGTAGACGTACGACCGCACGTACTCCGGCTGGCTGTCCGGCAGCAGCTGCTCGGGCGGCAGGGCGGCCACCAGGCTCGCCCGCAGGCGCGCCGTCAGGTTGCTCATCGGCCGGAGGCCCCGCCGCCGTGGCCCGGCAGGCGCAGGGCGATCCCGAGCGCGAACACGGCCACCATCACGCCGATGACGATCAGGTTGGGAACGCTGATGAGGAAGATGCCCCAGTGCACGTAGTGCGCGATCTGGCCTGCGATGCGTCCCGCCCCCCCCCAAGCCGTATATCCCCATATTTGGCCGCCCGCATCGGCGCCTCCTGCATGAGAAGCCTTGCCAGACCGGGGCGGGGGACGGCTATAATTCCGACGGCGGGGGGGTGCTGGCCGCGGCGCGGGTGCTGGTGCTTTCCGGACCCAACCTGAACCTTCTGGGCGTGCGCGAGCCGGAGGTCTACGGCCGCACGACACTGGCCGACATCGAGGCGGATTTGGTGCGCCGCGCGCAGGCGCGCGGCGCTTCCCTCGACTGCCAGCAGCATAACGGCGAGGGGGCGCTGGTGGACGCCATCCAGGCCGCGCGGGGCGCGGCCGACGGCATCCTGATCAACCCCGGCGCCTACACCCACTACAGCATCGCCATCCGCGACGCCCTGGCGGCCGTGGGCCTGCCCGCCGTCGAGGTCCACCTCAGCCACATCTTCGCGCGCGAGTCGTTCCGCCACGAATCGGTGACGGCGCCGGCCTGCCGCGGGATCGTCGCCGGGTTCGGCGCCCGCTCCTATGCCCTCGGTCTGGACGCCCTGCTGGACCTCATCGACGAGTCCGCCGCGGGGCGCTGAAAGGGGATCGCCCATGGCCGACGTGACGTCCACCACCGACTGGAAGCCCGGCCTCACCGTCGAGCTCGACGGCGTGCCCCACGTGATCGTGGAGTCCCACCACGTGAAGCCCGGCAAGGGTCCGGCCTACGTGCGCGCCAAGCTGAAGAACCTGGAGACGGGCGCCCAGTTCGAGCGCACCTTCAACGCGGGCATGAAGGTGCCGGCCGCCATGATCGAGCGCCGCGACATGCAGTTCCTCTATGAGGCGGACGGGGCCTACCACGTGATGGACACGGAGACGTACGAGCAGACGCACATCGACGCCGACACGATGGGCGATGCGCGCCGCTTCCTCAAGGAGAACATGGTCGTCATCGTCACGACCAACAAGGGGCGCGTCATCGGGGTCGAGCTGCCGACGACGGTGGAGCTCGAGGTGGTCGAGACCGAGCCGGGGATCCGCGGCGACACCGTCAGCGGCGCCAACAAGCCGGCCAAGGTCGAGACGGGCGCCACCGTGCAGGTGCCGCTCTTTGTGAACACCGGCGACCGCATCAAGGTCGACACGCGGACGGGGGCCTACCAGGGCCGGGCCTGAGCCCGGCCCCCGCTACATCGCCTCGCCCTCGGCGAGCGGCAGGAGGCGGGGCTCCGGCGGGGCCGCGCCCACCGCGCAGAGGCCGCGCACGGTCGGCGAGATCAGCAGCGCCACGCTGACGGCGACCACGAACGCCGATCCGGCCCCGACCATGATGATGCCGGGGTCGACGACGACGCCCAGGGCGCCGTACGCCCAGGTGAAGAGCGCCATGCTGCCCATGGTCAGCAGCGTGTACACGCTGCTGAGGCGCCCCCGGAACTCGTCGGCGCAGCGCTCCTGCACAGCCGTGCCGGTGATCGCCATGAACGCCGCCTGGGATGCGCCCACCGTGACGGCGGCCGCCAGGGCCAGCGTCTCCGTGTGCATGAGGCCGAAGGCGACCAGGCTGGCGCCGCTGGCCATGGCCGTGATCAGGTAGAGGCGGCGGCGCAGGTGGAGCGAGCGGACGGCCGTCAGGGGCAGGCAGCCCAGGATGGCGCCAAGGCCGATGGCCGTCATCGTCGCGCCGTACACATCGCTGCCCGCATGCAGGCGGGTCTGCAGGAAGCCGGGCAGCAGGGCCATGAAGTCCATCGTCAGGCAGCAGTGCAGGCCGACGATCACCACAAGGGCGCCGAGCGCGTCCGTCTGGCGGACGTAGGCGATCCCCTGCCGCAGGGGCGCGACGATTCCCGGCCCCAGCTCGCGCCCGCCGAGGACGCCGCGCCGGATCCCCAGCGGCACCAGGGCGGCCGTGCCATAGAGCAGGGCGCAGAGGGCGAACACCGCCCACGGGCCGATGAGCGCGAGGATGGGCGCCGCGAGGGCCGGGCCGACGAACTCCGCGCCCTGGCGCGCGGCCCCCTGCAGCGCGGTGGCGTTGAGGAGGGCGTCCCGGTCCACGACGTTGGGCAGCAGCGCCGCCCAGGCGGTGGACTGAAATGAGGCGGCCACCCCCAGCACGAGGGCCAGGCCGATGACCTCGTAGCGGCCCGCCAGGTGGCGCGCCGCCAGGATGGCCAGGACCGCGGCCGCGGCGGAGGCCGTCGCCAGGGCGAGGGCCAGGATCTTGGTGCGCGGCAGGCGGTCGGCCAGCACCCCGGCCAGCGGCGCGAACACCAGGGCCGGCCCCTGCATGGCGAAGAGGCTGGCGCCGACCCAGAGCGAGGACCCCGTCAGGGTCTGCAGCAGCCAGCCGACGGCCAGCACCATGGCCCAGCGCCCCGAGTTGGCGACGGCCACGCTGAGCCACAGCTTGCGGTAGTCGGGACTCACAAGGGCGGCCAGCAAGGCCCCCACCTACCCCCACGCCATCATAACGTGATTGCGGAACGGGGTGGCCCCGTGGTCCACGGCACCGAGCGCATCGTCGTCATCGTCATGGAGAACCGGACGACGGCCGACCTGCTGGGCCTCCAGGCCGGGACGTGCCCCGCCCTGGCCTGGCCGCCCGACAACAGTCACGCCGCCGTGGTGGCGGGGCTGCCGCACCCCGGGCGGCGCTGCAGCGTGCCGGCGGCGCAGGTACCGGTCACGCGCGCCCTGCTGCGGGCAGGCACCCTGGCGGCCGGTCACTTCTCGGAGATCCTCGGCCCGTCCGACCCCAACTACCTGGCGCTGATGGCGGCCGCCTCGCCCATCGTGGAGAACCTCGGCTGGCTTCCCCGCCTGCCGGCCATGGCCACCCTGGCCGACCGCATGGACGCGGCGGGGCTGAGCTGGCGCAACTATGCCGGCAATGGCCTGGACGGCTTCGCGCTCTTCCCCCACCTGCGGCGGCGGTCTGAGCTGCGGAGCTGGCGGGCGTTTGCGGACGACGCGCGGCGCGGGGAGCTGGCGCGCCTCAGCTGGCTGACCGCGCCCTACGCACTGAGCGAGCACCCGCCCATGCCCATCGGCTGGGGCGAGCGCTGGCTCGGCCAGCAGGTCGCGGCGCTGGCCGCGGGGCCCGGCTGGCCGGACCTTGTGGCCCTGGTCGTGTGGGACGACTGGGGCGGGTACTGGGACCCTGTGACGCCGCCCGTGCTGGAGCGCTGGCGCGACGGCACGCCGTTTCGCCTCGGCCTGCGCACGCCGCTGATCCTGGTGGGCGGCCGCGTCGCGGCCGGGCGCACGTACCCCGCCGCGTGCTCGCACGCCAGCATTCCCGCCCTGGTGGAGCGGACCTTCGGCCTGGAGCCGCTGACGGCGTGGGACGCGGGCGCGGACGACCTGACGGGGGCGCTGCTGCCGGTGGGTGCGCCACCGACGGCGCCGCCGCGGCTGCCCCGGCTGCCCGCGCCCGGGATCGGTGCCCGTGCCCTTCAGGCCGTGATCGACGGGGCGGCCGTCGTGTGGCAGTGTGCGCATGCCCCGCGGGGGTGACGCGGTGAGCAATCCGATCCGGGCGGGATCGACGCGGCTGCGTTGGCGTGGCGGGGTGCGCACGCCGCGCTGGGCTGACGCGGTGAGCAATCCGCTCCGGGCGTGATCGACGCGGCGGTGGTGGTGTGGCGGGGTGCGTACGCCCCGCTGGGCTGAGGCATTGGGCAATCCGCCCCGGGCGTGATCGACGCGGCGGTGGTGGCGTGGCGGGGTGCGGACGCCGCGCTGGGCTGAGGCGTTGGGCAGTCCGCTCCGGGCGGGATCGACGCGGCGGCGGTG
>DAHVAF010000253.1 GCA_027314765.1 Clostridia bacterium | reverse complement strand
GAGCCGGTCCCGGGCGGGATTCCCCGGGACCTCTTCCGGCTGGAGGGAGGCGCGCTGCGCCAAGTGGCGGAGCCGTCGGCGGAAACGAGTCGACGAATGGCGCACACCGACGGAGACTTGTGAACCGGGGAACATGGCGCCGGAGATCCTACTGGGGCCCGGCGCCTCGTGGCCGGCATTTCTGGTGCTCGGTCCGCGCGATTTCCGGCGTGCGGCTCGGCTACATTGTCCTCACGACGCGGCGGCTCGGTACGCCCGGGCCGCCGCGACGAAGCCGGTCAGCAGTGGATGGGGGCTGCCCGGCGCCGAGCGCACCTGTGGCACGAACAGGGTGCCCACGTAGAACGGGTGGGTGGCCATCTCCATCACCCGGACCTCACCGTCCGCGTCGACGGCGCTCACGACGAGGCCGGCGGCCTCAAGGCGGGACCGATACTCGGAATTGACCCCGTAGCTGCAGTAGAAGGACTCGACCGCCTCCGTGCATCCGTAGAGCGCCGCCGTCCGCGTCCCCGCCACCATCCGCACGACGTGCTCCTGTCCCACCAGCGAGCACGACAGCGGGGTCACGGCGAGGTGGCTGGCTTCAGGATTGGTCTCCGCGTGGTCGGCGTCCTCAACCCGGAGGACGTTGCGCACATAGTCCACGACCATGTGCTGGAAACCCCCTCAGGTGCCGAGCAGCGGCAGCCCGCGCTCCCGGGCGAAGCGGATGGCGCGCAGGGCCCCTCCCATGCTGCGGTACGGGCTGGCCGGTGCAATCAGGAGACCCGAGTAAAGCGGCAGCCGCGCCACCACGTCATCGGTGACCTGATCCGTGGGGATCCACTCGAACGGGCAGGGCTCGTCCAACTGCGCGAGGGCGGCCTCAGTGAAGCGGTGGGTGGGATTTGCCGGATTACGGTCGCCGACGATGCCGATCAAGCCGTCCGCCTCCCCCTTTTTCACCATACGCCATAGTATCCCGAGCGGGCGGGGCGGACGTCAACCGCGACAAGGGGCACCCAGGGCCACGCGGTGCTCGCCACCATCCACGCCGGAAGCCCCGAACCGGCCCTCTGGCGCCTGGCTGTGCTGGCCTCAGCCGGTGGGCTCGATCCCGTGTGGGCGCGGGAGCTGCGCGCGCTGGCACTGGACCTTCTGATCGAGACGCGGCGGCTGCGTGTGGTGCGGGTGGCGGAGCCGGACGCGGGTGGGGTCCCCCGCGACCTCTTCCGCGGGCAGTCCGGCGAGTTGCGGCAGGTGGCGGAGCCCTCCGCCGAGGTGAGTCGCAGGATCGCAGTCGTCGCCCGAGACCGCTGAATCGGGGCAGTGGGGTGAGGTTATGGAGGCGGCGATCCTCTGCGGGGTTGGCACGGCGTGGCTGGCATGGCTCCTGCTCACGAGGCCGCGCGGCTTCCATCCCGCGGCTCGGCTTGCACTCGCGGGGGGCCAGGCGGTGTCAGGGCGCCCCCGCTATCCGGTGGAACCTCGACGGATCGTTGCGTGGCTGGGTTGTAGCATCGGGGGTGCGGTGGTGTGGCTGGCCACCGGGAACCTGGCCGCCGGCTTGATCCTTGCGGCAGCCGCGGCTACTCTTCCCGCCGCCCTGCAGGACATGGCCACGGCACGTCAGCGTGACCGCCGCGAGCGCGAGCTCTCCGAGTTCGCGGCCGCCTGCGCGGACGCCCTGGCCGTCGAGTCCGCCATGGCCCAGGCTCTGGCCGAGGCGGGACGGGAGGCCGCGCCGTGGCTTGGCGCCGAGGTGCATGCGGTGCTGGCCAGCCATGCCGCGGGCCTCTCGCTGGCGGGTGCGCTGCGCGAGCGCGCCGCCGCCTGCCGCCGGCGCGACCTCGGGCTGCTCCTGCGGTTGCTCGCCGCGGTGGCGGAGCGGGGTGGAGGCGGGGGTGAGGCCGTCGCCCGACTGGCTGGCGTGCTGCGGCACCGGCGCGAACTGCGGGCCGAGCGGCGGGCGGAGCTGGCCGGCCACTCCATCTTCGCCCTGGTCCTGTTCGGGCTGCCGCCGGTGGCCTACACGGGCCTGGTCAGCCTCTGGCCGACGGCGGATCAGGTCCTGAGCCATACCCTGGTCGGCCAGATGGCCGTCGCCTTCGCCGCCGCCTCGGAGGCCGGGGCGTGGCTGGCACTGCGGCGGGCGGCGCGGTGGGTGGATTGATGGCCGATACCAGCACGGACCTCAGGGAACGCCGCCGCACTCGGTCAGGTCGAGACTGTGATGGATCGCCCGGGCCACCTCCCGCATGCGCTCCTGCGGCAGGACGCCGACCCTGCGCACCAGCCGGCCTTGGTCGACCGTCAGGATCTGATCCAGCTTGACCACGCTGTCCTCCGGCAGGCCGCTCTCGGCGGCCCCGATGGCCACGTGGAAGGGATACGGGCGCCGGAAACGGGTGCTGATCGCCGCCACGATGGTTGTCGAACTGAACCGGTTGCCGACGTCGTTCTGCAGGATGACGGCAGGGCGCATACCGGACTGCTCGCTGCCGCGGGCGGGGCTCCAGTCGACCAGGTAGACCTCACCGCGGGCGATCATCGGCCAGGATCACCTCGCTCTGCGCCGACAGCAACTTCGCGACCTCGCGCCGGTTGCCGCCCGCCGTCTCCCGGTAGCCCTCCGCCATCTCATGGGCCAGGCGCTCCCGCGCTTCGCGTTCCAGGAGCCGTGCCACCATCGCGCTGCGGGTGAGGCCGCGGTCCCGAGCCAGAGCATCCAGGAGTTCGGCCAACTCGGCCGGAACGCTGACCGTCAGTCGAACGATGCCCACCTCATCCGCCCCCGCTTACGTATCGTATGATCAGGTCTCATCAGCCAAGTATGAACTACCGAGCGCAGGTCCGCAACCTGAGTGTTCCTCGTGGACGCGGTCGGCACCGCCCTGACGTCACCGGGAGGCGATCGCCGTGGAGACCCTGCTCTTGCTCGCCTGCGGTGGCGCCGCGGGCGGGCTCTGCTACCTCGTGCTCGCGCCGCGGGGCTTCGCCCCCGCGGCCCGGCGGGCCAGCCTCTGGCAGATACGCCTTCAGCGGCTGCGGGCCGCGGCGGCGCGTTGGGCGACGGGCGCCGAGCCGCTGGCCCTGGCGGTCGCCGGGATCAGCCCGGCCCGGCTCTTGGCCACGCGGGCCGCCCTGGCCGCCGCCGGCGCGGGCGTCCTGGCCCTGGCGCGCCTGTGGTGGCTGATGCCGCTGCTGGTCCCGGTCCTGGGCCAGATCCCCCTGCGCGCGGTGCAGGGGCGGCTCGGCGCCTGGCGTCGGGAGCTGCGCCTGGAACTGTGCGACGCGGTGGAGTACTTGCAACTGCACTTCGACACCGGCGCCACGGTCCCCGAGGCCCTGGACGGCGCGTCCGGCTTTCTCACTGGGCCGTTGGCGGGTGAGTTGCGGCGGATCAACGCCCGCGCGGCCCTCGCCAGTCCCGGCAGGGCCCTGGCCGAGTTCGCCGAGCGCCTGTCCGACCCCGACGCCGACTCGCTGGCGCGGCGCCTTGGCTCGGCATGGAGCCGGCATGCGCCAGGTCTCGACACCTTCGGCGGCATGGGGGAGGCCCTGCGCCGGCTGCGGGCCGCCCAGATCCAAGCCCGCACGCGCACGCTGCCCGTCCTCTACACCCTGCTGATCGGCTGGCTCCTGTTCGCGGTGGCGGCCCTGGTGGCGCCGCCGGCCCTGCTGTCGCTGCTGCGGGGCCTTGGCGGCAGCTTCTGACCGCTCGATCCGCCGAGGGGGTGAGGCCCCGGCACCGCGACAACCGCAGACAGCCCTGCCGGAAAGGAGGGAAGGGACGTGCTGTTATCGCTGCTGGCCCGCGCGTACGGAGCGCGGGCCTTTTTACTGGCGCGCCTGCGCGAGGAGCGCGGCGCCGTGGATTCGATGACCTGGATGCTGCTGATGGGGGGCTTCGCCCTGGCGGCCGGTCTCGGCGTGTGGGCCCTGCGCGCGGACGTGGGCACCTACTTCAGCGACATCATGACGCGGCTGGTCGGCTGCGTCACCAGCAGCGGCACCTGCCAGTAGATCGCCGAGGCGGGGCGGGCGTCCTGATGGCGCCCGCCCCGGTCCCGGTTCCCTTGGTCCAACCTGCAAGATCCCGCCTCACTCTGGGAGGCGACCGACGTGCGCCAGTGGCTACACCGGCTCTGCTCCGAGGAGCGCGGGGCCGTGGACGACATGGTCATGTGGTTCTTCGGGCTGCTGCTGGCCGGTGCTGTCGTCGCCGGCGCGGCGCAGGCCGTGCAGGTCGTACGTGCCACCGACGCCCTGCAAGCGGCGGCGTCCGTGCTGGCCCAGGGCGCCTCGGGGACGGGGTGTCTCACCAAGGGGGCCGAGGCCGAGGCGGCTCAGATGCTGGAAACGGCCGGGGTGCCGCCATCGCAGGTCGCCTTCCTCCAGAGCCCGGACGGTCAGCAGCCCTATGGCACGGTGCTGAGCGTGGGCGTGGACTTCGCCATGCCCACGGTCTTCGGCGATCTGCCGCTGCAGGCCGAGCGCGGCGCAGTGAGCGAGTACGTGCCCGGTCTGCACGCCGCGGACTGCGCCCTCGCGGCCTCGGGCGCCCCGTACAACGGCTCCGCACCACAGCTCAACACCGTGACCACGTATGGCTCCATCAACGCGCCGCCCGCGGGCGCCTGCACGCCCCAGGTGTGGGTGGACGATGCCCTGCCGCCGGGGGCCACGGGGTACGCCGACGGCGGCGATGCGTGGACCTGGGAGAGCCGGATCGTCCACACGGGGACCCTGGCGCAGCAGAGCAGCGATGCCCCCGGTGAGCACCAGCACTACTTCGTCAATGGCACCCCGCTCACGGTGCCCCAGACGGGCCTGCTCAGCGTCTGGGTGTGGATCCCCGCGGGCAGCGTGCCGCAGGAGATCGTGCTGCAGTGGACCACCGGCGACGGGGCGGGCGGCTGGAATCACCGCGCATACTGGGGCGCCGATGACATCGTCTGGGGCACGGGCGGCACGGCCAGCCGCTTTCCCATGGGACCGGTCCCCGCAGCCCGCGGGCAGTGGGTCGACCTCGCCCTGCCGGCATCGGATGTGGGCCTCGGGGGGCAGAGCGTCGACGGCATGGCCTTCACCCTCTATGGGGGGAGCGTCTACTGGGACACGGCCGGGGTCGAGTGCCTGCCCGCCACCGGCGCCAACGGCCTCGGCGGCGGTTGGCGGGTCGGCCTGCAGGCAAGCAGCACCAGGCCACTGCCAGGGCAGAGCATCACCCTCACGGCCACAGCCAACCAGGACGTGGGCCCGACCCCGTTCATTCTGACGATCGTGGATGTGGGCACGGGGCAGGCCGTCGCCACCTGCCACGCGGGCAGCACCTGCACGGCCAGCGCAGGCGAGCCGGATCCGGTCCAGCAGATTTACCGTGCGGAGGTGGCCGAGGCAGGCGGCGGGGACGTGCAGGTGCAGTCGAGTCCGGTCAGCGTCACCTGGGCCTGGCCACCGCCGGAGATCACCGCGTTCACGACCAGCCCGGCGCCGGCCTGGGAAGGGCAGAGCATCGAGGTGACCGTGCAGACCGGGAATCCGGTCACGGCCGTCTCGCTGAGCCTACCGTGGGACGGTGCCTCGTTCAGCCTGACTGCTGACGGTGGCAGCTGGAGCGGGAGCCTGACGGCACCGATGCAGGCCGGCAGCTACACGCTGACCGCCACGGCGAGCGGTCCGGGCGGCCAGACGGCCGGCACCGCCATCCTCGCGGTCAAGGCGCCACAGGCGCCGGCCGTGGCGTGGTGGGGCGCGCCCGGCACCTACACGGCCGGTTGGGGCGGGTCGGTGGCCTGGTCCTTCACCCCGCCGGCCGCTGACGGCTACCGCGGCTGGAGCGCGGCCTGGGATGCGCCGGCGGCGGCCGGCGCGCAGGCCACGGCGGCCTCCGGCTGGCTCTCAACGGCGAACCTGGCCGCCGGCAGCCACGACGTCGTGCTGACCTTCTTCTTCGCGGGTGGCGCCACGGCCGTCGCCAGCTCACCCACCGTCACGGTGCAGGCGCCGCCGCAGTGGCAGGTCGGCCTCAGCTCAAGCGCCACGCGGGCGGATCTGGGCCAGGTCGTCACACTCATGGCCAGCAGCAACGTGGATGTGGGCCCGACACCGTTCTACCTGGAGATCTACAACCTCACGACCGGCACGGTGGTCGTATCCTGCGGGGGCGGCACCGTGTGTGGCGTGCAGGTGTCGGAGAGCGGGGCCACCATCCAGACCTACGTCGCCCAGGTGGCCGCCTACGGCGGCGTGGACGTGCAGGCACGTTCCGTAGCCGTCACCGTCACCTGGGCGCCGCAGATGCAGACGATCTGCGGCGAGAGCGTCGCGATGGCGCCCGGTACGGGCAGCAGTAGCTGCCCGACAACCCTCGACGGCCAGCACGCGCTGGTGCTGCACCTGAGCAACTTCGTCACCCAGCCCGAGTACATCAGCTATTCGCTCGTCGCCCTGCAGGACGTCGACCGGGCAGGCATGTACGGGGATTATGCCGTGGGCTACGGCACGACCTGGGTCTGGCAGCAGGGAAGCTATCTCTTCTCCGGCACGCCTGCGTATACGGCCGATGCCTACGTCACCTGTTCCGGCTGCGCGGAGGGCAACCTGACGATCAGCCTGGTGCCCTCAGGCAACGGCTTCGTCGCCTACTACGCCGAGGCGGACGTGCCCGACGCCCAGGCCGCCACGGGGGAGGGGATGGCCGTGCTGACGGCATCGCCGGGGATGTACGACGGGGACGTCTTGGATCTGCTGCTGCAGAACTTCTATCCCAAGGCGTATTGGGGGGCGTGGGGGACAGGCGAGCTGAGCGGCGGGGTGCAGCTGGATCGGGTGCAGGTGGGCGGCTGAGTTGTTGCCTGGATCTTGGGCGGTTGAACGGGGCGGTATGGAGATCGGACGCCTGCTCAGAATATGGGTCCTGCGCCCCGAATGTCATAGTGCCCCGTAGCGTCTAATGGCGAACGAAAGGCAAAGCGGCGGCGCCGAGTGCCGCTAATGCCGCCAAGAGCTGCATGGCAGAAACGAGGGACGGCTGGACTCGATCCCAAGTTGCAGAGTGAGGGCCGCGCCCACCCTCACCCTTGGCGGACTCTAGGAGGTCCTGCGCCGTGGGGCCGTCGTGGGAGGCTCTAAGGGCGAGATTGGCGTAGTGCCTGGCTTCTTCGTAGTGGTGGTGTTGCAGTTCGCAGGCCGCTCTCACCAACAGGGTTGGAGGAGAGCTCTGGGGTAGTCGATCGAGTTCGTCACGGATTACCGGCCATTTGGCGCCCCAGCGACGCAGAACCTCGACTCGCAGCGCCGCCGTGACTTGAGCCGTGGACTGGGCCAGCAGTTGGTGTTGCCACGTGAATAGGGGCGTCCATGAAGGCGGCGGCTCGCTGGCGTGGCCTTTGTTGAGGAACGTGTTGGCTCCGTCCCAATCCTCGCGCTCGAGGCAGGCAGCTCCCGCGAAAAGGCAGGCTAAGGGCGAGTGGTTAGCCTCTGCATGCCGAAGGATGTACGCGTCGTTCCCC
>DAHVAF010000250.1 GCA_027314765.1 Clostridia bacterium | reverse complement strand
CCGGCCGGAGCGCCCACCGGCGACGTAGCCAAGTGGTAAGGCAAGGCTCTGCAAAAGCCTTATGCGGCGGTTCGAATCCGCCCGTCGCCTCCAGCAAAAATTCATGGAACCCCCGAAGATAATGGATTTTCGGGGGTTTGTTGTTGACTGCCAATGAAGTGGCGATGCAAATGTTGTGCTCTTGTTCTGCCGCTTTCCGCCCGATTCCGCCGGACTGTGGGGTCAAGAAGGGGGCAATAATCAGGGTCGGCCGGTCTACCAGTTGCGGGGCCGGTTGCGGTCGGAGTCCAATTCCCCCTTCGACACCAAAGATTTGACGGCATCCGGCGCATGAGCGCCAGATGCCGCACTTATGCAGATATTGACGATGCTCCTACTCCCGTGTCACGTAGATGGGGCTCGACCAAGCCATGTGGCCGTCGGCCTGCACGACGCGCACATAGTAGGGATGCTCTCCGGCTCGTGCGCCATGGTCGGTGAAGCGGAACGCCACCTGCTCCGGGCCCGCCGACTGCGGCGCGAGGTCGGCCGCGACGAACCGGCCCACCCCGCCGAGCTCGTGCCGGATTGCGCCACCCGTCAGCTCGCTTGGGCGGAACGAGAAGGTGTGCCGGGGGCAGGTGAAGGTGAGCGAGGCATGCTCGGGGTCGTCCAGCGTGAGCACAATGCCGTCGTGGTCTCCGCATGTGACCGACGTCCAGGCGACGTGGCCGGCGTCCCAGGTCGTGACTCCCTCGCCGGGGTTGTCAAAGGCAAATGCGGCGACATCGAGGATGCGCGCCCCAGCCACGGCCATCTTGCCGTCCCACACCACGTGGCGGCCACGGCCCCGCAGCGCGGCCCCACCCCAGACGATACGAACTCGGCGCCGGTCGCGACCGGTGCTCAGCGGTTCGGAGTGGACCACCTCGAGGCCGCGCCGAATCTCTACGGATTCGAGCGGGGCCGTCCCCGCGACCTCCACCGAGAGGCAGGGGGGGCGCGGTGTGCGGACGGCGCTGCCCATCGGCTGATCTTCGAGCTGGACGGCCAGGTAGATCCGCTCGCCGGTCGTGGCGTAGGTGCGTCGCTCCTTGTATGCGGCGAAGACGTCCTCGCGAGTCAGACGCGGCGCGTAGATGCCCGTCAGGCCGCCCTGGACCCCGAAGGCGTGGCTCGTCGGGTAGGCGGCACCGGGCCGGCCGGTGTGATCGTCGCTGTTGGCGACGAAGCCGACGCGATAGCCCCGGCGTATGACCTCCTCGATCAGCCACTCGAAACGGCCGTGGACGGATGCGACCTCCACCACCGGCTCAAGAGACGGCTCGTGGTACGAGGGATCGCAGGCGCGCCCGCCGACATGCGGGATGAGCAGCACATCGTCGCGCCCTCGGAACTCCTTGTACAACTCCGTCACCGGATAGCGGTCTGTCGACGCATCCGAGCGGTCGGCCACCTGCCAGTGGCTCGACCGGTGGATCTTCGCCCGGTTGGCCAGGGGGAAGAAGACGTTGTGGTCACCGCCGGCCGGGGTGTTCCCTGACCACTCGTAACCCAGGAAGGTGACAAAGCGTCCCGGCTCGTGGAACCCGGCCACGCGGCGCTGGATCTCCTCCCAGTGGTCGGCGTCGATCTGGAAGTCGTTGCCTTGGTGCCCGGAGACGTCGAGGCCGGCCACGTCGCGCGCGAATCGGAAGTATTCTTCGACGCTGCCCGTGCCCACCGTCCGATCCGTCTGGCCGTGGACGTCGGCCCAGAAGACGCGCCGCTCGGGTGCACCGGGCACGACCCGGGTGGGATTGGCGCGCGCACGCATCCCCGTCGTCGTGTCCTCCACCTCGATCCGCGCGACGCCCGGCTCCCGGAGGCGCACGCCCGGGATCTGGCACAGGCCGCCCGCCGAGGGGGTCGGCTCCCCGGACCAGGACTGGCCGCCCGCCGCCTCGTGCAGCACAACCCGACCAGACCAGCCCCGGGCATGATTGCCCCAGCGGTCCTCGGCCCGCACCAGCAGCGCGAACGGCTCGTCCGCGCCCACCAGGGACGGCGCCAACGCCACGAGCCGGGCGGCCGAATCTGGGACCACGGCCACCACGGGGGAGGACGGCAGGCGCTCGAAGATGCCGGACTGAAATGGCTCGATGAGGCAGCGGAACTCAAATTTGGATTCGACAAAGGTTTGGGCGCGCGCACCTCGGCTCCCATCGCTGCGTTCCCCGTACGTCACGGTGACCTCGTCACCCTCGCGCAGCGATCCGTGCGAAACCTGGATGGTCACCGCCTGCATGAAGGGGCGTAGTCCGCCGCCCGCGTCGAACGAGGCGGTCACCCGCGCATCGCCCGTCGTCGAGACGGTCAGGAAGTTGTCGCCAGCCGGGTCAGACGCCTGCGGGGCGCCCCAATCGCTGGCGAGGCGCATCGCCACGCGGAGCCGCCCGCCGTTGTCAATCCCGTAGCGACCGACGGTGAAGATCACGCGCCAGGTGCCAAAGCTGCCGGCCACGATGTCGCCGGGCGGATCGAGGCGAGCGCGCCCGCACCATTCGTCCACACGCCATCCATGGGGAGCGCCCTGCTGAGCCAACGCGAAATCACCAATCCTTTCGCATTTGTATTGGTAGGTATGCTATTGTATCGTTCACGTTCCAGACCGACCTCGTCAAGGGGCAAACACATGGACCTCGACCGGACAAGCCCACAACCGCTCTACGTACAGCTGGCCGACGCCATCGAGAGCGACATCCGCCACGGCCTCCGCCGGACGGGGGACCGGCTCCCGACCGAAGAGCAGCTCCTCGCCGACCTTCACGTCAGTCGCGTGACGGTGCGCCAGGCAATGAAGGTCCTCGAGGTCCGCGGCCTGATCACTCGCCACCGCGCCAAGGGCACGTTCGTCGCCGGGCCCAGAGTCATGCAGGACCTGTCGGTCCTGCGGGGCTTTTACGACACGCTCGTCACCCAGGGCGTCGAGCCGGAAACGCAGCTTCTGCAGTACGGGCCGGTCACCCCGCCCGCCGCCGTCCGGAAGATTCTTGGGCAGGACGACGCCGTTCTCCTGGTTCGGCAATATTGGGCGGGGTCGTCGCCGCTCGCCGTGGTCACGGGCTTTCTACATCCCGCGGCCAAGGCCGTGCCGAAGGCCGTCGCCGAGATCGTGCCGACCTATCACATCCTACAGATGGTGCTGGGGCTCAAGATCGACCACGCCGAGCTGGCCATCCGCGCGGTCCCGGCCCCGCTGGCGGAGGCCAGGCGCTTGGACATCAAGCTGCATGCGCCCGTCCTGCTGGTCGAGCGCACAACGTTCGGACCGGCCGGGGAGGCGTTGGAGCATGCGCTCCTGCACCTCCGGGCCGACGCCCACGAGCTTGCGCTCACCATCGCCGGACCGGCGCCGGTCGCCCAAGCGATGCGCCCGACCGGCGGGTCCCGCGGATAGGGGTGGGGGGCCTCCGGAGGCGCTTGGTGCTCCTGGCCGTACAGATGTCGGAGCAGGGGGGCTGGCAATGGCGACCCGGATCTACATCTTGGGCAGCGGAACCCCGACCCCGACTGCGGAGCGCTTCGGCTCCGCCTTTGTGATCGACGCGGATGGCGAGCTTATCATGATCGACTGCGGGCCAGCGGCGACGTGGAAGCTGGCGAAGGTGGGTCTGCGTCCCACCCAGATCCAGACACTGTTCTTCACTCACCACCACTTCGACCACGACGCCGACTATCCATGCTTTCTCCTCACCCGTTGGGACCAGAGCATAGGCATCGAGCCGGAGCTGCAGGTCATCGGTCCGCCACCCACCGTGGAGCTCACGGACAAGCTGATCGGAAGCGACGGGGCATTCCGCCACGACTATCTCGCGCGCATGCGCTGGCCTGCCAGCCAGCATGTGTTTGTCAACCGCGGCGGAACCCTGCCGCGGCCGGCTCCGCGCGTGCATGCCACGAACATAGGAAGCGACTACCGTCTCGCGGGCGCCGGGTGGTCCATCCGGGCGGCTGCGGCGCGGCACGCCCAGCCCCACCTCGAGTGCCTGGCGTACCGGCTTGAGACAACAAGCGGCAGCATCGTGTTCACGGGCGACACGGAGCCGTGCGAGTCCGTGCAGGATCTGGCCCGAGGCGCCGACGTGCTGCTGTGCATGGCGTGGGATACGGACGAAGCCATGGAGCACACGGGCGAGACGGCGGGCACCTGCGGGGTCGGCGGTGCGGCCCGGATGGCGGGGACGGCAGGGGCCAGAAGGCTGGTCCTCGTTCACGTCGGCCCGCGCCTTGCGTCCCCCGCAGGCCGCGAGGCCGCGTTGAGTGGCGCCGCCGCGGCGTTCGGTGGCGAGATCGTCCTCGCCAGCGACCTCATGGTCCTCGACCTGTGAACCGGCGGCTCGTGGAGGGGGTGGTGCAGCCGATTATCCCTCACGCTGACTAGCCCCAACGCCCGCGACGATGGGCCGAAGGTTCACTTCACGAGCGCGTGTCCGCGCGAGGAGGCACCCGATGGACACGGCAAGCCATCCCGAAGCCCCCGACCGCCCGGCGCCACTGGACGTCCAGGGCAATCTCCTGTCTCGCCTGGACATCATCCCGCTTACCCGCTCGATGTGGATCGCGATCGCGCTGATCATCGCAGTCTGGATCGTGGAGTCGTTCGATCAAGGGATCGTCGGTACCACGGTCATCACGGTCACGAAGCCCCTGCGCGTCACGCCGGCCCAGATCGGGCTCTACGCGATTTCATCGACCGTGGGCGTGGCGATCGGAGCATGGGGCAGCGGACCGCTGGTCGACCGCTGGGTCCGCAGGACGTGCTGATCTGGACGCTCAGGTTCACCGGTATCCTGACGCCTGGGCAGGACCGTTCCGAGCTACCCGGTGATCGTGTTCTTCCGCTTCAGCAGTGGGGTGTTTGTGGGCGCGACCCTGCCGATTCCCTGCATCATGATGTCTGAAGCCAATTCGGTCCGCCGCCGGGCGCCGCGACCGGAATCGGCGATTCGATCATCAACATCGGCTTTCTCCTCCCGATCCTGGCCGGCACATGGGCGGTCGCGAGCTTCCCGCTCGCCGTCGCCTGGCGGGTACTTCGTCAGCTGGCGCCCCCTGCGCGTGCACGCCGCCCACTGCATGTTGTTCGCCCTGGTACTGTCATCTCTGCTGCTGCGTGAGGTCCGCACAGCCGGCATCACCACCGACCTGGACGGCCTGCTTCAAACCCTGGGCGGCGTCAGGGCCGTGGTCGACCTGCCGCGCGACGACCCCCGCCGGCGAACGATACCCGTCAGCATCCGTCTCACCCGACGCGAGCCAAACGAGGAGCGGCTCTTCCAGTTGCTCGGCCTCCAGCGCTTCCACCCGGAGGTGCCCACAACGAAGATAGGCGCTACGGGTTAGCAACTGCTAAACCGTTGCGGTCCCACGGCTTTGCTCGCTCTCACCCTCGCAAACTCCTAAACTGGCGCTAGGCGAGGCCCGCAGCCGTGACAGCCGCGGGCCTCGTTGGCTGACCACCCCTTCACGTTCGGCTCGCCCTGGCCGCTCGTGATCAGCCGCCGCAGGCTGTCGCCGACGTAGAAGCCCCACGCTCCCGAGCAGCCGTCGTAGCCCTCGATGGTGGGCACGAGGCCAATGTGCGTGAAGCGAAGCTCCGTACGGCTGCCCTCAGGGCTGATCTCGAAGACGATGTCCGTGCCGTTCCACTCGGTCTTGTCGCGCACGAAGTTGATCTTGCTATCCACCACGTGCCAGATGACCTTGCGGTCGGGCACGAGCTCCGTGATCCGCTGGGTGGTGCGGTGCACGTCCTTGTACCGGTAGGTGAACTCCGCGCCGAGGGCGTCGGTGCTGCCCTCGATGTGGCCGGACCACCACCCGCGGACATGTTGATGGCGGCGTAGACGTCCTCCGGCGCCTGCTCAACGGAATACGCGACGGTCAGGCTGTGATCGCTCACGGTGGCGCGCCCCCTTCTCTGCAAGCAGGATAAGGCGGCGACGGCCGGGCCCCTTCTCCCGGATTGCGGAGTGGAGGTCAGCTGCTCACGGGGACGATCTCGCTGGGACAGGCCCGCACGACGTGGAACGAGGTGGGCTCGACCAGTTCGGCGACATCGGTGTTGCCGGGTCCCCCTCGCACGTGAACCGTCGCCGACACCTCGACGCTTGCTCCGGCCGGGATCGCCGTGTTTGGACCCTGACCCTGGGTCATCACCAAAACGGCCACGTCCCCTGGGTCGGTGGCGGCCCGGGGCCCCCTGAGCGTCACCTGGCCCGCGGCGTGCGGCGCCACCGGCCCGCTGGCGATGCCGCACACCACAACCTGCTGCGCGTCGGCCTGCACCAGCAGGGCCTGCAGGTCGGGACCCGGGCTCCGCGACTCGTCGACGGCGTTGATGATGAGGGCGGCGATGAATACGGCGGCGAAGGCCGCGGCACCGATCAACCAGCCGCGTGTGCGCCGTCCACTTCCGTCCCCACTTCTCTGCCCGCCGCCTTGCCCGCTTCCCTGCCCAGGCCCATCTGGCCGCCCCGTCATCCCTGGCGCCGCGCCAGCTCGCCCCGATGGACCGCCACGACGCCCATCTCCGCGACGGACATGGCCCGCCTGTGCGGCGTGACGTCCCAGCGGCCGCTGCGCACAGTGACGAGCGCGTACGCGGCGATGGCCACGAGGCCGCTCAGCAGCACCGGGTAGAGCCAGGCCCACCAGAAGGGGCGCGGGTCGGCGCGCGCATACTGTCGGTAGGCGGGCAGCGGCATCAGCGACTGCAGAACGGCCACGGCGGTCCAGATCCAGAAGGGGATGCGGTCCAGCAGCGGCAGGTGGCCCGTCCAGCTCCAGACCAGCCAGCCCAGGACCGCGACCGCGGCGCCGATGACGGAGACCAGCGACTGGGCCGTCTGGGCGGAGGCCTCGATGCGGCAGAGGTCGCGCCGCGCCACGCCCGAGACCAGCAGGCGCCAGCCGTAGCGGAAGAAGACCTGGTGCTGGCCGCGCGCCCAGCGGACGTGCTGGCGCAGCGCCGCCCGCAGCGTGGTCGGCTGCTCCTCGTAGATCATGGTGTCGTCCGCCCAGTGGACGCGATACCCGGCCAACACCGCCTGCGCCGTGAACTCGAAGTCCTCGGTCAGCATGAAGCAGCGCCAGCCCAAGCGCTCCAGCACCGGCGTCGCAATGCACATCCCCGTGCCGAGCAGGACCGACGAGAAGCCCAGCCGTGTCTTGGGCGCATAGATGAAGCGGTCGGAGGTCCACAGGATGAGCGTCTTGAGGGCGGCGACGCCGTTATCGACGGGGTTCTTGGACTGCTTGCGGCACTGGATGATCTCATGGCCGCTCTGCAGGTGGTCGTTGAGCCGGCGCAGCAGGTTGGGCGGGACGAGGTTGTCGGCGTCCAGGACCACGATGGCGTCGTAGCGGCCGCGCCGGTGGATCTGGCGCCAGCCGTACGAGAGGGCGTAGCCCTTGCCGCGCCTCCGGCTCCGCCGCTCGAAGACGGTCGCGCCGACGGACCGCGCCACCTGGCCCGTGGCGTCGTGGCAGTTGTCGGCCACCACGAACACATCGTAGAGGTCACGGGGATAGTCGACCCGCCAGAGCGAGTCCACCAGGGCGGCGATGACGGGCGCCTCGTCGTGGGCCGGCACCAGCACGGCCAGCCGCCGCCGGGGCGGCGAGGGCGGGACGGGGTCGGTCCGCAGGAACCCGCCCACTTCCAGCATGCCGAGGTAGAGCGTGTAGGCGAGCAGCACCGCGGCCAGGATGTCCTGGGCGACGCTGAGGACGACCTGGAGCGCGTGCGTCACTACCGGCACTGCGGCGCCAATAGGGCCGTCCCCCCGCCAGCGGCACCTTTACAGCATTCGTCAATCCGCCGGCCGCTCTCAGGGCGGCGTGGCGCCCACCACAGGCCGTGGCGGCGGCCCGGCGCGCCCCGCGCCGCCGAAGCCAGTCTACATGGACCAGGAGGCCCTGTGTCATCGACTTGTCATCATCCACCGCCACCGAGCATACGGACCAGTTCTGGCAGGCCGTCGCCGAGACGGGGCGCGAGCGCCGGCAGCACCGGCCAGAGCGCGACCCACCGGTAGGCCAGCACGGATCCCCGGTCGTCGCCATCCCCGGTAACGATGTGCGTGAACGGTCCGGTCCCACCCGGCCCCTCGCGCGCCATGCACTGGAAGTAGTGCCGCAGCACCTCGCGCCCGGTGACGCCGACGTACCGGACGGTTGTCTTCAGCCGGACGGCCCGCTCCAGCCGGACGCCGGCCTCCTCGGCCACCTCGCGGTGCAGGCAGGCCTCCACGGACTCACCCGGCTCGCAGGTGCCGCCCGGCACAATCAGCCCGAGGTCCGGGTACGCCGGGTCGGTGAAGACCAGCAGGTACGGACCGCGCGTGATATACGCCGTGGCCTTGACCAGCCGCTCAGCCGGCACAGCGCACGATCTCCTCGGCCGGCATGCGCTGCTGGCTCACGCTCGTGACGCGCCGCGCCGCAAGGCGGCGGCGCACCAAGTCCTCGCCGGCCGCGTAGGACCCCGGAATGCGCAGCACGTGGTCGACCACGATGAGCCCTCCCGCCGCATCCGCCGCGCCGGAGGGTCCTCGCGCCGTCATTGGGGCAGGCGGTCGCCCGCCTGCCGTATGTCGTTGGTGCCGTGGCTGTCAGTGGAGATGAGCATCGCCGCGCACCCCCCGCCGCGGGCAGGGCTTCCCTGCCCGGGCTCCGTTCCCCTCCCGGTGCTCCGGCGGGCGCGGGCGGCGGCGATT
>DAHVAF010000249.1 GCA_027314765.1 Clostridia bacterium | reverse complement strand
GGGCCGTCGCCGCCAGCAGCGGCGGGGGGCGACGGCCCCTGCCTCGTCGATTGCCCGCACACGACGGCGGGGATCGCTGGCGGGCGGCTGGCCCTGGGCACGCGGCAGGGCGTCTTTCTCCGCGCGCTCGACGGCACTTGGCAGCGGTCGTGCTGGGCGCGCGCGCTGGCCGCTGGCTCGCGTTGACATGCCGTCGGCGCCGATGATACGGTTCCCCAAGAACATTCATCATCCAGAGCGGGCCGACGCGGGCGTCGGCCCGGTGACGTCCCGGCAACCGGCGCCATCGCAGCGCGGCGGTGCCAATCCCAGCAGATGGGGCTTCCCCGTCTGGAGGATGAGGCCGAATCCTACGACCCCCTCCACGCGGAGGGGGTCGTCTCATGACGAAACGGGAGGCGAGCGCGATTTGGCGGAGCGGCGGTTTGTGACTTCGGAATCGGTGACGGAGGGCCACCCGGACAAGCTGGCCGATCAGATCTCCGACGCGATCCTGGACGCCATCCTCGCCCAGGACCCGACGGCCCGAGTGGCCGCGGAGACCACCGTGGCCACGGGCGTGGTGCTGGTCGTCGGCCAGATCACGACCCGCACCTACGTCGACATCCCCGCCATCGTCCGCCAGACCGTGCGCGACGTCGGCTACACGCGGGCGAAGTTCGGCTTTGACGCCGACACGTGCGCCGTCCTCACGGCCCTCGACGAGCAGTCGCCCGACATCGCCCAGGGGGTCGACCTCGCCCTGGAGTCCCGCAGCGGCGGGGGCGACTACGCCGACCGCGTCGGCGCCGGCGACCAGGGCATGATGTACGGCTTCGCGTGCGACGAGACGCCGGAGTTCATGCCCCTGCCGATCGCCCTCGCCCACCGCCTGGCCCGCCGCCTCGCCGAGGTCCGCAAGGACGGAACCATCCCCTACCTCCGCCCGGACGGCAAGACCCAGGTCACGGTGGAATACCGCGACGGCCGCCCGGTCCGGCTCGAGGCGGTGGTCGTCTCCGCCCAGCATCACCCCGACGTCTCCGCCCACGAGATCGCCGCCGACGTGAAGCGGCACGTGATCACGCCGGTGGTTCCGCCCGAGTGGCTGGACGAGAACACCCGGATCTACGTCAATCCGACCGGGCGCTTCGTGGTCGGCGGGCCGCAGGGCGACTCCGGCCTGACGGGCCGCAAGATCATCGTCGACACCTACGGCGGCTATGCCCGCCACGGCGGCGGCGCCTTCTCGGGCAAGGACCCGACGAAGGTGGACCGCTCCGCCAGCTACGCCGCCCGCTACGTGGCGAAGAACATCGTCGCGGCGGGCCTCGCCCGGCGCTGCGAGATCGCCGTGGCCTACGCCATCGGCGTGGCGCGCCCGATCTCGGTCGCCGTCGACACCGGCGGCACGGGCACGCTCTCGGACGAGGACCTCGGCGTGATCGTGCGCGAGGCCTTCGACCTGCGGCCGGCGGCGATCATCCGAAACCTCAACCTGCAGCGCCCCCTCTACCGCCAGGTGGCGGCATACGGCCACTTCGGCCGGACCGACCTCGACCTGCCCTGGGAGGAGACCGACCGCGCGGAGGACCTGGAGCGGGCCGCCGCGGCCCTGAAGAGGGGCCGTTCGGCCCTGCCCGGCCGGCGGTAGAGGCACCCCCGTCAACAACCAGTCCCCTGCCGCATAGGGTGCGGCAGGGGAGGGGATGGGGGCGGGCATCCTCCTGGTCGCCCTCGCGCTTGCGTACGTGGCCGCCCTGCGCATCTGGCTGCGCCAGCCGCCGCCGCTCCGCGTCCTGAGCGTCTGCCTGGTGGACGAGGACGACGGGGCGCCCGTCGAGGTGTGCGTGGCGGACGCGCTGCGCGCCCTGGAGGCGGTGGCTCCGTACCTCGGCCGCGTCACCGTCGCGGCCCAGCCGGCCCGAAGCGTCATGTTGGCGGCGCTGTCGCGCCGCCATAGCGGGATCTCGGTGGTCGTGGACGCTGGCGGCGAGCCCGCCCGCCTGCAGGAGCCGGACCTGGTGGCGGGCCTTTCTCGCGACTTTCGCGCCGCGGCGCTGGTTGCGCGGGCCCGGCGCCTTCTCTCAACACATGGGGGTCTCTCGCCGAAAACAGAATAGGTGAGGCCATGACTTCCGAGCTGCGCAACTGTCGGGAGTGCGGCCGCCTGTTTGTGGGCGCCACGCCGGCCTGCCCGGAATGCCGGAAGGCTGAGGACGCCGCCTTCGAGCGGGTGCGCACCTACCTCGGGGAGAACCCGTCGGCCTCGATCCGCGAGACGTGCGAGGCCACCGAGGTAGCGCCTGGGCTCGTGCGCCGCTTCGTCGAGGATGGCCGGCTGATTCTGGCCGCGGGGGCGGGGGCGACCTGCAAGATCTGCGGCGCGCCCGTCACAAGCGGCAGGCTCTGCGCGGATTGCCAGGCGGAGCTGGAGCGGGCCAAGGAGCGGTCCGGCCGCACATCGAATGGTCCATCCGGCGGATTCTACTCGAGACGTTCGGGCCATCAATGATCCGCCGGGTGCGCTCGATGACATTTGGGGGAGGTGGGGGCCACCGTGATGATCTCCGGAACTGAGCTGCACGGTGCCGTCCAAGCCTACCTGCAGTCGCTCAGAAGCGGGACGCCGCAGGGTGGGCACGGCACCCGGGGTACCGACCAGATCAGCATCGCCGCGGGCCAGGGCGATATCGCCCGCTGGCAGTCGATGCTGAAGAGCATGCCCGAGGTCGACCCGGCGAAGGTGCAGAACCTCAGCCAGCAGGTCGACGCCGGCACCTATCGGCCGAGCGGCCAGGCGATCGCCAACCAGATCGTCGCCCGCCTGGTCAGCGACGGGCTTCCGGGCTAGAGGGCCGAGCAGGGGGTAGCGCCTTGCAACTCGATGAGCTGCTGCAGCGCTGCGAGCTGGAGCTTGCGGCGGGGTTAGCTCTGCGCGAGGCCTGCCTCGGGCAGCAGCGGGCGCTGGTGGGCGGCGGGGCCGAGACGGTCGGCCAGGCCGTCACCGCCATGCGGGGCGCCGTCGAGGCCTGGCGAGTGGCGGCGGAGGCGCGTCACGCGGCGATGTCCGCGCTTGGCGCCTCCGACCTCGGCTCCCTGGCGGCGGCGCTGCCCCCCCAGCAGGCGGCGGCCGTGCGGCTGCGCCGCGAGGCCCTGCTGGCCAGCTGGGCGCAGCTGCAGCGGCTCAACCGCCAGAACGACGTCCTTGCGCGCCACAGCCTGGCCGTCATCGATCTGTCCCTGCAGCGGCTGGTGGGCGGCCGGGCGCCCACGTACGGGCCAAAGGGACGGCGGGCCCTCGCCGCCCGGGTGCTCAGCAAGGGGGGCTGACCTATCGGCGGCCTCTTCGGCGCGATCCGGTCAGCTGGCCTGGCCCTGCAGGCGCAGGAGCAGGTCATGGCCGTGACGTCCAACAATATCGCCAACATCCAGACCCCGGGCTACGAGGAGGAGCAGGCCAACCTGGCGCCGGCGCCGCCTCTGCCGCCTCCGGGGCTGAACATGCCCGCGCAGGCCGGCCAGATGGGCACGGGCGTCATCGTGACGGGCATCACCAACCAGAACAGCCCGTTTCTGGATGCCCAGGCCTATGCGGCGAGCTCGACCCTCAACGACCAGCAGGCCGTGCAGAACGCCCTGTCCCAGGTTCAGTCGATCTTCAACGAGCCCTCGACCAGCGGGCTCAGCTCCCAGCTGTCCGCGTTCTGGAACGACTGGCAGACGCTGGCCAACGATCCGAGCAACGTCGCCGCCAGGACCACCGTGATCGGCCAGGGGCAGAGCGTGGCCCAGACCTTCAACTCGCTCGACAGCCAGCTCACCCAGCTGCAGACCAGCCTGGACGGCACCGTCGGCAGCCAGGTCCAGAAGATCAACCAGATCGCCAGCCAGGTGGCGACCCTGAACCAGCAGATCGTCGGCGTGACAGCGGCCGGGCAGGAGCCCAACACGCTGCAGGACCAGCGCGCGGCGCTGCTGACGCAGCTGGCGACCTACACCCACTTCCAGGAGACGCAGCAGGCCAACGGCGCCGACGTCATTACGATCGGCGGCATCAACCTTGTGGCCGGCAACCAGACGACGACGCTCGCCGCCACCGCGAACGGGGCCAACCACGGCTTCCAGGCCTTGAGCTGGCAGGGCAGCACGGTGCCCGTGACCCTCGGCCCGGGGAGCCTGGCGCAGAGCATCAACCTGCGCGACAACACCATCCCCGGCTACGAGACCCAGCTGGACTCGCTGGCGAACGCCCTGGCCACGGCGGTGAACGGCCACCCGACGACCGCGCCGGCGGCCACGGCGCTCACGGGGACCACGGCGCTGGCCGCCGGGACGTACGAGGTCGCCTACACGATCGTGACGCCCCAGGGGGAGACGGAGGCCTCGCCCACGGCGAGCGTGACCATCGCGGCGGGGGGCGAGATCTCGATCCCGCCTGTGACGGTCCCGTCCGGGGACACCGTGAACTACTACGTGTCCACGGCCGCGGGGTCGACCACCCTCGGCCTGGCGGCCTCGGGCAGCGGCACCACCACGGTGACCCTCACGGCGTTGCCCACGGGCGGCGCTCCACCGGCGGCCGGCATGGGCCAGTATGGCGGCTACGCCATCGGCGCGAGCACCCCCACGCAGACGGACTTCTTCACCGGCAACACGGCCGCGGGCATCGCCGTCAACGCGACGCTGGCCGCCACCCCGTCGCTGATCGGCGCGGCGGGGACCCCGCCGGGCACGGCGGGCGACGGGGCGAACGCCCTCAACATCTCCGACATCCAGAACCAGCCGTGGGTGGGGAACTCGACGATCGGCGACGCGTACAGCTCGCTGATCTCGGGTCTGGGGGCCCAGGCCTCCACGGCGAGCGACAACGTGCAGACCCAGCAGCTGCTGGTGAACAGCATCCAGCAGCAGCAGACCGCGGTGTCGGGCGTCGACCTGAACCAGGAGCTGACCAACATGGTCGCCTCGCAGCAGTCGTACGGCGCGGCGGCCGACGTGATCCAGGTGGTCAACCAGATGCTCAGCGCGCTGATGAGCAGCGTCTGAGGGAGCCGCCACGGAGGGGGCTTGCCGGCATGATCCGGGTCACACAGTCGACGGTCGCGCAGCAGTTTCTTTACAACGTGCAGCAGAACGAGCAGAGCATCATGACCACCGAGCAGGAGCTCTCGACCGGCAAGCGGCTCCTGACGCCGCAGGACAATCCGGGCGGCGCCGCGCAGGCCATGCACTACCAGGCCTCGATCGACAGCGCGAGCCAGTACCTGACCAACGACCAGAACGCGCAGAGCTGGATCACCGCCAGCGGCAACGCCCTGCAGAGCGCGGGCTCGATCCTGCAGCAGGTGCAGAACCTGGCCATCGAGGTCAACGGCCCGAACTCCATGCTCTCCGCGATCACGCCGACGCTCATGAGCCTCGACAACGAGCTGATGACCGTGGCGAACTCGCAGTTCAACGGGCAGTATCTCTTCGCGGGCACCAGCGTGACCACGCAGCCCTACAGCGCGGGCACGACGGTGGTCATGATGGGCACGACCGCCACGAACCTCACGACCTACGCCTACGGCGGCACCACGAACACCACCATGCAGACGGAGATCGAGCCGTCGGTCCACATGCAGATCAACGTCCAGGGCAACGTCTTCACACAGGCCCTGAACGATGTGGCCAAGATGGTGTGGAACCTGGCCAACACCGGCACGCTGGGCACCAGCGACCTCAGCAACATCCAGGGCGACCTGCAGAACATCCAGGGCGTGCAGGCGGTGACCGGGTCCTGGCAGCAGCGGCTCACCCAGAACACCCAGTCGCTGCAGACGATCCAGACCAACCTCAAGACGCAGCTCGGCAACACGCAGAATGTCGACATCGCGTCGGCGATCGTCAACCTCCAGCAGGAGCAGAATGCGTACCAGGCCGCGCTGGGCGTGGGCGCCATGCTGCAGCAGACCACGCTGCTGAACTACCTCCATCCGTAGCGCCCCCGGGATCGGATAGAGTAAGTTCAAGCGGGCGGGTCCGCGTCGGGCGGCGCCCGCCCATCTTTTCTTTGCTGGGAAAGGCGGAGACGCTCCCCTGGGGATCCGCTTCGGGACGGACGGCTGGCGGGCCGTCCTCGCGGACGACTTCACAATGGCCGCGGTGCGCCGTGCCGCGGCCGGCGCTGCCGCGGTCTGGCGGCGGGACGCCGGTGCGGGCGCCACCGTGCTGGTCGGCCACGACACACGCTTTCTCGGCGCGCGCTTTGCGGAGGCCGTGGCGGCGGTGCTGGCCGGGGCGGGGCTGCGGGCGCGCCTTTGCGGCCAGCCGCTGCCCACGCCCGCCCTGTCGTTCGCGGTCCGCGAGATGGGCGCCGCCGGCGCCGTGATGGTGACGGCCAGCCACAACCCGCCGGAGTGGAACGGGCTCAAGCTCAAAGGCCCGCACGGCGGGCCTGTGGACGAGACCTTCACGGGCCGGGTGGAGGCGGCAGTGCCGGAGGCGGAACCCCCGCTCGGGGAGCCCGCCGGGGCGTTCGACCCGCTGACCGCCTACCGCGCGCGCCTGCGCGAGCTTGCGGATGTCGAGGCGATCGCCGCCGCGCGCCCGCGCGTGATCTGCGACCCGATGCACGGGTCCGGGGCGGGCGTGCTGGTCGGGCTCCTGCGCGAGGCCGGTGTGGATGCCCGCGAGATCCGCGGGGCGCCGGACCCGTCCTTTGGCGGCCTGCGTCCGGAACCCATCGCGCCGAACCTCTCCCCCCTTCAGGCGGCTGTGCGGGCGTCCGTGACGCCGGCCGTCGGCCTGGCGACGGACGGAGACGCCGACCGGGTCGGGGCGGTGGACGAGGGCGGCGCGATCGTGGACGCCCAGCGTATCTTCTCGCTGCTGCTGCGCCACCTGGCCCGCGACCGCGGGCTGCGTGGCACGGTGGCCAAGACGTACGCCGTGACCGAGATGGTGGACGCGCTGGCGGTGCGCATGGGCCTGCCGCTGCGCATCCTGCCCGTCGGCTTCAAGCACGTGACGGCCGTCGCGCTGCGCGAGCCGCTGCTCATCGGCGGCGAGGAGGCCGGCGGGATCGGCGTCGGCATCCACCTGCCCGAGCGGGACGGCATCCTGTGCTGCCTGCTGCTGCTGTCCGCCATGGCGCGGGCGGGGCGGAGCCTGCAGGGCCTTGTCTCCGACCTGCTGGCGGAGCTGGGGCCGCACGTCTACGGCCGGATCGACCTCCCGCTGAGCGAGGCCGAGCGGGCGACCGCCCTGGCCGCCCTGCGCGAGCCGCCGGCCGAGCTTGCCGGCATGCCGGTCACGGCCGTCGAGCGCCTCGACGGCGTCAAGGTGCGCCTCGGAGAGCACGGCTGGCTGCTCTGGCGCGCGTCGGGCACCGAGCCCCTGCTGCGCGTGTACGCCGAGACCGATGACGAGGGCCGCCTGGCGGCCCTGCTGCGGGCGGGCGCCGCGATCTGCCGGGGCGAGGCCGAATGATGGCGGACGGCAGGGACGAGCGCACCGGTGGCGCGGCGGAGGACGAGCAGACCCGCGCGGCCGCGGGGGTGGGTGCGTCCGGGCGGGATGGCGCGCCCCCCGACACTCCGACGCGGGCACCGGAGGACCAGGCGGCTGCGAGCGGCGGCGCGCCCGCGGGGGGCGAAGGCCCGGCCGAGGCCGGTTCGGAGGGCGAGACCCGCGCCGAGGCGGGCACCAGTGCCCCCGCGCGCGAGGACGGCCACCGCGACGCTGAGACGCGGGCCTCGGAGGGCAGGGCGGTTGCGAGCGGCGGCGCGCCCGCGGGGGGCGAAGGCCCGGCCGCGGCCGGTCCGCGGGACGATATTCGCGGCGCGGGTATCACCGCGCCTGGGCCGGACGGGGACCGCCAGGACGCTCAGGCGGCTGCGAGCGGCGGCGCGCCTGGGGCCGGGTTGGAGGATGAGACCCGCGCCGAGGCGGGCCTGAGCGCGCCCGGGTCGGAGGGCGACCGCCAAGACGCGCCGGCCCAGCCTTCGCGGACGGGTGCGGCGGAGACGCGTGCACCCGTGTGGGACGACAACCACCGCGACTCGACGGCTCAGCCCGGGGTCGCCGCCGGCGTGCCCCCGGACGGGCAGGGGGAGCCTGCTTCAGGCGCGGATCTGTCCGGCCCGGTGTCCCCAGCCCCTGCCGCGCCCACGAACGGCTATGGGGCCGACCTCGCGCGTGACGGTCTCGCCGCGCCGCAGCCGGCCGCCGACGGCGCGCCGGCCGGCGAGTTCGCCCCCCCGGCGGAAGCTGCCGCAGCCGGCCCCGCGGCAGGCAGCGCCGAGCCCGAGCAGCCGCCGGCCATCCATCCCGCGGAGGTCCTCCCGCCGGAGGGGCATGGGACCGCCGGCGGACCACCCGGCGGAGGCGAGCCACCCGGCGGAGGGGGCGGCTCCCCCGGGAAGCGCCCGCCCGAGCCCGGCGACAAGCCCATGTCCGTGGTCGAGCACCTGGATGAGCTGCGCCGCCGGCTCATGTGGATGATCGGCTCGCTGCTGGTCGGGGTGGCCGTCGGCTTCTACTTCGTGAAGCCGATGATCGACTATCTTGAGCTGCCCCTGCACGGGCTGAAGCTTTACATCACCGCCCCGCTCGACCCGCTCTTCGCCTTCGTGAAGATCTCGGTCGCCTTCGGGCTTGTGGTGGCCTCGCCAGTGATCCTGTACCAGCTCATCTCGTACGTGCTCCCCGCCCTCACCCGCCTGGAGCGGCGGCTGATGTTCTCCTACCTGCCGGCCGCGACGGGGCTCTTCATCGCGGGCCTGGCCTTCGGCTTTTACGTCTTCATCCCGCTGGTGATCGACGCGATGCTGCGGTTTGCCGGCACGACCCTCACGCCGATCCTGACCATCGACAACTACATCTCCTTCCTGCTCAGCTTCACCCTGCCCTTCGGCGTGGTCTTCGAGCTGCCCGTGATCGTCGTCACGCTGGTCCGCCTCGGCATTCTCTCCCCGCAGACGCTTGCCGCGGGGCGGCGCTGGGCACTGATGGTCACTGTCGTGGTCGCCGCGATCTTCGCGCCACCGGACCCCATCACGCCGCTGGTGATGGCCCTGCCGATCTACGGGCTCTATGAGGTGAGTATCTGGGTCGCCAGGCTCGCCGCGCGCAAGCGTTCGACAGAATAGCGTTCCTTTTGTCGGACCGATTCGACTCGAATCTTCCGCCGTGACGATCCACGGAGGCCGCTTCCCGCCCGTCCACAGGGTTGTCCACAGCGGAGAGGCTCAAATTACGTGTTATTCACAGGGTTATCCCCCTTATCCCCAGATGAGAGCCTTGCGCGGTCGACAACCGATTCGACAACGCGGTGTGGGCGTGGCCGGCCCGCAGGAGAGGTTGCGCCCGACGAGGAAACAATTCTGCGGCCGGCTGTCCGGAGGCTGGGTCGCACGGGAGGTCGCCCTTGCAGATCAGCATCTTCGCCAAGAACCTCGATCTGACGCCGGCGCTTCGCGCTCACGCCGAGAAGAAGCTGGCGAAGCTTGACCGGTATTTCGATAGCCCGCTGTCGGCGCAGGTGGTGCTCTCGGTCGAGCGCGGCCGCCACATCGTCGAGGTGACCATGCCCGTCGAGGGCCGGCTGATGCGCGGCGAGGAAGCGACCGAGGACATGTACGCCTCGCTGGACGGCGTGGTCGACAAGCTGGAGCGCCAGATCCACAAGTACAAGACGCGGCTGACCCGCAGGTCGCGCACGGAGGCCCAGCCACAACCCGAGACGGCCCCGGAGCTGGAGGTCGTGCGCGTCAAGCGCTTCGAGCTGAAGCCCATCCCCGTCACGGAGGCCGCCCTCCAGATGGAGCTTCTGGGCCACGACTTCTTCGTGTTCCGCGACGCAGACGCCGGCGGCGCGGTGGCGGTCGTGTACCGGCGCCGCGATGGCCGCGTCGGCCTGATCGAACCCGAGGTGTAGCCGTGCCAGTCGTCACGGCCTTCATCTTCGAGGGCGGCCAGGCTGCGGGCCCCGTCAGCCGCGACCTTCAGCGGCTGCGGGATGCGATGGCCCCGCGGCTGGTCGGGCTGTGGGAGGCGGCCGGCGCCCGCGTCGTGCTGGTCTCGGATCGGCTCGAGGCGGCGGTGGAGCGGACGTCCGCGGACTTTCACTTCGGCCGCGTTCCGCGGGACCTGCTGCGCCGGTATCCGAGCGAGCGCGCGATCGTCATGGGCGGGGCCGCGCTGCCGCCCCTGCGTGCCGCCGCCGCCCACCGTGTCCTGGCCCGCCTGGAGCGCACCCAATCCGGGTTTTTCGCCAACAACCTCTTCTCGCCGGACAGCGTGGCCGCGGCTCCGGCGGCCGCCCTGCCGCGCATGGACCCGCCGGACACCGACAACCCGCTGGGCCTGCGCCTGCTGGATCTCGGCCTTCCCGGCCACGCCCTGGCGGACCGCGCCCGCTTCAAGTTCGACCTCGACACGGTTCCCGACGCTGCCACTCTGGCGACCGATCCCGAGTGCCCCCGCGAGCTTGCCGCGGCCCTCCCGGGACTGCCGTGGCTGCCGCCCCTTGTGGCCCGGGCCGTGGCCATCGAGCGCGCGCTGGCCACGCCGCGTGCGGAGATCGCGATCATCGGCGGCGTGGGGGCGCACGTCCTGGCCCACATCGACCGCCACCTGCGCTGCCAGACCCGGGTCGTGGCGGAGGAGCGCGGCATGAGGGCCCTCGGCCGGGAGCGGGCGGGGCGCGTGCGCTCCCTGATCGGGGCCTGGGTCGACGCCGTCGGGCCGCGCGCCTTCTTCGCCAGCCTCGGGCAGGAGGACGCCGTGCTCATCGACGACCGTGTCCGCTGGGCCCACTGGCGGCTGCCCCTGACCGAGGAGGACCGCCTCGCCGCCGACGCGGGCCAGCTGGAGCGGGTGGCCGACGGCCGGCTGCGGGCCTTCGTGCAGGCTGGCTGGGAGGCCGCCAGCCCCGCCCCGCTGGGTGGTCACTCGCTTGTGGATGGGGGGCTCTGGCGCATGGCCGAGCGCGCGGCCGCATGACGGTGTCGGCAGAGAGCCTGGAATCCCTGGCCCGCCGCCTCCGCGGCGTCTACGCCTGCCGCGTCACGATGGAGGCCGGCCGGCCCGTGCCCGCCCGTGTGGACGTCACGGTCGACGTGTCGCGGCGGACCGCTGTGGCCCGGGACGTGCAGTCGGCCTTCTTCGCGGCCTTTGACCTCCTCGTTCCCCTCGACCGCATCGCCGTCACCAGCGTGCGCCGGCCGGCGGGCGGCGCCCCGCCGACCGCTGCCGGCGGCCGGCTCCGCCTCACCGCCATCCGCTATGACGATGGCGGCGAGAGCCTGCGCGTGAGCGTGAGCCTGGGCGACGCCGACAACGAGGCGACAGGCGTGGCCGAGGCCGGCAGGGGACGCGACCGCACGCGCGCAGGCGCCGAGGCCGCGCTGGCGGCGGTCGCCGTGGCCCGGGGCTGGCCGCAGGCCGCCGCCCTGGAGGATGTCGTCATCGTGCCGACGGGCACGCACCGGGCGATCATGGTCCGGGTGCGCGTCAGCACGGGCGAGGACGGGATCCGGATCGGCGCCGCGCTGGTCCGCCGCGATCCCTGCGAGGCCGCCGCCCGCGCGGCCATGGCGGCGGTGAACCGCTTCGACCCGGCGGGCGGCTGGCCGGCCCCGGCCCTCCGGTAGGCGCCGCAGGCGCCAGACCGCCTTGCCCCGCGTTCGCCAGTCGTCGCCGCTCCCTTCCCGCACCACCCGTCGTCGCCGCTCGCTTCCCGCACCACCCGTCGCGCCGATCGCGCCGCAGCGGCCCCGGAGCCGCGCGCGCCCTTGCCCCCCTCCGCCGCTGGTCGGCTGCGTGCCGGCGCTCCGCCGGGCCGCCGCGCCCCGCAACGGCCCATCATCGCGCGAAACGTTGCCGCCCCGGCGTTTGCCGTGCCCGCGCGCCCGATGCTACACTGGGTCCGACCGTGCGCAGTT
>DAHVAF010000245.1 GCA_027314765.1 Clostridia bacterium | reverse complement strand
GGGGCGCGACGCACCAGGCGAGGGACGCGGTGCATCGGACGAGGGACGCGGTGCATCGGACGAGGGACGCGACGCATCGGGCGAGGGACGCGGCGCATCGGGCGAGGGACGCGGCGCATCGGGCGAGGGAGGCGACGCTTCGGGCGAGCGCCGCAGGGTGGCGTCCGGGGACCCGGAGCTGGAAGGACACGGGCGACCGCCTGGCCGCCCGTCCGCCGCTGCTTCCGCCGGCAAGGCGTGCGCCGGCCCTAGCTCCGCAGCCAGTGGGCGAGGAGCACCTGCCCGAAGCGCAACCCGTACACGAGGTCGGTGCCCTTCTTGCTGACCCCGGCAATGCGCCGCGGGGCGGTGATCGGGACCTCCTGGATGCGCAGCCCGCGCCGCCGCGCCACGATGATGGCCTCGGCCGTGTGGTACTGGCGCTCCATGGTGCTCAGGCGCGGCAGGCGCGCGGCCGCAAACGCCCGGAACCCGCTGCTGCAGTCGGTGACGTGGGTGCCGAACATCAGGTTCAGGAGCCGGTTGAAGATGTCCAGGCCCACGGACCGCAGGGTGCTGACGTGCTCGAAGCCGCCGAGCCGCCGCGACCCGATGACGAAGTCGGCCTCGTCCGCGAGCACCGGCGCGACCACCTGGTCGATCTCCTCGGGCCGGTGCTGCCCGTCGGCGTCCATGGTGACGATGACCTGCGCCCCTGCGCGCGCCGCGTAGTTGTACCCGAGGCGGATGGCGGTCCCGGCGCCCCGGTTGACCGGGACGTCCATCACGAGCGCACCCGCCCGGCGCGCCTCGGCCACGGTGTCGTCCGTGCAGCCGTCGCCGACCACGATCGTCTGCAGCGGCTGGCCCGCGGCCGTGGCCGGCATGCGCCGCAGCACGCGGCCGATGCTCTCGCCCTCATTGTAGGCCGGCATCACGACGGCGACGGGCGCGACGCGCTCGGGGAGCGAGTTGCGAAGCATGAGGCCAACCATCGTCTCAAACTGGACCAGGCCGTCCTCGGCCACCCGCCGCTGGCGCCCGTTGAGCCAGTAGAGATACGGCAGGAGCGCCATGTCGAGCAGCACCATCAGGGTGATCAGGCGCCCGGCCGGCGTGTGCCGCAGGCGCAGCACCTCGGTCGGCACGTCGGCCAGCGTCGGCACGAGCGCGAGGACGCCGAGCAGGCTCGCAAGGGAAAGGATCAGCGCGTCGATGGGGCGCGGCACGCGGTGCCAGAGGCTCCGGATCTCGATGGCCACGACCGCGACCGCGACGATCAGCCCGACCCAGCGCAGAGGACTCATCTATGCCACAGCCCTTCGCCGCTGCAGGCTGCCGGCCGGTGCGTAAGCGAGTGCCAACCCGCCGCACGCGACGGACAGCAGGAGCAGCAGCACGTGCATTCCGATGGCGGCCACCGCCACCTGGGGCCCCGTGATTCCAAACAGCGCCAGGGCCGCGATCCACCAGAGCTCCACCGTGCCGAGGCCGGCCACCCCCTGGATGGGGAGGACCAGCACCAGCGCGAGCAGCGCCCCGCCCACGGCCGCCATGAGCGGCGTGACCGGCATCCCGAAGGCCCGCAGCGCGAGGTAGTACTTGAGAACGCTGACGAGGCGCAGCGCGAGCGTGATGGCCCAGGTCTCCCCGTCGCCGACCATCGGGCCGAGCCGTGCGTCCATCTCGCCGAGAAAGGCTGCCACGGCCGGCAGGGGCCGGGCCAGGGCGAAGAGCCTGCGCCGCAGCGGGCCGCTGAAGGCGATCGCCGAGGCCGCGCCCGTTACCGCCACGGCAAGCGCAAGCAGCGGCACCGCGGCGGCCGGAAGCTGGCGCAGCACCACGAAACCGGCGGCGACAAGCACGGCGAGCCACGAGAGCAGGTCCTGGACCCGGGTCGTCACGAGCGCCGCCGTGGACTCCGCCGCACCGCCCCGCGCCCCGCCATACATCGCCGGCAGGGAGGCCTCGCCGAGGCCGCCGGGCAGCAGGCTGCACGCGGCGGAGTACAGCCACCCGACACCGACCGTCTCGCGCCAGGTCAGCTGGCGGGAGCGCAGCAGCCGCTGGAAGCGCAGCCCGCGCAGCCCCGCGAAGATGGGGTAGATGACGGCCACCGCCGCCAGGTCCACCCACGACACGCTGGTGTGGCGGAGCACGGCGGCCGAGCCGGCCAGGCGCAGCACGGCGATGCCGGACGCGATCGTGAAGATCGCGGGCAGAAGCCATACCTTCCAGTCGCTGGCCCGCACCCGGCCGGCCCGTGCGGACCGGAGCCCCGGCTGATCGCCGTCGGCCCGTCCGGCTGCGGGCTGCTCAGCCTCCCGCGCGGCCGCGCCAGCGCGCCCGCTGACCCCGGCCCCGGCCCCGACCCCGGCCCCGGTCCCGGTCCCGACCCCGGCCCCGGTCCCGACCCCGACCCTGGCCCCGGCCCCGACCCCGGCCCCGGTCCCGACCCCGACCCCAGCCCCGCTCCCGACCCCAGCCCCGGTCCCGGCCCCGGCTCCGGTCCCGCCCCCGGTCCCGGCCCCGGTCCCGCCGGCACCGCCCTTACCCGTGAGCCCGCTCCGCTCGGCGATGATCGCCCCGGTCCGGACGATTCCGCCGCCGCCGCCCGCAACCATGGCCCCGTCCCACCTTCCGCGAGCGCGCCTAGCGCGCGCCGGCGGACGCAAGCCCGGCCGCCCGGTCTTCCGCCCGGTCTTCCGCCCGGTTTTCCGCCCGGTCTCCACGGGAGCGTCCTCCGCCGCGGCGCCAGTCCACCGTGGGCTGGATGACGCGCGGGTCGATCCGCTTGGCGTAGCGCGCGGCCCAGGCGAGCATGCCCTGCAGCACGTCCTCCGTGAGCAGCCGCGGCGCCAGGCCCAGGGCCAGCAGGGCGCTGTTCTTCGGGTTGTAGTAGTGCTGCGCCGATTCGACGCGCGGATTTGGCACCGTCTGGCGGCTGATCGCCATGCCGAGGGCGGATCCCGCCGCGGTCACGCGGTCGGCGATGTCCGCCACGCTGAAGCACTCCGTGAACTGGTTGAAGACGCGGACCTCCCCCGGCGCCGCCGGGTTTCGAGCCGCGATCTCCACGCACTGCAGCGTGTCGCGGATGTTCAGGAAGGCCCGCTTCTGGCCGCCCTCGCCGTAGACGGTGAGCGGTTGGCCGGCCACCGCCTGCGCGACGAAGCGGTTGATCACGGTGCCGAACCACCCGTCGTAGTGGAAGCTGGTCGCCAGCTCCGGCGCCAGGCCGGTCTCGTCGGTGTCCGTGCCGTAGACGACCCCCTGGTTCAGATCGGTCACGCGCAGGCCCCAGAGCCGCGTCGCCAGGATGAGGTTGTTGCTGTCGTGCACCTTCGAGAGGTGATAGAAGGAGCCGGGGTTCTTGGGGAACGCCACCCGGTCGCGGCGCCCGTTGTGCTCGATCTCGAGGTAGCCTTCCTCGATGTCGATATTCGGCGTCCCATATTCGCCCATGGTCCCGAGCTTGATCAGGTGGGCGTCGGGCGTCAGGTCCCGCATGGCGAAGGCCAGCTGCAGCGTGCCGAGCACGTTGTTGGCCTGCGTCTCGATGGCATGCGCCGCGTCGATCATGGAGAACGGCGCCGACGGCTGCTCGCCGTAGTGGATCAGCGTGTCAGGCCGAAAATCGCGCAGGGTCGCGCGGATGTCGCGCGCGTCACCGACGTCGCCGCTGTACGACTGGATGGCCTTGCCGGAGACGGCCTTCCAGGTGGCCACGCGCTCATGCAGCGACGCGATCGGTGCAAGCGGCCGCACCCCGAGCTGCGCCTCCCAGCGCCGCTTGACGCCGCTGTCGAAGACCGCGACGTCGTGGCCGCGCGCCGAGAAGTGCATGGCCGTCGGCCAGCCGAGGTACCCGTCGCCCCCGATGACAAGAATCCGCATGCCTGAAACGCCCCCTCCTGGTCCTGGCGCCCGCCGTGCCGCCTCGTCGTCCGGCGCCGTCTCCGGTGCCGGCCCCGGCGACTGCCTGGCGCCGTCCGCACCATCAGACTTAACAAGTGGCCATGTAGAATCTGTGAACGAAGGAAATTGACAAGACGAGGCGGCATGCGCGCCGCCTCGTCTTGTCCCGGTCCGAGCCCTGCGGCTCAACGCCCGCTTAGTATGTTCGTGCGTACCAGACGGTAGCTGTCGCGGGCCGGCCGCAGGCGACACAGGCCTTCATGCGGTCGGGAGGGGTGAAGGGGATGTTGCGGGCGGTGGCGCCGGTCTCCTCGCGGATGCGGCGCTCGCAGGCGTCGTCGCCGCACCAGCCGCCCAGGTAGAAGCCGCGCCGCTCCTCCAGGGCCGCCAGGTCGCCGAGCGTTTCCGCCCGGAACTCGTGCTCCGTGCGGAAGGCCAGCGCCTTGGCATACATGTTGGCCTGGATCTCGCCGAGCAGCCCCTGCACGTGCTCCACCGCGCCGTCCAGGCTGATCGGCGCCTTCTCGCCCGTGTCGCGCCGCACCGCCAGCGCCGTCCCCGCGTCCACATCGCGCGGCCCGAGCTCCAGCCGCAGCGGGATGCCCCGCATCTCGTACTCGTTGAACTTCCAGCCCACGCTCTGCTCCTGCCGCGTATCGGTGAACACGCGCACCCCAGCGTCGCGCAGCCGCGCATAAAGCGCGTCGAACGGCCCCATGACCTTCTCGCGCAGCCGCGGCGGCCCGACCGGGATCATCACGACCTGCCGCGGCGCCACCTTGGGCGGCAGCGCCAGCCCCCGGTCGTCTCCGTGCACCATGACGACGCAGCCAAGCAGCCGCGTGCTGGCGCCCCACGAGGTCGTGTGCACGTGCTTCAGGGTGTTGTCGCGGTCCAGGAACTGGATGCCGAACCCCTGCGCGAAGTTGGTGCCGAGGTAGTGCGAGGTCCCGGCCTGCACCGCCTTGCCGTCCTTCATCATCGCCTCGATCGAGTAGGTGTCCACGGCCCCCGCGAACCGCTCGCTCGGCGTCTTCTGCCCCTGCCACACCGGAATCGCGAGGTCATGCTCAACGAAGTCCGCGTAGACCCCGAGCATGCGCATGGTCTCCTCGCGCGCCTCCGCCTCCGTGGCGTGGGCCGTGTGGCCCTCCTGCCAGAGGAACTCCGTGGTGCGCAGAAAGGGCAGCGTCCGCTTCTCCCAGCGGAACATGTTGGCCCACTGGTTGATGAGGACCGGCAGGTCGCGGTAGCTCTTGATCCACTGCGCGTACATGTGGCCGATCATCGTCTCGGAGGTCGGCCGCAGCCCCAGGCGCTCCTCGAGCTTCTCGCCCCCCGCCTCCGTCACCCAGGGCAGCTCGGGGTTGAAGCCCTCGACGTGCTCCTTCTCCTTCTGGAAGAAGCTCTCGGGGATGAGGGTGGGGAAGTAGGCGTTGCGGTGCCCGGTGGCCTTGAAGCGCACATCCAGCCCGCGCTGGCAGGCCTCCCAGAGCTCGTACCCGTCGGGCTTGAAGACGATGCAGCCGCGCACTGGCGCATAGTCCATCAGCTCGGCCTTCTTGATCGTGTCGATGTACCAGCGCGAGAAGTCCACGCCCTGGGGCGTGATCTCCTGCGGTCCCTGCGGCTTCTCGTCTGCCAACGCCATCCCCCTCGCCACAACATAACCGCCTCCCTGGCCGCTTGCAAAAGGACCCCGCGGCTACGGGGCAGGCCACAAATTTGGGGTGCGCGGCAACGCCGCGCACGTCACGATCGCGGGAAGAGGGGTGTCGGGGTTTGGCCGCTCTGGTCGCCGGAGGGACGTTGATCGCAGCGCTCCTGCTCCTCGCGTCCGGCCGCGTGCGCATCGACCTGGTCGGACTTCTGGTCCTCGCCGCGCTGGGCCTCACGGGTGTCGTGGGCATCCACCAGCTGTTCTCCGGCTTCGGCTCCGAGGCCGTGATCCTCATCGCCGGCATGCTGGCCCTCGGCCAGGCGCTCGTGGCCACAGGCGTCACCGACCGGCTCGGCCAGCTGATGGCCCGCCTGATGGCCGGGGGCCGCGCCCGGGCCACGGCCGTCCTCATGGGGATCGCCGCGCTCCCGTCGGGCTTCGTCAGCGACGTCGGGCTGGTGGCCGTGTTCCTGCCCCTTGTGTTGGGCCTGTGCAAGCGCCTCGACCTGGAGGCGCGGCGCCTGCTGCTGCCCCTCGGGCTCGCCGCAATGCTCGGCGGGATGCTCAGCATGGTGGGCAGCGCCGGCAACATCGTCGGCAACGAGGCCCTGAGCCAGGGCCACGCGCCGCAGCTGGCGCTCTTCGCCATCACCCCGCTCGGCCTGGTGCTGCTGGCGGCCGGCGTGCTGTTCACGGCCACCGTCGGGCGGCGCCTGCTTCCGGCGGGCAAGGCCCGGGCGGACATGCTGGATGAGCTGCGCAAGCGCCGCTTCGTCGCCGAGCTGCGCCTGGCGGAGGACTCGCCCCTCGACGGCCAGCGCCTCGGCGAGGTCGGGGCCTTCGCCCAGCACGACATCACGATCCTGCGGGCCGATCGCGCCGGGCGCATGGTCCGGGTGGGCGCGGGCAGTGTGCTGAGCGCGGGGCAGACGCTGATCGCGGCCGGGCCGGCGGAGGGCATGACCGCCCTGGTCGATGCCGGCGTCGGCGTCGCGCTGGCGGGCGAGGAGCCGCGCCCGCTGGGTGCCGGTGACGACGAGGACCAGGTGCTGGTGCAGGCCCTGGTCGGCCCGCACTCGCCCCTGGCCGGCCGCAGCGTCCGCCAGCTCGACTTCCGCCGGCGGACGGGCGTCAGCGTCCTGGCCATCTGGCGCGAAGGATCGGTCGTGCTGCAGCGGCTGGCCGCGACGGCGCTGGCGCCCGGCGACCTGGTGCTGCTGGAGGGCACGCCTGAGCGCATCGGCGAGGCCTGCCGCGGGCGCGGCCTGATCGTGCTGGACGAGCCGCGCCCCCGGGTCCGCCGCGGCAGCCTGCACGCCGTCCTGGCCGTGGCCCTTTATGTCCTGGCGCTGGGCGCGGCCGCGGCCGGCTGGGTCCCCATCCAGCTGGCCGTGGTCATCGCTGTCGGCGCCGCGCTGGCCCTGAACCTCCTGTCGCCGGAGCAGGCCTACGGCGCCGTCGACTGGCACATCCTGGTCTTCATCGCCGGCATGACCCCGCTGGCGGCCGCGCTGGTGCAGACCGGGATCGCCGCGCACATGGCGCATGTGCTGGTGGCCGCGGCCCAGCTCCTCGGCGGCAACCCGCGCGTGCTGATGACCCTGCTCTTCCTGCTGGCGGCCGCCCTGACCCAGGTCCTCTCCAACGTGGCGACGGTGATGGTGCTGGCGCCCATGGCGCTGCAGGCGGCCGGCCTCACGCACCAGCCGCCGCAGCTCCTGGTCGCCGTCGTGATCGCGGCCGTGTCGGCCGCGCCCATCACGCCCATGTCCAGCAAGGTCAACCTGCTGGTGATGGGCCCGGCCGGCTACCGGTACGGCGACTTCGTGCGTTTCGGCGTGCCGCTGACGCTGCTGCTCGGGGCCGTCACGGTCGTGGCGGCCCCCTGGCTCATCCGGTCGTAAGACACTTCGGGCGCTTCGGCCCGCCGCTGCTGTGGCCGTAACGGTCCTCGCGGCTCATCCGGTGGTGGCCCACTGCGTGCGCTTCGACCCGTCGCTGCCGCTGGGGGCCGTCACGGTTCTCGCGGCTCACCCGGCCGT
>DAHVAF010000243.1 GCA_027314765.1 Clostridia bacterium | reverse complement strand
GGGGTCACCTGCAACCTCATCGTGACGGTGAAGCGTGCTACCACGATCTCATATGAGACCGTACATGTGTTCGCAGTCAAGGAACGGTTCACCCCCGAAAAGCCGGATTTCCGCAAGATTGTTCTTTGACAACGCCTAACGAGGTGTCCTCGCCAGCATAGTCAGTCCCCGCGACGTTGCCGTGGCGCGGGGCGGAACCGTGCGGGTCAATATTCGCGTTCCTGAGCATGCGCTTCGAACACCGATCGAAGACTTTGTCGCCGAGACGTGCGCGCCCGGCAGCCGACGGAGCGCCGCCCCGCTCATCGCCTCGGGCGGAGCCCCGTATACGTTCCGGGGGGTGTCTCCCCGCTGAACTGGCACGCCGCCGCCGCCGCTTTCGGCCTGGTCCTGCTGGCCGAGCTCGGCGACAACTATGCAGTGGACGTCATGACGATGAGTTGGTGATGCCGTTCGTCGTGGAAATGGTCAGATGCAGGACAAGGTGCTGGCTTCCGCCTGGATACCGGACAGGCGGGGTCTGGGCTTCGGTCCAGCGCCGCGGTCGCGCATGTACACCCGGCCCGCGTGGCCGAGCCGGGGGCGACTGAGCCGCCGATGATAGTATGGCGACGGGTGCTCGCCACTGCTCGGGCGCCGTGGGCGTCGGGGGTTCAACCGACGTCAGTGTGCCGGGTCCGACGCGGGGCGCCAACTCTTCGGCGAGGGCGCGGATGGAGGTCGCGGCGGACTATGCCCCGGAAGATCCGGGAGTTGAAGGCAGACTTGGTTCGGGCTGGCTTCTTGTTGCGTCTCGGGAAGGGTGACCACACGCACTGGACGCATCCTCTGCTGCGCGGGCTACGGGTGACGCTGGCCGGCCATGATGGGGATGACGCGAAGCGGTACCAAGAAGCCGACGTACGCGACGCTCTGGCTCTTCTACGGCGAGCGGAGGAGGAGGGTGGTGTCCGTTGAGCGAGCAGCATCTCCACTACTCTATGGTCATCGAGTGGTCAGAGGAGGATCAGGCGTACATCGTCACCGTCCCGGAACTCCCCGGGTGCCGCACGCATGGCACAACCTATGAAGAGGCCGTGCGAAGGGGCCAGGAGGCCATCGATGGATGGATCGAGGCGGCCAGAGCGGACGGTGAACCAATTCCTCCCCCCAAGGTCTTTGCCGACCGGACGTGAACCTCGTCCCACGCATGCCTGGCGCGGTGAAGGCTGCCGGAAGGTCGAATTGCTGACGGGTAAGACTCAGTACACGATCTGAGCCCTCCTTCGTTTCTCCAGGCGCCGCATGTTCCCGGGTACGCAGGCATCCTCGCCGGCCGGTGCTCCAAATGGGGTAGTTGTACCGTGTCCGACGTGGCGTGCCGGCCCGTCGGCGAGGGCGCCGCAGGGGGCCTGCGGACGCCATGAGTCCGAAGGACCGACGTATCGCCGAGGAGGTGAGGCGGCGGCTCTTGGATGCGGGGGTGTCGCTCCTGGACCGGTCAGGCACCGCAGCAGCGTTTGTATTTCTTCCCGCTGCCGCAGGGACAGGGGTCGTTGCGGCCCACCTTGACGGCCTTGCGCCGTGCGGCAACCGCGCTCGGCGGCGCGGCAGGCTTTGGCCCAGCTCCCGGTCGGGCCGCCTCCGGCGCACGCGGCAACGGCTGTCGGAACAGTCTCTCAAATTCGCCGGGCAGCGGTGACACATCTTTTGCTGCCGATGCACCCACCGTTTCCCGCAGCAGGTCGTTGAACTGGTCGGTGAGGCCCTCGGGGTCGTGGGTGACCCGGAGCACCTGCAGCCCGCGGCGAAGGGCGGCGGCCGCCCGGCGAGTTCCCGGAGAAGCGCATGTGGCGCCCCGGTTCCCGTAGTGGCCGCTCGGCCGCGCTTGCAGGGCCGCTGTCGCCGCGTGGCGTAGGCACGTCCAGAGAGGCGCCGACCTACCGAAGGGGTGTTGGATGAGTGCGCATCTCCGGGAAGATCCGCCTCGTTATGGCGCGGCGGGTCCCGCTGGAGGGACGCGCCGCGCCGGGTGCCCTGACAGAGGCACGTGTGCGGGCGCTTGCCGGGGAGACCAGTTTCGTCCGGGGGGTCGCCTACTTCCAAGACGGTGCCATCCGCTTTCCCGTTCGGGACGGGGACCGGTTGCGGGCGCTCTGCGGAGGCTCGCGCGCGGAGCCGTACCGCGTCTCGGCTCGGATTCGACGGCGCGGCGAGGTGGATGTCGACTGCACCTGCCCGCGGGGCGGCTTCTGCAAGCACGCTGTCGCCCTTCTGCTGACCTGGCTGCTCCGGCCCGAGGCCTTTGCTGAGGTGGCGGAACGCTCGGCGGACCTCCGCTCCCGGTCCAAGGCCGAGCTTGTCGCCCTCGTCGAGATGATGCTGCAGCGGGCGCCCGAACTGGAAGACCTGCTGGACTTGCCGCTTCCCGTAACTGATCGGGCAGTGGATGCCGCCGCCGTTTCCGCGCACCACATCCGCGGCAGGGTCGAGGCAGCTCTGGATGCCGCTGCGGACGACGGGCGAGGCGCGCCCACGGCCCTGGAAGAGGTGCGCGCCCTGGTCGAGCTTGCCGGCAGATATCGCAAGGGGGGCTCGATGGGTGCGGCCTGCACCGTGTACCGGGCGGTGCTGGAGGCCGGGTTGCCCCGGGTGGAGGGCGTCGACGACGAGGGGGAGGTGGCGGCTACCCTGCGGGATGCGGTCGCCGGTCTCCGGGCCATGCTTCGGCGGGCCGACGGCGGACTGCGCCGGGATGTGGTGGACACGCTCTATACCGCCTGGATCGGAGACGTGGACGCGGGCGGCTTTGACATCGCCGCGGACGTTCCGGAGGTCCTGATGGATCAGTGCACGCCAGAGGAGCGGGCCCACGTGGTCGCGCTGCTGCGGGCCGATCTGGAGACGCGCGGACAGCGGCGAAACAGCCCCTGGCAGCAGGACGAGCGTGCAGAGTTGCTGCTCGACCTGCTCGGAGACACGCTGGACGCCGAGGCCCACCTCGCGGAGTGCCGGCGGTTTGGCCTAACGGATCGGCTCATCGAAGGGTTCATGAACCTCGGTCGCCATGATGACGCGGTCGCAGCTGCGGAGACCGAGGGTAAGGAGTGGAGGCCGCGTCGCCAGATCCAGTTCGCCGATCGCCTGCGGCAGGCCGGCGAGGCGGAACGGGCGGCGGAGTATGTCGGACGCCGGCTGGCCGAAGATTTTTCCGCAGATCTGGCCACCTGGCTCGGTGAGCATCACCTCGAGCGGGGAGAACATCCCGCCGCCCTCGCGCTGTTTGTTCGGGCCTTCTCCCGCGCGGCAAGCAGGACACTCTACGACAACGCACGGACAGCGGCAGAGGCGATGGGCGTCTGGACACAGACACGCTCGGAGCTGCTCACCGCCATACGCAACGATGGGCAACTATCGGTCGACATCCTGCTGGCCGAGGGCGACGTGGTCGGGGCGCTCGCGGCGGCAGAGCCACGTCCGGGTCCGTACTTCGTCCGGCCGGAGACCCTGGCCCGAGTGGCGCAGGCGGCGTCCGAATCGTTGCCGCACGAGGCTGTGCGCCTCTACAGGAAGCTTGCGGAGAGGGCGATCGCCGGTCGCCAGCGGCCCACCTACCAGCAGGCGGTACGCTGGCTGGCGGCGGCCGGCAGGGTCGCCGCCAGCGCGGGGGAGGCCGTAGAGTGGCGGTCCTATGTCCGGGAACTGCTGTTGCGGCACCGCCAGTTGCGCGCCCTTCAGGACGAGGCGCGCAAGGGCGGGCTGCTTCAGGAGTCGGAGAGGTGAGGTGAAGGCGGGTGCCGCTTGCCGCCGGGCATCCCAGCCCGCCCAACGGTCTGGCCACGGTCTCCGGCACCACCTGGGCCTGTTCAAGGGCGACCTGAAGGGTTTCACCCCGTGTTGAGCGACATGCGGCCCTTGCATGTCATCGGAGAAAGGACTTCGCTGACCGTCGCTCCCTTCCCGTTGGCGAGCACCGTGGCATCGTGCGGCTCCGCGTCTGGCCAACGACCGTGGAGGAAACGACCGCGGCCCTGCAGCGGCTCTTGGAGCAAGTCAGCGAGCATGAGTTGCGGGGGCGCTCTGGTGATCATCGACAGGTCACGCATCCGTGTGCGCCCACGTCCTGCGCAGACGTGACGGCCCTGCCGGCGCAGCGAAGGGTCTCGGCGCCGGGGGCGTCCGCCGACCCCGAGGTGCAGGCGCGGTGCCCGATGGCGCTTGGATGGAGATCCATCGAGCGAGTTGGCGCGTCGCGAGCCGGTGATCTCAGCCCTGCGCCTCTGTACGCCGAAACCCGTGCCCAGTGCCTGCATATCGACGCGGCGGGTATCGATCCGCGACGGCGTGGCGGTCGGCCGATTGGCGCGCCCGTGTGCGTTGCCATCCGCCGCGACCCCATGCGCCGCCAGTTGACGTTGCAGGTGAAGCGTGTCGCGCATGCAGTGGCCCAGCCCCACGGCTCATCGCATGGTTGCACGACGTGTGGTTGGGCCGGCGTGCCCGTCGCGCAAGGCGCAGTGCCGATTATCCACTGCCCGGACGCCGAGCCGGAGCATGGCCACCGTCGTCCGGCATTCACCGCCCAACGCCATCGTATGACTCCGTGGGGGTGGCTCCCCGCTGGACTGGCACGCGCTCTGGGCCGCCTTCGGCCTCGTGCTGATCGCGGAGCTCGGCGACAAGACCCAGCTGGCCACCATGATGCTGGCCGCGGACCGCCACGCCGCCCTCGCCGTCTTCCTCGGCGCCGCGGCGGCGCTCGTGCTGGTCACGGGGGCCAGCGCGCTGCTCGGCGACTCCCTCTACCACCTGGTGCCGCCCGCGACGCTGCGCCGCATCGCGGGCGCGGCCTTCATCGTGCTGGGCGCGGTGCTGCTGGTCCGCCGGTGAGGGCGGTGCTATACTAAAACGCACAGTGCGCCCGTAGCTCAACTGGACAGAGCGTTGGCCTCCGGAGCCAAAGGTTGTGAGTTCGAGCCTCGCCGGGCGCACCAAGCACTGAATCCGCCGCAGCCCCTAAACTGCGGGCCGCTGGCCGGCGATCCTCTTCTAGGGAGGGTCGCCGGCGCTTTGTTTATGTATCTCCTGGGTCCGCTGGCGCTGGCCGCCGGGCTCCCGCTTGCGGTCATCGCCGTCGACCACTGGTGTGATCTGCGGCAGGAGCGCCGCCTGGCCACGGCCGGCCTGCTGCCCATGGACCGCAGGGACCCGCCGGCCTTCGCGACCGCCATCGCAGACTTCCTCCGCGCCCGCGGATGGTCGGTTGCGCGCGTGCGGGGCGCGGGCCCGGCGCCGGCCCGCATCCGCCCGTGCACGGTCGTGTCGGTCCGGCGCTGGCGCCGCCCCCGCGGTGCGCGCGAGGTGCTGAAGATCGCTGCCGCCCACTCGGCCGGCCGCGGCAGCGACGCCATCGCCAAGCTCGTCACCACAGGCCGTCTCACGCTCACCCGCGCCGCCGCCAGCCGCACCGCGACGCGGGTGGCCGCCGCCCTCGCGCCCGTGAACGGCATGGACCTCTGGGACCGCCGGCGCATGGCCGGCGCCCGCAAGCCGCCCACCGTCGCGCCCCGCTGAATCCCTACGTCCGCAATCGGCTTTTGACGCTGCCACGAACCGGCACTATAATCAGAGCGATTCACTCGGATATGTGCTCGGGAGGCGTTGCGCTCGTGTCCAGTGCGAAGGCCGCTTCCAAGTCCGACATCGATCTCCGCGTCGAGGAACTGCAGGCGTCCGTCGAGGGTAAGCCCATCCTCAAGGGCGTCAACCTGCACGTCCGCGGCGGCGAGGTCCACGCGATCATGGGCCCGAACGGCTCCGGCAAGTCCACCCTGGCCAACACGCTGGCCGGCCATCCACGCTACGAGGTGACGGGCGGGCGCGCGCTGCTGAACGGCGAGGACATCCTCAGCCTGGAGCCGGACGAGCGCGCCCAGCGCGGTCTCTTCCTGGCGTTTCAGTATCCGGTCGAGGTGCCGGGCGTCACCGTCGCCAACTTCCTGCGCCAGTCCCTGAAGGGCATCCGCGGCACCGAGATGCCGTTCGCCGAGTTCCGCAAGAAGCTCCTGGAGATGATGGAGCTTCTGGAGATGGACCAGTCGATGGCCGCCCGCTACCTGAACGAGGGCTTCTCCGGCGGCGAGAAGAAGCGGAACGAGATCCTCCAGATGTCGATGCTGGAGCCGAAGCTCGCCATCATGGACGAGACGGACTCGGGCCTGGACATCGACGCGCTGAAGATCGTCAGCAACGGCGTGAACAAGCTGCGCGGCCCCAACATCGCCATCGTCGTCATCACGCACTACCAGCGGATCCTCCGCTACATCGAGCCGGACTTCGTGCACGTCATGGTCGACGGCCGCATCGTCCGCTCCGGCGGCAAGGACCTGGCCCTCGCCCTGGAGGAGAAGGGCTACGAGTGGATCCGCGAGGCCGTGTCCGAGACGGCCAGGACCGGGGCGAAGTGACGTCATGAGCATCACGAGCGTCCATGAGCCCGCCTGGCTGCGGGAAGCGCGCTCGCGCGCCCAGCGCACCTTCGAGACGAGCGCCCTTCCCTACTGGGACCGGACCGAGATCCGGCCCTTCGACCCCAGCCGCTTCGGCGCGGCCGCCGCGCCGTCCTACGACCTTCCGTCCCTGCCCGCCGCCGCCGCGAAGAAGGGCGGCGTGCTCTGCGACCTGGCGACGGCCGCGGCCGAGCACGGCGACCTGCTGCAAAAGCACCTGGGCAGCGTGCTGCCGGCCGAGCGCGGCCGCTTCGAGGCCCTGCACATGGCCAGCCTGACGAACGGCGCGTTCCTGTACGTCCCCGACGGCGTGGAGCTCGAGGAGCCCATCACCATGGGCCTCCGCGTGGCCGCCGACGGCGCGCTCTGCGCGCCGCATATGCTCGTCGTGCTCGGTGAGGCCGCCTCCGCCACCCTGGTCCAGCGGGCCGAGGGCGGCCGCGGCTGCATGCTGCTGCCCTTCGTGGAGGCCGTGGTCGGCGATGCCGCCCGCCTGCGCCTCGCGGATGTGCAGAACTACGCCACCGACGCCGTCAACTACACGTCCCGCCGCGGCGTCCTCGGGCGCGACAGCTCGCTGGAGTGGGTCCTCGGCGACATGGGCAGCCGCGTCGTGCGCGCCAACACCGAGAGCGTCCTGACCGGCACGGGCGCCGAATCGCGCAGCCTGCTGGTCTTCTTCGGCAGCGGCCGCCAGCACCTCGACCTCGCCCTGACCATGTCGCACACGGGCGCCCGCACCGACGCCAACATGCTGACCAAGGGCGTGCTGAAGGACCACGCGCGCTCCGTGTACCGCGGCACCTCGGACATCGAGGCCGGCAGCAAGAACTGCAACAGCCAGCAGTCGGCCAAGACCCTGCACCTCGGCGGCGAGGTGCGCTCGGACTCCATCCCGGCGCTCTTCATCGACGAGTACGAGCTCTCGGCCGGCCACGCGGCCACCGTCGGCAAGGTCGACGACGAGCAGCTCTTTTACATGAAGAGCCGCGGCCTGCCCGAGGTCGAGGCCCTGCGGCTGATCGTGGAGGGCTTTTTGAACCCCCTGATCGAGCGCATCCCCATCGAGGCCGTGCGCCAGGACCTCGCGGCGCTGATCGACAAGAAGCTGGCCGGGGAGTGAGCCCCATGGACATCGCCAAGATCCGCGCCGACTTCCCGCTCCTTGCCGAGCGGGTGAACGGCCATCCCGTCGTCTACCTGGACAACGCGGCCACCACCCAGAAGCCGCGCTCCGTGCTGGCGGCCGTGGACGGCTACTACGAGCACACCAACGCCAACGTCCACCGCGCCATCCACACCCTGGGCGAGCGGGCGACCGCGGCCTACGAGGCAAGCCGCGCCCGCGTGGCGCGCTTCATCCACGCGCCCTCGGCGGAGAGCGTCGTCTTCGTGCGCAACGCCTCGGAGGCGCTGAACCTGGTGGCGTACGCCTGGGGCAGCCGGCTGAAGGCCGGCGACGAGATCGTGCTGACCCCGATGGAGCACCACAGCAACCTGGTCCCGTGGCAGCTGCTGAGCAAGCGGAGCGGCGCGGTCCTGCGCTTCATCCCACTCCGGGACGACGGAACGCTCGATATGGAGCGCGCGCCCATCGGCGTGCGCACCAAGGTGGTTTCTGTGACCCATGCCAGCAATGTGCTCGGCACCCTCACCCCGGCGGCCGAGCTGGCGAGAAGGGCCCATGCGGTGGGCGCCGTCTTTGTGCTCGATGCCGCCCAGAGCGTGCCGCACATGCCGGTCGACGTGCGGGCCCTCGACTGCGACTTCCTGGCGTTTTCCGGCCACAAGGTCTATGGGCCCATGGGCATCGGCGTCCTCTACGGCAGGCGCGCGCTGCTGGAGGAGATGGACCCCTTCCTCGGCGGCGGCGAGATGATCCTCGAGGTGCACCTCGACCGCGCGACGTGGAACGACGTGCCGTGGAAGTTCGAGGCGGGCACGCCGGACGTCGGCGGCGCCGTCGGTCTGGCCGCGGCCCTGGACTACCTCGACGGGCTTGGCATTGAGGCCGTGGCCGCCCACGAGCGCGAGCTGACCGAGGCGGCCCTGAACATGCTGGACGAGATCCCGGGCGTGACGGTTTACGGGCCGCGGGGCGAGCGCGGGGCGCTGGTGTCGTTCACGGTGGAGGGCATCCACCCGCACGACCTCTCGCAGGTGCTGGACCAGGAGGGCGTGGCGGTCCGCGCCGGCCACCACTGCTGCCAGCCGCTGATGCGGCAGCTCGGCGTCGTGGCCACGGCGCGGGCGTCGTTCGCCTGCTACAACACCCTGGAGGAGGTCGAGGCGCTCGGCGCCGCCGTGCGCAAGGCCCAGGGCTTTTTTAGCTCCGTGCCGCGCTAAGCGGGGTCCTGCCTGCATATGTCGATGGGGCTGGAGGATCTCTACCGCGAGGTCATCATGGACCACTACCGCTCGCCGCACCATCGCGGCCGGGTTGATGGCGCCACGGGCGACGTGGAGATGCTGAACCCGACCTGCGGCGACGAGGTGCGCGTGAGCTTCCGGGTCGAGGGCGGGCGCATCGCGGACGTGGCGTTCGACGGGCGCGGCTGCTCGATCTCGATGGCGTCGGCCTCGATGATGACCGATGCCGTGGTCGGCAAGACTGTGGAGGAGGCGCGCGGCCTGATCGCCGCCTTTCGCGAGCTCATGCAGGGGGGCGCGCCCAGCGAGGAGCTGGGCGATCTGGTGGCGCTGCAGGGCGTGGCGAAGTTCCCCGTGCGGATCAAGTGCGCCACGCTGCCGTGGACGACGCTGGAGAAGGGGCTGACCGGAGACATGGATGGCGAAGGCCGCCCGAGGATGGGCTGAAAGTGACGCCTTCCGACGTATCGCGGCGGACCCGGGCCCTGGCGGTCGAGTGGATGCACCGGCGGGGCGTCGCCCGCGAGGACGTGGCCCAGCTGGTGCTCGACCTGCAGCGCGAATTCGTGCCGGGGCTCACGCTGGAGCTCTGCCTGGAGAGCGTCGATGCCGTGCTGGAGAAGCGCGAGGTGGCCAACGCCCTGCTGACGGGCATCGCCCTCGACGAGCTGGCGGAGCGCGGCCTGCTGCCGGAGCCGCTGCAGCGCATGGTGTTCGAGGACGACCGCCTCTACGGGATCGACGAGGTGATGGCCCTCTCCATCGTCAACGTCTACGGGACCATCGGGCTCACGAACTTCGGCTACCTGGACAAGGTCAAGCCCGCCATCGTCGGGATCATCGACCGCGGCGGCCACGACGGCATCCGCTGCAACACCTACCTGGACGACCTGGTGTCGGCCGTGGCGGCGGCGGCGGCGGCGCGCATCGCCCACCGCGACCGCGACCTGCGCGGGGATCTGTAAGGGGTCCCACGCGGCCTCACGGACCCTTAACAAGCCCATCCCCGACCCGCAACCTCGGACTGTTACCTCTAAGGTGACGCAATCATCACCTTGGGAGGTGGCGGATTGGACTCGCGCAGCGGCTCGTTGACCGAGTCCCTGAACGAAGCCCCGCTGAGCTTCTTTCACCTGCGGGCCATGCTGACGGCTGGAATGGGCTTCTTCACGGACGCGTACGACCTGTTCATCATCGGCGCCGCCATGGTCCTGATCGAGGCGCAGTGGCACCCCTCGCCCGTGCTCATCGGTCTTCTGGGGAGCACATCCCTGATCGCGGCCTTCGTCGGCGCCTTCATCTTCGGCCGCATCGCCGACGTATACGGGCGCAAGGCCATCTACGGCCTGGAGGCCGCGATCATGGCGGTCGGCGCCATCGCCTCGGCCTTCGCGCCGAACATCACCCTGCTGATCATCTTCCGCTTCATCCTCGGCGTCGGCATCGGCGGCGACTACCCGGTGAGCGCGGTCATCATGAGCGAGTACGCCAACCGCAAGGACCGCGGCCGGCTGGTCACCATGGTGTTCAGCAACCAGGCCCTCGGCCTGGTCGTCGGGCCGGCGGTGGCCCTGGTCCTGCTGGCGGGCGGCGTGCCGCACGCGATCGCGTGGCGCCTGATGCTGGGCCTCGGGGCGCTGCCCGCGCTGGCCGTCATCTACCTGCGGCGCACGCTGCCTGAGTCCCCGCGCTTCAAGGCGCGGGTGCAGGGCGACACGGCAGCCGCGGCCGCCAGCCTCGAGCAGTACAGCTCCGGCTCCATCGCGCGCCCGGCGCAGAAGGAGCCGCGGGTGCGCCAGAGCTTCGCCAGCTTCATCGGCGACCGCCGCAACCTGGCGCTGATCCTGGCGACGGGCGGCTGCTGGTTCCTGCTGGACTACGCCCTGTATGGCAACACGATCTCCACGCCCCTGATCCTGAAGATCGTCGCTCCCGGCGCCACCCTGCTCCAGTCCACGGCATGGAGCCTGATCATCTTCGCCGTGGCGGCGGCGCCCGGCTACATCACGGCCATGCTCACCGTCGACCGCATCGGCCACAAGCGGCTGCAGTGGATCGGCTTCGTGGTCATGGCCGCCTGCTTCGCCTTCCTGGGCCTTGTGCCCGGCGCCACCAGCACCGTCGCGCTCTTCCTGATCGTGTACGCCCTCAGCTACTTCTTCACGGAGTTCGGGCCGAACGTCACGACCTTCATCATCCCGGCCGAGGTCTATCCGGTGACGAGCCGGACGACCGGGCACGGACTGGCGGCCGGCATCGGCAAGGTGGGGGCGTTCATCGGGGTGTTCGTGTTCCCCCTGCTGAGCAAGTCCCTCGGGCTCGCGGGAACCCTCATGATCACGGCCCTGTTTGCCGTGATCGGCGCCCTGCTCACGCAGCGCCTGCCCGAGCCCAGCGGACAGAGCCTGGAGCAGATGGGGCGCGAGGAGCGGCTTGTCCTGGCGCCGGCGGTGGGCGCCGCGGCCGGCAACGAGTGACGGAGACTCGCCTCGGGGACGGGCGGCGCGCCCGCCCCCGAGGATTCGGGCAGTGCCGTGGAGAACGCTCCGCTTCGCGGAGTGGGGAGGCGGGCGGATGTCGCGGGTGCGGCTGGTCAACGTCGGCAAGCGGTTTGGGGACGTGCGCGCCGTCGCTGACGTGAACCTCGAGATCGAGGACCGCGAGTTCCTGGTGCTGGTGGGACCCTCCGGCTGCGGCAAGACGACGACCCTGCGCATGGTCGCGGGCCTGGAGGACGTCAGCGACGGCGAGATCTACATCGGCGACCGCCTGGTCAACGACGTCGAGCCCAAGGACCGCGACATCGCGATGGTGTTTCAGAACTACGCCCTCTATCCCCACATGACCGTCTACGACAACATGGCCTTCGCCCTGAAGCTGCGGCGGCTGCCGCGCGCGGACATCGAGCGGCGGGTGCGCGAGGCGGCGGACGTGCTGGGCATCGGCGAGCTGCTGCGGCGGCGACCGAAGGAGCTGTCCGGCGGCCAGCGCCAGCGCGTGGCCCTGGGGCGGGCCATTGTGCGCAGCCCGTCGGTCTTTTTGATGGACGAGCCGCTCAGCAACCTGGACGCCCAGCTGCGGGTGCAGATGCGGGCGGAGATCAGCAAGCTCCACCAGCGGGTGGCCACCACGTTCATCTACGTCACGCACGACCAGGTCGAGGCCATGACGATGGGTCAGCGCATCGTGGTCATGAAGGACGGGCTCGTGCAGCAGATCGACGTGCCGCAGGCGCTCTACGACCGGCCGCGCAACCGGTTCGTGGCGGCGTTCATCGGCTCGCCGGCCATGAACTTCATGGACGCGACGCTCGGCGAGGGCGGCGTGGTCCTGGGCGGCGTCAGCCGCCCGGTGCCGGCGCGCCTGGAAGACGCGCTGAAGCCGGCGCGGGGGCGGCGCATGGAGGTCGGCGTGCGGCCCGAGGACATCTGGGTCGGCGGCGAGCGGGCGGGGGCGCACGGCGGATGGGAGCTGGACACCGTCGTCGAAGTGGTCGAACCCCTCGGCGCCGAGCAGTATCTCCACCTGTCCTCGCCCTGCGGGCAGCTCACGGCGCGGGTGTCGCCGGATCTGAGCGCGCGGCCGGGCGACCACTGCCCGATCAACCTCAACCCTGCGAAAATCCACGTGTTCGACGCGGAGACCGGGTTGGCTTACCGCTGATGGCCGCGTAAGCGGCCATGGCCGCCAGGGCGCACGACGACGCGGCCCACCAAACCGTCCGCGGACCCGCGGCGTCGTATAGGGCACCGCCACCGACGGGTCCCAGCATCCGGCCCGCGCTCTGCATCGTCCCGAGCAGCCCCTGGTAGGCGCCCGCGCGGCCCTGAGGCGCCAAGCCGGCCATGACGGCCGGCCAGGCGGGGCGGTCGAAGATCTCGCCAGCGGTGAGCAGGCCGATGCTCGCCACAAAGCCCCACAGGCGGTGCGTGACCAGCAGGCAGCCGAACGCCAGGGCGTACATGGCCGCCGAGAGCACCAGGTGGCGGTGCAGGCGCGGGCCGAGCCTCCGCACGGCGAGGTTGCCGAGGGGCTGCAGGGCCACGGCGACCAGGCCGTTCAGGGTCCAGAGCAGGCCGTAGGTGCTCAGCGGGATGCCGAGGCTCCCCATATCGACGGCGACGGTGGTCGACCACTGGCCGTAGACGGCCGATGCCAGGATCGTGCCCGCGCCGAGGGCGAGCAGCGCCCGCCAGGGAGCGCGCGCACCCTGCACATCGGCCGCGGGGAGGGGACGGCCCACGGGCAGCACACGGGCTGGCTGCGGGAGTGTGGCGGCCACCAGAGCGGCCGCAAGCATGAACACGCCAGCCGCGACGGCAAAGGCGAGGGCGAAGGACCGCTGGGCGGCAATGCCGCCGATGGCGGCGCCGGCCGCAAACCCGACGTTGCGGACCACATAGAGCGCGTTGAAGGCGCGTCGCCCGCCGCCAGGCCAGAAGGCGGGCGTCATGGCGTTGATCGGCGCCATGGTCGCGGCCCGCACGAAGCCGAAGCCGATCATCAGCGCCACGTACCCGGTCCACGTCCGGTCGAGCGCCAGCAGGACGCAGATGGCGCCCGCCGCCGCAAGGGCGGCGATCAAGGGGCGTCGCCCGCCCATGCGGTCGTGCGCCGCCCCGCCGACCATCTGTCCGCCGATCCCCGCGAGCGCCTGAAACATCAGGACGAGGCCGGCCACCGCGACGCTGCGGCCCAGGACCTCGTGCACGTAAAGCGTCACCAGGGGACCCATCAGTGAGCCGCCCATGGTGGCCACAAACGACACCGCCGCCAGGACGCGGATGGGCGGTGGGATCTCGCGCAGCGACCGCATCACGGCGGTTGTGCTTCGCGGGCGGGGCCGGTGGTTCCCGCCCGTGCCTCCGGCAGGGAACACACCCCGGCCGTCGAATATGAAAATCCGTCACTCAAGCCGTCTCCGACCGGGGGGAAGCGCCGGTGGCCGAGATCCTGGAATTGACCGACGCCACATTCGGAGAGCAGGTCTTCAAGTCCAGGGATCCCATCCTGGTCGAGTTTTGGGCGCCCTGGTGCAAGCCCTGCCTCTTTTTGAACCCCGTGCTCGAGGAGGCGGCCCGCGACCTGGCCGAGGCGGTCAAGGTCGTGAAGCTCAACGTGGACGAGAACCCGGTCGCCGCGACGGTGTACAGCGTGCGCAGCATTCCGACCATGATCCTCTTCCGCCAGGGCGACGAGCTGGAAAAGTTCGTCGGATACCTCGGGCGTGAAGACCTGGTCGGCCGTGTCCGCACCGCCCTCGGAGAGCCCGAGAGCGAGGGGTAGCACCTGCGCAGCAGGTGCCATTTTGAGGGCGGCCGTGACGGCTCGTCCTTTTTTGCATGGGGGAGCGCCAGGTGAACGAGAAGATGTGGGGCGGCCGCTTCTCCGAGTCCGGCGGCCGGCAGGCGGAAAAGTTCACGGCGTCGATCGGTTTCGACCGGCGCCTGTGGCGACAGGACGTCGCCGGCTCCATGGCCCATGCCCGGATGCTCGGGAAGGTCGGCGTCTTGGATGACGCCGAGGTACGGCAGCTTGTCGATGGACTGAACCGAGTAGCCGCCGAGCTGGAGGCGGGAACCTTCCCGTTCCGCGTCGAGCTGGAGGACATCCACCTCAACATCGAGCGCCGCCTGACCGAGATCGTGGGCCCTGTCGGTGGCAAGCTGCACACCGCCCGCAGCCGGAACGACCAGGTCGCGCTCGACATGCACCTGTACGTGAAGGAAACCGAGAGCGAGCTGATCGAGGGTGTGCGCGGCCTGCAGCAGGCACTTCGCGACCAGGCGAAGTCCGCATTGGACGCGCGGATCATCATGCCCGGGTTCACGCACCTCCAGCACGCGCAGCCGGTCCCGCTGGCCCTGCACTGGATGGCCTACTGGCACATGCTTGAGCGGGATGTGACGCGCCTTGCGGAGGCGCGGGCGCGGGTTGACCGGTCGCCCCTTGGCGCTGCCGCACTTGCGGGCAGCTCCTTCCCGTTGGAGCCGGCGATGGTCGCGAAGGACCTGGGCCTGGCCGGCGTCTATGCGAACAGCATGGACGCGGTGTCCGACCGCGACTTCGTCCTGGACCTGCTCGCCGCCGGTGCCATCCTCATGGTCCACCTCTCGCGCCTGGGCGAGGAGCTCGTGCTCTGGAGCTCCCGCGAGTTCGCCTTCGTCGAGATTGACGACGCCTTCGCGACGGGGTCGTCCATCATGCCGCAGAAGAAGAACCCGGACGTGGCGGAGCTGGTGCGCGGCAAGGCCGGCCGCGTGTTCGGCGACCTGATGACGCTGCTCAGCGTGCTCAAAGGCCTCCCGTTGGCGTACCATTCGGACATGCAGGAGGATAAGGAAGCCTGCTTTGACGCCGTGGACACCCTGGTGGCGTGCCTGGACGCCATGACGGGCATGGTGGCGACGCTGAAGCCCCGGGCCGACCGGATGAGGGCGGCCCTGGTCGGCGACTGGTCCGGAACCACGGATCTGGCGGACGCCCTGGCCAAGCGGGGCATGCCCTTCCGGGAGGCGCACGGGGTGGCCGGCTCCCTTGTGCGGGTCTGCGGGGAGCGGGATCCGGCGGCCCTCACGGACGCCGAGTTGCGCGCGATCTCCCCGGAGCTGCGGCGTGAAGACCTGGCGGTGTTGGACCCTGAGGGTGCCGTCGCCGCGCGCGGCCTTTTCGACCGCGTCGCGGAGGATCTCGGCTGATGGCGCGGAAGGGGCAGCAAGGGTCCTCCCCGCCGGCGCGGGGTCCCTTCGCCCCCGACCACCTGGAGGAGGCCATCTCCCGCCTCAACGAGCTGATCGAGCGCCAGCCCAACAACCACGAGGCCCTGTTTCAGCTCGGCGTCGCCAACCTCCAGCGCAGCGACCCCATTGCCGCCGTGCCGCCGCTGCGGCGCGCGGCCGATCTGAAGCCCGACGAGCCCCGCACCCTCTACCTGCTGGGCGTGGCCCTGGCCGACACGGGTGACGCCGGCGGCGCCGCCGATTGCTGGCGCCACCTGCTGCAGATCGAGCCCGGCCAGACCGTGCCGCGCTATATGCTCGGACGGCTGCTGGCGATGCAGGGGCGCCTGGACGACGCGGCGGCGCAGCTCGAGCAGGCCCTGGAGGGCAGCCCCGGCACGCCGCCCGGCATCGTGGCGCGCTCCGCCGAGGCCCTGGGCGAAGTGCGGCTGGCCATGGGGGACCGGCATGCTGCCCTGGAGGCCTGGCGCCGCGGCCTGCAGCAGGAGCCCGAGAACCTGGTGCTGCTCGGCAACGTCGCCGCCGGCCTCCTCGACCTCGGCCAGTTCGACGACGCCATCGGGGTGGCGCAGCGGGCCAAGCGACTGGGGGACAAGCGGCCCATCATCGACTACAACCTCGGCCTGGCGAGTCTCGCCAAGGGCGATGTGCACGACGCCGTGCGTCACCTGCGGGTGGCCGCCAGCGCCGCGCCCGACGACCTGCTGATCCGCGTGCGCCTTGCCGGCGCCCTCGGTGCGGCCGGACAGACCAAGGCGGCCTGGACCGAGGTGAACGCGGTACTGGCCAAGTCCCCCGACCACGCCGAGGCGCTGACCCAGGCAGGGGCGCTGCATCTGGCGCAGGGGGAGCAGGCGCAGGCGGAGGCGCTCTGGACCAAGGCCGGCGACCATCCCCCGGCCCGCACCGCCCTTGCGGCGCTCGAGGAGCGGCGCCAGCATTGGGATCAGGCCGATGCGCTGTGGCAGGGGCTGGCCGCGTCCGAAGCGACGAATCCCTTGCCCTGGCTGCGGCGCGCCATCATCGGACTGCGCCGGGGCGACCCCAGGTCGGCCATTGTGCTGGCGGGCGAGGCCCTCGCCCGGGCGCCAGGCCTGCCAGAGGCGGAGGCGGTCCTCGGCCTGGCCGAGTGGCGCGCGGGCAAGGGCCCCGACCGTCTGCGGAAGGCGGGGCGGAGGCCCGTGGAGAGCCTGCTGACCCCGGACGAGCGCAAGGCGCTGTGACTTCGGCGGAACCGGGCACAGGCAGGGGGCTATGACCGTCTGCGCAGGGCCGCGCGCCGCACCGTGGCGGACCTGCTGACCCCAGAGGAGCGAAAGGCGCTGTGACGTTGGCCGAGTGGCGCGTGGGCAAGGGCCCCGACCGTCTGCGCCGGGCCGCGCGCGGTGCCGTGGCGGACCTGCTGACCCCAGAGGAGCGAACGACACCTTGACTTCGGCGGAGTGGCTGGCCCGCGGCCAGGCCCGCATCCCCGGCGGCGTGAACAGCCCCGTGCGCTCGTACCGCTCGGTCGGCGGCACGCCCCCCTTCATCGCCCGGGGCGCGGGCCCGTACATCTTCGACGTGGACGGCAACCGCTACATCGACTTCGTGATGTCGTGGGGCCCGCTGATCCTGGGCCACGCCCACCCCGAGGTGGTCACCGCCGCCAAGTCGGCGCTGGAGCGCGGCAGCAGCTACGGGGCGCCGACGCCCGGCGAGGTCGAGCTGGCCGAGACGATCTGCGAGGCCATGCCCGCCGTGGAGATGGTGCGGCTCGTCTCCTCCGGCACGGAGGCCACCATGTCCGCCCTGCGCCTGGCCCGCGCCGCCACCGGCCGCTCGGTCGTCGTCAAGTTTGCCGGCTGCTACCACGGCCACGTCGATGCGCTGCTGGTCCAGGCGGGCTCGGGCGGCCTGACCTTCGGCGTCCCCGACAGCCCCGGCGTGACCCCAGCCGTGGCCGCCGACACGCGCGTCCTCCCCTACAACGACCTCGCCGCCGCCGAGGCCCTCTTCGGCCGCGAGGGCGGCAAGATCGCCGCCGTCATCGTCGAGCCCGTCGCTGGCAACATGGGCCTGGTCCTGCCGGTGGACGGCTTCCTGCAGGGGCTCCGCCGCCTGTGCACCGCCTCCGGATCGCTTCTGATCTTCGACGAGGTCATCACGGGCTTCCGCGTCGGCTGGGGTGGCGCCCAGGGCCTCCACGGCATCCGGCCCGACCTGACGTGCCTGGGCAAGGTGATCGGCGGCGGTTTCCCCCTGGCGGCCTACGGCGGCCGCCGCGACCTGATGGCGCAGATCTCCCCGTCTGGACCCGTCTACCAGGCCGGCACCCTTTCCGGCAATCCGGTGGCCGTGGCGGCAGGCCTCGCGACGCTGCGCCGCCTCCGCGAGCCGGGCAGCTACGAGCGGCTGAACGAGCTCGGCACGCGTCTTGCGGCCGGCCTGAGCGCGGCCCTCCCCGACGCTCGCGTCGAGCACCTGGGCAGCATGCTGACGGCGTTCTTCCCCGACACCGACCGCTTCGCGCGCTTCTTCCACGCCATGCTGGCGCGGGGGGTCTACCTGCCGCCCTCCCAGTTCGAGGTGGCGTTTCTGTCGCTGGCGCACGGCGAGGGGGACATCGGAACCGCTTTGGACGCGGCGGCGATCGCCGCCGCGACCTAATCGGCGTGGAAGTCTACGCCCTGGTTGGGGCGGCTGGCACGGGCAAGAGCCACCGCGCCTCGCTCGTGGCCACGGCGTACGGGATCGGCCACATCATCGACGACGGGCTGCTCATCGTCGGGGCGCGCATCGTCGCGGGGGAGTCGGCGAAGAAGGAGGACTCGCGGATGGCCGCCGTGCGGCGCGCCATCTTCGCGGAGCCGGGGCATGCCGACGACGTGCGGGCGGCCCTGCAGGCCGACCGGCCGGAGAGGGTGCTCATCCTCGGCACCAGCCGCCACATGGTCGAGCTCATCACCGACGCCCTGGACCTGCCGCGGCCCGATAAGGTCATCGACATCCGCGAGATCGCGTCGCCGGACGAGATCCGGCGGGCGCGGCGCATCCGGCGGCTGGAGGGAAAGCACGTCATCCCGGCGCCGACCTTCGAGGTGCGGAAGTCCTTCTCGGGCTATCTGGTGGACCCGCTGCGCCTGTTCCGGCGCGGCGGCCGCCAGGAGGAGCAGGTCATCGAGAAGTCCATGGTGCGGCCCACCTTCAGCGCCCTGGGCAAGTTCTTCATCTCCGACACGGTGATCGGGGCCATCGCGGAGCGGGCCGCCTGCGATGTCGACGGGGTGATGGCGGCGCAGCGGGCCGTGGTGGAGGTCGACCCGGCCGGCGTGCGCGTGGCGGTGGACGTCGTGGCGCGCTTCGGGGCCCACCTGCCGACCGCGCTGGCGGCGGCGCAGGCGAGCATCGGCGCCGCCATCGAGCAGATGACGGCGCTCAACGTGGTCGCCGTGGACGTGGTGGCGCGGCGGGTGGCCGTGGTCGGGCCCGCGGTCGGACCCGAGCCCTCCGCGGACGGCTAGGCCGCCGGCCCGCAACCCCTCAGAGAGTCCACCTGACGCCGCAGCCGCGGCGGCACGCCGGGCGGCGCATCGCTTTGCAGGGCGGCGCGGAAGGCCTGGTACCGCTCGCTGGCCCAGATCTCGGCGAAGGGCTGCTCGCGCACGTTGCCCAGGCTCACCTCCGAGTGCACCGGCGCCGGGCGGGAGCTGCGGGACGCGGGCCCCGGCCAGCTGGACCAGCGAGGGCGGCATGAAGAGGGTGCAGACCCGCAGGGCAAGGGCGCCGGCCAGGCCCGGCATCCACACGGGCATCGCACTTCCGGCGGCAGGTTACCGCCGGAGCATGGACGCCGTGTGCCGGAAGGGGCGGGCGCCTTTCACCGAATCATCACAGTCGCGGGGGCTTGGCGGCAGCCAGACGTCGCCCTCGCCATCGGCGATCCACAGGGCCAGATGGCCGTCGTGGCAGATCTTGAGGCGGAGGGCGCCCGCCGGCGGCAGCGGCCAGCCCCGGGCGTGCAGACTCCAGGTGCGCAGGCCGGTGTCCAGGCGGATGTGGGCGGCGTCGGGGCCGGCCTCGACGGCGCCAATGTCGGTCCGGATGCGCGCCAGGCGCAGCTCGCGCACCCCAGGGCCCTGCCGCCAACCGGCCACCTCGTCGCCCGTTCGCAGGTTGGCGGGAACGGGCTCGCCCAGGGTGGAGAGCGAGAGCACGTGCGGGCCGTTGGCCAGCGAGACGCGGTCCGTGTCGAGGCTCAGCAGGGTGCCGGTGACGGTGGCCATGGGGGTAGGCTGCCCCGCCCCTTGACGGCCAGCCGCGGACCGGGGTAAGGTGAGGCAATTCTCCATACGACGGCAATGCGGGATCGTTCCGCGCGCACCGGGCAACCCCAGAGAGCCGGCCCAAGGCTGAAAGGCTGGCGTTCCGGGCGCGCGGCTCCCAGATCCCAATGCCGCGGGCTGCAAGGGCGCAGGTCGCCCGAAAGCCCGGCCGGGTGCCACCCGGGTAGCAAGGCGTCGAGTGAGCCGGTGGCGCCCGCGCGCCCCGCGCTCAGAAAGGTGGTACCACGGGTCCCCCGTCCTTTCGGGGGGCCCTTTTTGTGCTCCGTGGGATCTGGCGTGAGGAGTGAGGGTGCATGGACCGGACGGTGGGCCTTGTGGGTGCCGGCTCGATGGCGCGGGCGCTGGTGGCGGGTTGGCTGGGCGGCCGACCTTCGCTGCCGGCGGGTGCCGTCTGGGCCTGCAACCGTAGCCGGGACGACCGGCTCGCCGCCCTGGCCGCCATGGGTGTGTGCGTCACGCGGGACAGGGCGGAGCTGTGTGCCGCCGCCCCCACGATCGTGCTGGCGGTGAAGCCCGTCGACGCTGCGGCCGCCCTGCGCGCGCTGGCGCCGCATCTGTCCGAGGCGCGCCACCTCATCATCTCGCTGGTGGCCGGGCTGCCCTCGCGGGCGATCGGTGAGCTCTGCCGGCTGCCCGGCCTGCCGGTGGTGCGGGCCATGAGCAACACCCCGAGCGCCGTCGCATCCGCCGCCACGGCCATCGCGGCCGGCCCGGCCGCCACGGCGGAGCACCTGGAGACGGCCCGGTCGCTGCTTTCGGCCGTCGGCGACGTGATCGTGGTCGAGGAGGGCGACCTGGCCGCGGTCACGGCGCTCTCCGGCAGCGGGCCCGCGTACGTCTACCTGCTCATGGAGGCCCTGCACCTGGCCGCGGGCCGGATGGGCCTGGCGCCGGAGGTCGGCCGCCGCCTCACGGCGCAGACCGTGTTCGGGGCCGCCAAGCTGGCTTTGGCGAGCGAGCACGGGCCCCGCGAGCTCGTGCGGCAGGTCGCATCACCGGGCGGCACGACCGTGGCCGCCCTGGAGGTTCTGGACGCGCGGGGGTTCTCGCAGGCGTTGGTCGACGCGGTCCTGCGGGCGGCCGAGCGGGCGGGCGAGCTTGCCCTGGCCGCGGCGGAGCCCCGGCCGCAGGGGCTGGAGTAGGCCGGCGCGCCTCGCGCCGCCCGGGTTCCGCGACCGGCGCGGCGGAGCCAGGAGGTGGGCGGGAGCCCTCTCAGGTGGGGGCCCTGGGTGGCGGCCGCGTCGGGCACCGCAGGCCGGCGGTGGAGCCAGCAGGCCGCGTGGACCGAGCAGGAGACCCGTCATTCCTGGGGATGGGCGACGCTCGGCACGACCGGCCGGCGGTGGAAGCCGCACGGTGCGCGCTCATGCAGCGGGCGCCCCGTCAGGCGGAGGGCCCGGGCCGCATCGGGCACCGCGCTCGGCACGATCCCCCGACCGCGCGGCGCCGATCCATGGTGACCGCCTCCGACCCGCAACATGCCCCCACGGGCCCGGCGCACGTCAACCGGGCGGACGCCCTGGCGGGCCGGACTGTGGCTGGCAGCCGTGTCCGGCCGGCGGTGTCTCAGGCCGGGAGGACGCCCCCACGGGCCCGGCGCACGTCAACCGGGCGGGGACCCTGCCAGGCCGGGCTATAGCTGGTGACCGTGTCCGGCACGGCGATGCCGTCGTGGCCGATCCAGCGCGCGACCGTGGCCGCTCGGACGGCCGGATCCGCGGTGTCGCGCGCCACGGCGTCGAGCAGCGGGGCCCGGGCCAGCGGATCGGCGTCGTCGAGGAGCCCCCACTGATCCCACAGCACCATCTCGACCTTGGCCAGCGCCGCCAGATCGAGGACCACGTGCGCGCGCAGGGAGGACCAGCCGCGCGTGTAGGGCTCATCGAGGTCCGGCGCGACCACACACCGTTCGGGGTCGATCTCGCCCGCCCTGGCCGCCAGCCAGGCCCGCGGGCCCGTGACGAACCGATCGGGCGGCAGATCCAGGGGGTCGAGCCGCCCGCCTGCCGCGCTGTCGCGGGCGAAGGAGTCCGTGATCTCGGGCTCCACGAGGCGCCAGCGTGCCGCCGCGCCGTCCCACACCTCGGCGACCACGTGGTCGAGCCACCATCCGGGCCGGAAGTAGGTGCCGTATCCGACTCGCAGCCGGGCGGGGATCCCCTTGGCGCGGGCCAGGGTGACGAATAGCAGCGTGAAGTCGCGGCAGCAGCCGGCGATGCGCTCGGAGAGCGGGCGCGCCCTGACGAGGCGCGGCTCGCCCAGGGCCCGGAGCCGGCGGAGCATCGCGTCGGCATAGCGCAGGTCCACCTCGCGCAGGCGCTCCCCGCGGACCGGCACGAACGAGCCGTCGGTCGCCCCGGTATAGTGGACGACCAACTCCTGGCTTACCTGCCGGATGCCGGCGATGTCCACGGGGACCTCGGCCAGCCACGCGGCCATGTCGCCGGGGTCTGTGACAGTACTTTGGGAAAGCCATGGAGCCGCACATGCGTTCGTATTCATGCCTCACACATATCGTAAGCGGCAGCCGAAATCAACCGCTCTGCGCCAAGCGGCAGGCCAGCGCCACCGTGGGGAGGAAGCGGTCGGCGGAGCGCGGGTCTTGGTGGGCCACGATCCGAAAGATCAGGGCCCGGATCAGGTGCTGGGAGAAGTCTGGGGTGGAGCCCAGGGTATCAAACACCCGCGGATCGGCCCCCTCCCACACGAGCGCGTCAGCGACGACGATGGCGCTCGCGTAGGCGGCGGGTCGCCAGTAGATGGCGAGATCGATGATCGCGGGCGGCAGGGGGTCGGCGAAGAGGACGTTGCCCGTCAGGTCCCCGTGAACGACCTGATTCGCGCCCGCAATGGGGCGCCGCGCCGCGAGAAGATCGGCCACGCCGGAGCCGCGCCCGAGCCTTTCCGGATCGGCCTCGCCCCACGCGACCCTGTCCGCCGCGGCCCACGGATCCACGCGCGCCCGAAGGAAGTCCGGCCAGGGGAGGCCGGCGACGGCGGCATGAAGTCGCTCGCCGGCCGCGATGATGTCGAGCCAGCGTCCCGCCTCATGACGGCCCTTCACGAACTCCCACGCGGACCAGCCGCCAGCGGCCAGCGACCCGTCGCGGGCGCACAGGGGCGTGGCGAGCCGGAAGCCCTCGCGGCGGATCGACTGCGCGACCTGCGCCTGCCAGGCAAGCTCCGCGGGGCTGATGTCCAGTGGCTTCAGGACGAGGTTCCCGACGCGCCAGGCCGCACCCCGCCCCCCGGTGAGCCGCACCGGCTGCCCGGCCGCGCCGAAGGCCGCAAGCACGGTGGCCGGCGGTGCGCCGGGGGTCACCCGTCTCCCCGCCGCCTGAGCCCGCGCTCGACCATGAGGCGACCGTCGCGGAAGACGCCGACGACCCGGGCGCGGTCCTCCAGGACCCGGATGTCGGCCAGGGGGTCGCCGTCGACGACGAGGACATCCGCGGCCAGGCCGGCCGCCAGGGCGCCGGTCCGTCCCGCCAGCGCACACGCCTCGGCCGCGCGCGACGTGGCGGCCACGACGGCCTCCATCGGCGTCAGGCCGACGTCGTTCACCAGCGCCACCAGCTCGGACGTGTGGCGCCCAAAGGGCATGGCGTTGCACGAGTCCGTGCCGGAGAACAGCTTCACGCCGGCGCGCCACGCGAGGCGGATGGACTCGCGGTGCCGCGCGTGCGCGGCCCGCGCCTTCTCCAAAGCCTCGGCCTCGATGCCGTGCGCCGCGCCCTCGTGCACCAGGTAGGCCGAGATCGTCAGCGTGGGGCAGAGGTAGCAGCCGGCTTCGGCCATCGCCGCCGCGAGCTCGTCGTCCAGCTCGGTGCCGTGCTCGATCGTGTCGACCCCGGCGGCCAGCGCCTGCGCGATGCCGGCCCGCGAGTGCGCGTGGACGGCCACCCGGCGGCCCAGGGCGTGCGCCTCGTCGACGATGGCGGCGACCTCCGCGTCCGTGTAATTGCGCCAGGCCACGGCGTCGCCGAGCGACAGCACACCGCCGCTGGTGCAGATCTTGATGAGGTCGACCCCGTCCCGCACATGCGCGCGCACCGCCGCCCGGCAGGCGTCGGGCCCGTCGGCGACGGGGAACGGCCGCCGGCTGAGGGAGGGCGGGAAGAACATGTCCCCGTGGCCGCCCGTCATCCCGATGAAGCCGGACGTGACCAGGCGGGGGCCATCGAGCACGCCGTCATCCAGGGCGTGCTTCAGGGCCACCTCGGCGCGCCCTCCAGCCATGTCGCGCAGCGTGGTGATCCCGCAGTCCAGCGCCAGGCGGGCGTTGGCGGCGGCGTGCAGCAGCTGCTCTTCGGGGAACGTCATGATGGGCCACGTGCGCGGGCTGTGGGGGTGGGGGCCCGCGTGCGCGAGCACGTGGACGTGGGCGTCGAACAGCCCCGGCATCACGGTGCGGCCGGTCGTGTCGACGCGTTCGGCCGCCAGCGGCTCGGGCACCTGCCCGGCGGCGCCCACCGCCGCGATCCGCCCGTCGCGCACGACGACGGTGCCCTGCGGGATGCGCCCGCCGCGCCCGTCGAGTACCGTGCCGCCGGTCAGTGTGTAGGTCATGGAACGGGGTTCGGCGGCGGCCGGCCGGGTCCTTGCGCGGGCAGCGGCCTGCCAGGGCGGCCGGGGGCGTGCACATGGCCAAGATCGCGGCCGGGGGCTTCCGGAGTGCCGGGCAGGCGCGTGCCCGGCGTGACACCGCGAGCCCTCGCTGGGGTGCCCACGGTTTGGCAGCCGCCGAATCAGACCGTGCCGGGGGGGCCCGATCACGCGCCGGCTTGGCAGGACAATTGGGCACTCATCCAGTTGAGGGCCATGGTGCCGCTGCCCCCATAACAGAGGCTGGAGAGAGCCGGCAGGGGGGCGTGGCCAGCCCGGGGACGATCGCGGCCTTGGCGGAGGCGCTCCCGCGACAGATGCAGGCCCGGGTCGCTCACCCACAGGCCGCCGCAGCGGACTGAGGTCGGCCGCACCATCCTCCGGTACGGCGACCCCAGCCGAGCCGGCTTGCTCGTCCCGGAGTGTCGGAGGGCGCCCTGGCCCTTGGCGGCTGGCTCCCGTCGGCACGATCCGAGCCGCCGGAACCCGCTCCGGCGAGGCCGAACCCGCAGCACTGTGGCCACGGTCCAGCCTGGACGGCGGCGCGACCGCCTCGATCGTCCGCTCCCGAGGGTCAGCTTTCGACGTCGCGGATCGCCGGGCGGTACCGATGCTCGTCCCCAGTAGCCCGTTGCGAATCGGCCCTTGAGGCAAGTGAACGTTCGTGCCCGGGCGTGATTTCCCAATGGACCAGCTCTCGGAGTGCATTGCGGCGCTAAAGAACGCAGGCTGGATGTCCGATTGTGCCCTGTGGGTCTCGCAAGACGGTGGACTACGGCGGAAGCGCCCAGGTGTCTGCCACGCGCCCTGGCGGAAGGAAGTACGCCGCGCTCGTTGTTCGAATCCCCCCTTCAGGCAATGGCAGGCGATGACCCACCGGTTCTGAATCCGCTGCAGCTTCACGTGTGGGTTAGTTGGGATGGCGCCACTGCGGCCAGCGAAGCTGCATCGCACTTCGCGGCAGGCGCGAGATTCCGCTTGAGAACCGTGCCGCGGTCGCCCGGTGGTCATTCGCACGCCAGCCGGGTACTTGGGACGGCAAGGCTCGTATTCTAACCGCTCGACCCGCTGAAAGGGGAACTCGCCGACCATGCGAAGGGTGGGGTTCCGGCACCTCCGCACCTGGGTTCTTACGGCCGTATTTCTTGCGACTTGGTGCGCATTCACGGGGCTGAATTCCTTGCCGGCGATGGCCGGTGCAGGCACCACCATCCAGGTGCCTGCGGAGTGCTCTCTGGTCAACGCCATGCAGGCAGCCCAGGACAACAACGCAAGCAACGAGTGCGGAACCGGTGCCATGACGGGTCCCTACACTATCGAGCTCGACCCGTCGCAGGGAACGTACGTCCTCAGCACAGTCAACAACTACGTCGACGGTCCGAACGGGCTGCCGGATGTGACGGGCACCGTCACGGTGGAGAGCAGCTCGAGCACCGCGGCGATCATCCAGCGCTCGACTGCTGCGGGCACTCCCGCCTTCCGCTTCTTCCATGTCTCGGCGCCGCAGGTGCAAAACGCCCCCGGCACGGTGCAGCCCGGCGTGCCCGGCGTCAACTCCCAGGGCAGCCTGACGCTGGACAACATCCTCCTGGAGGATGGTCTGGCGCAAGGCGGCGGCGGCGGCACCCTGGTTGGCAGTACCTATTACGGCGGCGGCGGCGGCGGCTTGGGGGCGGGGGGCGCGATTTTTTCGCACGGTGGCGCTGTGACCGTGGAAAACAGCACACTTGATAGTAATAGCGCCCAGGGCGGCAATGGCGGGGTGATCTTGCTCAACTTTTGGTACGACGGCGGCGGCGGCGGCATGGGCGGTAATGGCGCCTACGGTGCCTACGGGTCCTTGGTCGGTGGCGGCGGCGGCGGCACGCAGACCGCCGGTGCCACCTCCTTT
>DAHVAF010000241.1 GCA_027314765.1 Clostridia bacterium | reverse complement strand
ACGCGTCGACCTCGGGCCGCTTGGCGCCCACGACCGCGTGGGTGCCGTCCCAGAGGATCGGCCGCCGCAGCAGCTTCGGCTCCCGGGCCAGCAGGTCGAGCAGCGCCTCGTCGGACAGGGCGTCCGCGTCGACCCTGAGCTCCCGGTAGCGGGTGCTGCGGGTGGAGAGGAGCGACCGGGCGCCCCCGGGCAGGGCCGCCGCGATCCGGCCGAGCTCCTCCCGGGCGGGCGGGTCGTTCCAGATGTGATGCTCCTGCAGCGTCTCCTGCGAAAGCCACGCCTTCGCGTTGCGGCAGGACGTTCAGGTCGGATAGTGATAGAACCGAATCGGCACGGCGCAATAGGCCCCCTTGGCACCCCATCTTCGCGCCGGCCGGGGAAGGAGCCTTCTAGCGTTGCCTGACGTCATCGTGGTCGGTGGCGGGCCCGGCGGGTACGCCTCCGCGATCCACTGCGCACAGCTTGGCGCCAACGTGACCCTGGTCGAGGCCGACCGGGTCGGCGGGACCTGCCTGAACCGCGGCTGCATCCCCACGAAGGCGATGTTTGAGGCGGCGCGCGTATTGCGCGACGCCACCAGAGCATTCGACTTCGGGGTCCGCCTCGACGGGGTGGCGTTCGAGTACGCCCAGATGGCCGCGCGGCGGGACAAGGTCGTGGCCGGGCTCGTCAGCGGGCTCGGGCAGCTGCTCAGGGGCAACGGGGTGACCGTCGTGCGGGGGCGCGGGCGCCTGGCCGGACCCAACGCCGTCGAGGTCACCGGGCCGGAGCCCGGACGCCTGCCGGCGGATGCGGTCATCATGGCCCCCGGCTCCGTCTCCGCGCGCGTGCCGATCCCTGGGGCCGACCTCCCCGGCGTGGTCGACAGCGACGGCCTGCTGCTCATGACCACCCAGCCGAGGAGCCTCTGCATCATCGGCGGCGGCGTGATCGGCTGCGAGTTCGCCAGCATCTTCGCGGCCTACGGCACCGAGGTGACGGTGGTCGAGATGATGCCCCAGCTCCTGCCCCCGGCGGACGAGGAGGTGGCGCGGCGGTTGGCCGGCTCCTTCCGCCGGTCCAAGATCGGGGTGCTGACGAGCGCCAGGGTGACTGGCATCCGCGAGGCGGGCGGTCTGCGCCGCGTGGATGTCGAGGTGGACGGGGGGCACCAGGAGATCGCGGCCGAGGCGGTCCTGGTGGCCGTCGGGCGGCGCGCGAACACCGCCGACCTCGGCCTGGAGCCGCTGGGGATCCAGCTGGGGCGGGGCGGCATCATCCCGGTCGATGCGCACCTGCGCACCAGCGTGCCGAGCGTGCTGGCGGTGGGCGATGCCATCGGGGCGCCCATGCTGGCGCACGCGGGCTTCGCGCAGGCCCTGGTCGCGGCCGAGGTGCTGGCGGGCCACGCGGCGGAGTGGGGGAGCCAGCTCGTGCCCTCGCCCGTGTTCTGCCATCCGGAGGTCGCCTGGGTCGGGCTCACGGAGGCGGAGGCGCGGGCGGCGCTGGGCGGCGACCCCCAGGTGGGCCGCTTCCCGTTCTCGGCCCTGGGGCGGGCCCAGATCGCCGGGGAGACCGAGGGCTTTGTGAAGCTGGTGGCCGAGCCGGCCGGCGGCCGGGTCCTCGGCGTCCACATCATCGGCCCGCACGCCACCGAGCTGGTGGCCGAGGCCTCCGTGCTGGTGCAGTGCGGCCTGGTGGCCGAGGATGTCGAGGGCAGCATCCACCCGCATCCGACCCTGTCGGAGGCCGTGGCCGAGGCGGCGGCCATGGTCCTGGGCCGGCCCCTGGACGCGCTCATGCGGCGGTAGGGCGGATCGCCGGGCAGGGCGGATAGGCCGGTCGAAATTTACACAGGATCATCACAGGCCCAGCGCAGGCTGGGGCTGGATGGTCCTTGCGGACCTCCTGATCACGAGCCGCTGGGCTCGGCGCAAGGGGGCAGCCCGCATTGCCCATGGGCAGGCGCCAGTTCCTGCTGCGGGCGCTCGGCGCCGCGGGACAGCTGGCGGCCGTCGCCGCGGCGGGTTACGTCGGCTACCGGCTGCCGCGGCCGGGCACCGCGTTGGCGGCGCTGGGCGGGGTCTCGCGCTTCGTGTCCCGGCCCGACCTCAGCCCGCCGACTGTCACCGTGACGGGCCACGGCAGCGGCGGCCACGTGCTGCTCTCGCCCAAGGGGTACAACACGACCGGCCCGGGCCAGCCGGGTCTGATGATCCTGGACGGCGGCGGGGACCTGGTCTGGTTCCGGCCCCTGCCGGCGGCGGCGAACGCGCCCTTCGACCTCCAGGTCCAGACCTACCAGGGACGCCCCGTGCTGACCTGGTGGGAGGGGACCGTCGTGAGCGTCTACGGCGAGGGTATGGGCTACGTGGCGGACGCGTCCTACCGCACCATCGCGACCATCCGCGGCGGCAACGGCCTGCAGGCCGACCTGCACGAGCTGAACCTGACGCCGCGGGGGACGGCCCTCATCACGGCCTACCGGACGGCCACGGCGGACCTGTCGGCGGCGGGCGGCCCCGCGCAGGGCAGGGTGCTGGCCTGCCAGGCCCAGGAGATCGACATCGCCACCGGCAGGCTGCTCTTTGCCTGGGACTGCCTGGACCACGTGCCGCTGACGGAGAGCCGGCAGGCCCTGGCGACGGGACCGAACGCCGGCCCGTACGACTACTTCCATATGAACTCGGTCGCGCTGGCGCCGGACGGCGACCTGCTGATCTCCTCCCGGAACACGTGGACCGTCTACAAGGTGGCGCGCGCCAGCGGCGAGATCGTCTGGCGGCTGGGGGGCAAGGCCTCCGACTTCCGCATGGGGCCGGGCGCCATGTTCTACTGGCAGCACCATGTGCGGGCGGTGGCCGGCGGGCGGATCACCGTGTTCGACGATGGCGCCGCGCCGCCCGAGGAGCCGCAGTCGCGGGGCATCGTGCTGGAGGTGGACGAGGCGGCGCGGCAGGCGCGCCTGGTGGCCCAGTTCACCCACCCCGCGCACCTGCTGGCCGCCAACCAGGGCAGCATGCAGGTGCTGCCGAACGGGGGCGCGTTCGTGGGCTGGGGCGACCAGCCCTACTACTCGGAGTTCGCGGCGGGCGGGTCGCTGGTCCTGGACGGGCGGCTGCCCGCGGACGACCAGTCCTACCGCGCGTTCCTGGCCGACTGGGCCGGGCGGCCGGCGGAGGATCCGGCCCTGGCGGTGCTGCCCAGCACCGCGGGCGGGGTCACGGCCTACGCCAGCTGGAACGGCGCCACCGGGCTCGCGGCCTGGCGGGTGCTGGCCGGCCCGAGCCCGTCGTCGCTGTCGGTGGCGGCGGGCGGCCAGCGGAGCGGGTTCGAGACGGCGATCGCCGTCAATCGCGGCGGGCCGTACTTCGCGGCCGTGGCCCTGGACGCCAGCGGACGCGAGGTGGCTCGGTCCGCGGTGGTGCGGTTGCCGTGACGGCGGCGGCCGCCGCCCCGTCGGGCGTGGTGGCCCGTCCATCGGCTCAGCGCCCGAGTGCGGCACTGTGCCGGTCAAGGGCCGAACCTCCTCCGTGTCGGGGCGACTCCGGTTTCTGGGAGCGGGCCACGGCGACCTGACGGTGGCGGCCGGCGGCCCTGGCGTGGTCCGGCGAGTCGCCCCGCCAGGGCGAGCTCGAGCCGGTCGGCGGCGATCCGGGGTGTCGCCGCCGAGGTTGGGCCGGGCGGTCTCCCTGCTGGCGATCGAGCGGCCGCGCGCGGCGGGCGCTGCAACGGTGCGCTTCGCCTGCCGCCGCGACCCAGCCCATCCCATCCCGCCGATCGCGATCGCTCCACGAACCCTCATCCGCTGGCGCGGGCGCAGGCCTTTCGGGCGGCGGTGCGGTAGAGTGCCCATATACGGAAAGGGGACCGAGCCTTGTCGGCAGACGCCCTCCCGACCCGCGCGCAGGCGTGGCAGCTGCTCAACGAGTACACGCAGAAGCCCGGCCTCATCAAGCACGGCCTGGCGGTGGAGGCGGGCATGCGCGCCTATGCCCCCCGCTATGGCGGCGACCCGGAGCGCTGGGGCATCGTCGGCCTGCTGCACGACTTCGACTACGAGCGGTACCCGACCATCCCCGACCACCCGATGCAGGGCAGCAGGATCCTGCGCGAGCATGGCTACCCCGAGGACGTGATCCGCGCGATCCAGACCCACGCCCCGGCCGGCGTCGGGCCGGAGCGCCACTCGGACATGGAGCGCGCCCTCTTCGCCTGCGACGAGCTCTCGGGCCTCGTCACGGCCGTCACGCTGGTGATGCCCTCGCGCAACCTGGCGGACGTCGCTGTCGCCAACGTGCGCAAGAAGATGAAGGACAAGACCTTCGCCCGCGGCGTGAACCGCGAGGATGTCGTGAACGGCGCCGCCGAGCTCGGCATCGAGCTCGACGAGCACATCGCCTTCATGATCGACGCGATGCGCGGCGTGGCGGGCGAGCTGGGGCTCGCGGGCTAGCGGCCCGGGACAAGGAGATCAGGAGATCCCAGGGGCCCGCCGCGTGGCGGGCCCCCTCTCCGCTTCAGCCCCTGCCCCCGGCCGGGAAGGGATCCAGCAGCGGCATGCCCCAGCAGAACGTCGACAGGCCGCAGGCGTCGCCGGCGAAGACGTGCTGGTGCAGGAACTCCCGCAGCGCGGCGTGCAGCACGGCGACATCCGGCTCGCCCGTCATCTCGATCGCGCGCATCGTGACCTCCGTCAGCTCATCGGCCAGTGCCTCGAGCCCGTTCGGCGCGTCCACGTGCAGCTGAAGCACGCGCTTGTCGCGCTCGGGCAGGAGCTCGATCTGCTCTGTCATGACGGCCACCGGTAAGCCACCTCCCAATACCCACTCTGCGCCGTCCCGCCGGGGCGGGGCAGGGGCGGACGGTGCGGCGGCGAGGTCCGGGCGGGCGTTCGCTATCTGGCCCGGGTGGGTGGGGAAAACCCTCAGTCGTGGCGGCCGGTCGCTGCCAGTCGGACGCCCGCCGGCCCCGGGCGAACGGTCTCCGGCGCTCGGGCCGGGTGGGTGCCGGGGAACGCGCAGTCAGGGCACGCCAGTCGCGGCCAGTCGGACGGCCGTCGACCGCGTGCGACCGGTCTCCGGCGCTCGGGCCGGGTGGGTGCCGGGGAACGCGCAGTCAGGGCACGCCAGTC
>DAHVAF010000229.1 GCA_027314765.1 Clostridia bacterium | reverse complement strand
GACGGCCAGCAGCGCGGCAAGCAGCACCCCCACCCGGGCCGCCGACAGACGGCGCGGGAGCGGTGCCCAGGCTGGGCCGGCTGGCTGGGGACGGGCGCGGACCGCCGGGGCCGGCCGCAAGCTCCCGGAGGAGGTCGTCCGGCGGGCGGGTGACCGGCGCGGGGGTCTGCCCGTGATGCCCTGCACCACGGCATCGGTGGCGGCGAGCCAGCCCTCGCGGGCCATGGCGGCGGCCGTGGCCCCAAGCGTGACGAGCGACCCCAGCAAGAGCCCGAGCGCGGCCAGCGCGCCCTCCTCGTGCGGACGTGGCGCCATGGGTCCGGTGTCGGTGGCACCCGACCAGCTCGCCGCACCCTCCGCGCCGGCGTCATCCGGAACCTCGACGGTGAGCCAGTCGACGGCTCGTTCGAGGAGGTTGCGCCGGCCGCCCGCGCGTGGCGAAGACTCCGGCGGGACCCCGCCGAGCGCTGCCGGCGCAAGGCTGGCCTCCCGCGCCGCCGCGACCTCCGGCGCCAGGGCGGCCGCGTCATAGGCCGCAGAGAAGTCGCCAGCGCCGTTGGCGGCAGGCCACGGATCGGGTGCCGGCTGCGACGTCCGGGCCGGCGCATCCTCGGCCTGGGCGACGGGGTCGGGCCACGGGGCAACGTCGCGCCACTCGGCGTCGCGGACCGGCGGCGACCCCGCCGCCTGGTCCTCGCCCGGCTCCGTCACCTCGATGGTGAACCAGTCGACCAGCCGTTCAATGATGCCGCGATTTCGCTCCGCCACTTCGCACCGCCCGAGCGCGCACCAAATTCGGCCCGATGGGGCCCCCAAGGGGTAGCATTCGCGGACGCTGCTGGCGATGTGAGGGTGGATGCGTCGAAGGGCTCACGGTTTCCACGCCGGGCGGGGCGCCGGCTCAGGCGTCCAGGCGGCGCCTGAAGTCCTCCGGGCCCAGCATCCAGCGGATCTCCGGCTCCAGCACGATCGTGAAGCGCTCGCGCACGCGAGCGCGCACAATCCGCATCAATTCGAGGACGTCCGCGGCGCGCGCCGCGCCGGCGTTGACGATGAAGTTGGCGTGCTTGGGCGAGACCATCGCGTCGGCCACGCGCAGGCCCTTGCAGCCCGCGGCCTCCACCAGCCGGCCGGCGTGGTCGCCCGGCGGGTTCGTCCAGATGCTGCCCGCACTCGGCAGCTCAAGGGGCTGGGTGTCGCGCCGCCGGCGGGCGCGGGCCGCCAGGTCGCGGCGGATGGCCGCCGGGTCGCCCGCCTTCAGGCGCAGGCGCGCGGACAGGACCACGTGGCCCGGCTCCTGGAGGCGGCTGCTGCGGTAGCCGAAGGCCAGGTCCGCGGGGCCCCACTCCACGACAGCGCCCGAGGGGAGCAGGACGCGGGCCGATACGACCACGGCCGAGGTCTCGCCGGCGGCCGTGCCCGCGTTCATCACCAGTGCGCCGCCGACCGTGCCGGGGACGCCCGAGAGGCCCTCCAGGCCGGACAGGCCGTGGCGGCCGGCCTCGTTCAGCAGGCGCTGCACGGGATAGCCGGCGCCGGCCTCGACGCCGTCTTCCTCCCAGCGCACCCAGCGGCAGGCGGAGCCCGTGGTGATCACGCAGCCGGACACCCCTTCGTCGGGGACGAGCAGGTTGCTGCCGTTGCCGATGCACCAGAAGGGGAGGCCGGTCGTGCGCGCCCACGCGACGGCCGCCACCAGGGCGGGCTCATCGGCCGGCTGCACGAACCAGGCCGCCGGCCCGCCGATCCGCAGGGTGGTGTGCGCCGCCAGCGGCTCGTCGCGCCGCAGCTGGCCGGGGATGTCGGTCACGGCCGCGCCTCCTCCGAGCACGTCATCCACGGCCATCCAGTGCGCCACGCGGGGCCGCCGCCATCCTCAGCGCGCGCGGGACGGCGTCCCCCAGCCACTTTGTCGCGAGGACCGCGAATGACCGGGCGTCACGCGTGGCCATCGCCATCGTCAGCCGCGGGGGCAGCCGCGGCAGACGGCTCCGCCAAGCGCTCGCCCAGGCGGCGCACATCGCCGGCGCCCATCACCATGACGACGTCTCCGGGCTCGGTCCAACGGCGCAGGCGCGCCTCCGCCTCGGCGAAGTCGCCGCAGTATTCGGCGGGAGGGCCACTGGCGGCCACGACGGCCGCCACGATCTGCCGCGCGTCGACGCCGGCCAGCGGCGCCTCCCCGGCGGCGTAGATGGGCAGGACCGCCAGACGGTCGGCCGCCTGGAAGGCGGTCCCGAAGGCTGGAAGCAGCAGCTGCGTCCGCGTGTACCGGTGGGGCTGGAAGGCGACGTTGAGGCGGCCGCGGCAAATGGCGCGCGCCGCGGCAAGCGTGGCGGCGATCTCTGTGGGGTGGTGGGCGTAGTCGTCGACGACCAGGGGGTCGCCGCCCGGGTTGAGGATCTCGAAGCGCCGGCCCACACCACCGAACGGGGCGAGGGCGCGGGCCACCGCGCGCGGGTCAAGGCCGAGAGCCACGCCGACGGCCACGGCGGCCAGCGCGTTCTGGACGTTGTGGCGGCCGGGGACCGAGAGCGCGCACTCGCCGAAGTCCTCGCCGCCGACCAGCACGCGGAAGCGCGAGCCGAAGCCCTGGGTGAGGACGTCCGCCGCGCGCACGTCCGCCTCCGGCGCGAACCCGTACCGCAGCACCCGCGCCCGGCTCGAGGCGGCAAGCTGGACGGCGCCCGGGTCGTCGGCGCAGAGGACGGCGCAACCGTCCGCCGGCAGCTGCGCCACGAAGGTCGCAAATGCCCGCATCAGGGCCTCGCGGCTGCCGTAATGGTCCAGGTGGTCGTCGTCGACGTTGGTGACGACGGCGATATGTGGATTCAGGCGCAGGAAGCTGCCGTCGCTCTCGTCCGCCTCCGCGACGACGTAGCCGCCGTGGCCGAGGCGCGCGTTGCCGCCGATGGCGGGCAGATCGGCACCGATGACCACGGTGGGATCGAGCCCGCCATCCAGCAGCCCGAGCGCGGTCATGGCCGTCGTCGTCGACTTGCCGTGGCTGCCGGCCACCGCGACGCCGCGCCCCCCGGCCACCAGGCGCGCCAGCCACTCGGCGCGGTGCACGACGGGGAGGCCGCGGGCGCGGGCCGTGGCGACCTCCGGATTGTCGGCGGGCACGGCCGTGGACACCACGACCTCGGTGGCGTCCGCGGGCAGCAGGGCGGCGTCATGGCCGGCGTACACCTCCGCGCCGAGGGCGCGCAGGCGCTCCAGCACCGGCGATGTGCGCTGGTCCGACCCCGAGACCTTGAGCCCCTCGTCCAGCGCGATCTGGGCCAGGGCGCTCATGCCCGCGCCGCCGATCCCGACGAAGTGGACCCTGCTCACGCCCCCGCCCCCCGCCTACACCAGCGCATGGACCCGCTCCACCAATTCATCGAGTGCATCGGGCCGTCCCAGCTGCAGGCTTGCCTCCGCCATGCGCCGAAGGCGCCCCGTGTCGGCCAGCAGCTCGGCCACGACCGCACCCAGGCGCGCCCCGTCCAGCCCCGCCTCGGGCAGGACCAGAGCCGCCCCGGCTTTCGCGAACACGGCCGCGTTGGCCTCCTGGTGGTGGTGGGTGACGTGGGGGGACGGAATGAGCACGGACGGCTTTCCGACGGCGGCCAGCTCGGCCAGGGTGATCGCTCCGGCCCGGCACACCACGAGGTCGGCGGCCGCATAGCCGAGGCCCGCGTCCTCCAGGTACGGCACGACACGCACACCCTCGCGCTCCAGCGGCTTCGCCGCGTCGTAGTGGGCGCGGCCGGCCACAAAATACAGCACGCCGGAGCCCGTCCACTCCTTCAGCAGCCGCACGAACACCGCCGATCCGCGGCTTCCGGCGACCATCAGCACGACCTGGCCATCGGCCGGCAGGCCGAGCGCCGTGCGCGCCTGTGCCCTGTCGACCTCCATGAGCTCGCGGCGAATCGGGTTGCCCACGACCCAGACCTTCGCCCGGCGCGGCAGTGCCTTCGCGGCTTCGGCGTGGGGCACGGCGATGCCGACCGCGACGCGGCTGAGCAGCCGGTTCGTCACGCCGGGCACGACATTCTGCTCCTGCAGGACCAGCGGCACACCCAGCAGCCAGGCCGCCAACCCGACCGGACCCGCCGCGTACCCGCCGGTCGCGACCACCACGTCGGGCCGGAACTGCCGCACCAGGCGGATGGCGCGCACCTCGGCCGCGCCGAGACGCAGCAGCCCGGCCGCGACCTGAGCTGGTCGCTTGCGCACGATCCCGCTGACGGGGACCCCCTCAAAATGCACCCCCTGCTTGGGCACGATGGTGGCCTCCATGCCCCCCTCCGCTCCCACGAACAGGACATCCACAGGGCCGAAGCGCTCTGCGCTGCGGCCGGCGATCGCCAGGGCCGGGTAGATGTGCCCGCCCGTACCCCCGCCCGTCACCAGCAGGCGCCAGCGGGAACCATGCCCGCCGGGGCCGCGCATGCGGCCCCGGTCACGAATCGCAGTCATAGGCGCGCATAGCGAGACACATTGCACAATATGCCCATTCCGGCCAGCACGATGACCAGCGAGCTGCTGCCATAGCTGATGAAGGGCAGCGTGATGCCCGTGATCGGCAGCACGGAGGTCACGACGCCGACGTTGATGACCACCTGCACGGCGACCATCGTGGTCACGCCCGCGGCCAGCAGCGAGGAGAAGGTGTCGGGCGCGGCGACGGCGATGCGGTAGCCGCGCCAGATCAGCAGCAGGAAGAGCGCCAGCAGCAGAAGGCAGCCGACCAGGCCCAGCTCCTCGCCGAGAATGGCGAAGATGAAGTCGGTGTGGCGCTCGGGCAGGTAAAAGTACTTCTGGCGGCTGAGGCCGAGGCCGAGGCCGAAGAGGCCACCCGAGCCCAGCGCATCCAGGGCCTGCATGATGTGGTACCCGCTGCTCAGCGGGTGGGCCTGCGGGTTCAGGAACGAGAACAGGCGCGCGCGCCGGTACGACGAGCCCAGGATGGCGTACGCCAGCACCGGCACGCCGGCCAGGGCCGTGGCCACCAGGTGGAAGATGGGCACGCCGGCCACAAAGAGCATGACCAGCGAGGTGCCCGTGATGGCGGCGGCCGTGCCGAGGTCGGGCTCGGCCAGGATCAGGCCGAAGATCACGCCGATCATCAGCAGGAAGGGCAGCACGCCCGTGCGCCAGTTCTGCAGGCGCGGGCCGGCACGGGCCAGCCAGTCGGCGAAGAAGATGATCAGCGAGAGCTTGGCGATCTCCGACGGCTGCAGGCGCAGGCTGTGATAGCCCAGCCAGCGGCGGGCGCCGAGGACCTGGATGCCGACGTGCGGCACCAGGACCAGGAACAGCATGCCGACCGTCGCCACCATGATGGCCGGGGCGAAGCGGCGCCAGTTCCAGTACGGGAAGTTCATGCAAAAGAGCAGGGCGAGGCCCCCGACGACCAGGCCGGTGAGCTGGCGCTTGAAGAAGTACGCGGGATCGTGGTAGTTGACGGCGCCGTCGACGGAGGACGCCGAGTAGACCATCACGAGGCCGATGGCGACCAGCGCCGCGACGACCAGCAGCACCATGTAGTCCGGGGCCTGGCGGGGCGCGCCGGCCGGCCGGCCGGGGCGAGGGGTGGTGTGATACCCCGCGTCGGGGCCGGCGGGGCCGCGCGTCCCGGCCGGAGCGCCGGGAACGGCGGTCGCGCCCCGAAGGCCGGAGACACCTGGCGCGCCTGAGGCGCCAGGTGTGCTGAAGGCGCCCGGACCGGCCGTGGCGGCGGCGCCAGTGGCCATGCGGCCGGCGGAGCGCGTGGGCTCGCGCAGGCCCGTCAGGCCGCTGCTGCCAGGGGCGGTGCCGGCGGCCGTGCTGCTGCCAGTGCCGGTGCCGGCGACCCGGCTGGGGCCGCCACCGCCGACCCG
>DAHVAF010000222.1 GCA_027314765.1 Clostridia bacterium | reverse complement strand
GACTTCGCACCCCGTCGTGCTGGCCCTCGACGTCGGCACGACCTGGTGCAAGGCCCTGGCGTTCGACCGTCACGGGCGCGTCGTGGCCGAGCGGCGGCGCCCCACCGGGCTCGGCGGGCCTGGCGCCGCAGGCCTGGACGCCTTGGGGGATGGGGTGCTGGCCGTGCTGGGCGAGCTTGCCGACGGCCTTCCGGAGGGCTCGACCCCGGCCGCCCTGGGCGTCGCGGCCGCCTTTTACCCCGGGGTCTGCCTGGACGGCGCGGGCCTTTCGTTCGCGCTGCCCCTGGCGTGGACGGCGCCACCCGACTCGATGGAGCGGCTGGCCGCCAACCCCGGGTGGGGTGCCGGTGGAATGCTGGCGCATGGCAGCGCCGGACTCATGGCCCTCCGCCTCCTCGGGCTCGCGGCCGAGCGGGGGCGCATCCAGCGCGCGGGGGCGCTCATCAGTTTCGTCGGGTACCTCCTGACCGGAAGTTGGGCCATCGATCCCGCCTCCGGCCCCGGGGGTCATAGCTGGCCCGCGCCCGTCGTGGCGGCGCTTGCCGGGTCGGCTGAGGCACTGCCGGCGGTCGTGCCCTCTGGCGGCCGGATCGGCGCTCTGACCGAGGCGGCCGCGCTGCGGGCGGGCCTTCCCGCCGGGTTGCCGGTGGCCATGGGCGGCCATGACGGGGCATGCGCCAACCTCGGCGCCTTGGCCTGCCGGCCCGGTGACTGCTGCCTGACGCTCTCGACGAACTTCGTGCCACGGGCCGTGGCGGCGGGGCCCGTTCCCGGCCTTTACGGCTACCCCGTCGGGCTGGCGGGATGGGCAAGCGCCACGGCCGCCCTGTGGGCCGGTCGCCGCTGCGACCTGGCCGCGGCTGCCTGCGACGGCGGCCCCACTGCCGTCGGCGGCATGCGCCACCGCGCCCTGGGCGAGGCGGCGTCAGCGGCCCGGCGCGCGGGGCTGGCCTTCCCCGAGAGTGCGCTGGCCCGCGAGCCGGCAAGGCAGGCCGCGTGCTGCCGCGACCTCCTCGGCCACGGCTGGACGCCCGGCCAGGTTTACGGCGGCGTGGTGCGCGGCGCCCTGCTCGAGATGCTGGCCATCCTCGACCGGATCGCGGCGGCCGGGCTCCGGCCCACGCGGTACGTGGCGACCGGGGGCCTGGCGCAGAGCGCCTTCATCGCGGGCGAGCTCGCCCACATGCTGGGCGCGCCCGTGGAGGTGGCCCGTGGCGAGGCGGCGGCGCGTGGGGCGGCGGCAGCCGCCGCAGTGGTGGCCCGGTGGTCGCCCGACATCGAAACGGCGGCGCGCTCACTGGCGCCGCCGTCGATCACCGCCAGGCCTGACGCGCTGTAGGCGAAGTACCGCAGCGCCGGCCCGAAGCCGCCGCGCCGCGGCTCACACGCGCCCGCGCAGCTTCGGGTCGAGGGCGTCGCGCAGGCCGTCGCCCAGCATGTTCAGGCCCAGCACGAACAGGGCGATGCAGGCGCCGGGCAGGACCATGAGCGAGGGATCGGTCAGAAGGTAGGAGCGGCTGTCGGAGAGCATGGTGCCCCACTCGGGCGCCGGCGGCCGGACGCCGAGGCCCAGGAAGCCCAGGGCGGCGGCGATCAGCACGGCCTGGCTCGCCAGCAGGCTGGCCGCCACCAGCGTCGAGCCGATGATGTTGGGCAGCACGTGACGGCCGAGGATGCGCGCCTCGCCGCTGCCGGCTGCGCGGGCGCCCTCCACGAACGGGGCGTCGCGCAGGCCGATGGCGAGGCCCCGCACGATGCGGACAAGCTGCGGGGCCGTGGTCAATGCGACGGCGACGATCAGGCTGGTCGTGCCCATGCCCAAAAGGCTGACGATGGCGATCGCCAGCACGATCGTGGGGAACGTCAGCACGCCGTCGGAGAGGGAGGTGATGATGGCGTCCCAGCGGCCGCCGCGGTGGCCGGCCAGCAGGCCCGCGGGGACGGCGATCGCCAGGGCCGCCACCATGCCGGCGCCGGTGATCCACAGGTCGACTGCGGTGGCGGCGATCAGCCGTGAGAGGATGTCGCGGCCCAGGGGGTCGGTGCCGAACGGATGGCCGGGCCCCGGCGGCAGCAGGGCGGCCGCCAGGTTCTCCGCCGTCGGGTTCGCCGGCTCCAGCCAGTGCCCCGCCACGGCCACGAAGGCGAACCCGACCACGATGAGGGCGCCGATCCAGGCCGTGAGGTCGCGCGCGCGCACCTTCACCTTGACCTTCACGCGTACCGCACCCTCGGGTCCAGCCAGCCGTATGAGAGGTCGACCAGCAGGTTGATCAGCATGAAGGCCGCGACATAGAAGAGCGTGATGCCCTGCACCAGCGGGTAGTCGCGGGTGGCGACGCCCGTGACCATCAGCTGGCCGACCCCGGGGATCGCGAACAGCACCTCGATGACGAGGGCGCCTCCCAGCAGGTAGCCGGCCTGCAGCCCGATCACCGTGATCACGGGCGGCAGCGTCGGCTTCAGCATGTGGCCGAACAGGACGCGCGCGCCGCTGAGGCCCTTGGCGCGGGCGGTCCGCACGTAGTCCTCGAACGACACGTCCAGCATGCTGCTGCGCGTCATGCGGGCGACCAGCGCCACGAGCCGGGCCGCGATGGCCAGCGTGGGCAGTACGAGCGAGGCCGGGCCGCTCCAGCCGACTGCGGGCAGCAGGTGCTGGCGGACGGCGAGCCACTCGACCAGCAGCAGGCCGAGCCAGAAATTCGGCACGGCCAGGAAGACGACCGAGACCAGAGTGGACAGGTAGCCCAGCAGGCCGTGCGGGCGGACGGCGGACAGCACGCCGGCCGGGATGCCGAGGACGACCGTCAGCGCGACGGAGGTGGCCATCAGCTCGACCGTCGGGGCGAGGTGGGCGGCCACGACGGTCGTGACGGGCAGGCCGTAGCTGATCGACTGGCCAAGGTTGCCCTGCACCGCCTGAACGAGGAAGGCGCCGTACTGGACCCAGATCGGCCGGTCGAGGCCCAGCTGGTGGCGGATGCGCGCGACCTCCGCCGCCGATGCCGTGAGCCCCGCGATCAGCTGCGCCGGATCACCGGGCAGCAGCCGGAAGAGCACGAAGAGCAGCGTGACGACGAGCAGCACCTGGGGGATCAGGCGCACCAGGCGGAAGACGGCGTAGCGGCCCATCGGCGAGCTGCCTCCCCCCGGAGCCTGCCAGCGGAACCGGGATTGCGGGGGCCGGGCGATACGCCCGGCCCCCACCAACATGCGCTACTGCATCGCGGCCTGGTTCAGGATGGTGAACACGATCGGCAGGACGCTGACGCCCGACACGTTCGAGCGCGTCGCGACCACCACGGCCGGGACGTACAGCCAGATGTCCGGGGCATCCTTCCAGATCGTGGCCTGCGCTTGGGCCAGCAGCCCACCGCGGGCGGTGGCGTTGGTCGTGGTGTCAGCCTGCTGCAGGAGCTTGTCGACGGACGGGTTGCTGTACCAGCCGAAGTTCCAGACGTTCAGGGCCGTCTGCGTCGGGTTGGACTCGAAGAGCGAGTCGAGCTGGTAGCCGCCGTCGGCGTTGCTCGGGTTGAAGCCGAACAGCACCATCTGGTACTTCTCCTGCGCCGGCGGGACGCGCAGCGTGTTGAAGAAGCTCGCGCTGTCGATCGGGTTCAGGGTGACCTTCACGCCGATCTGCTGCAGCTGCGACTGGATGGCCTGGGCAACGTTGGCGCCGGCGGGGTACTGCGTGGTCGGGTAGCTCAGGGTCAGGCTGAGCGGCTGGCCGCCCTTGGTCAGCACGCCGCCCGCGCCCGCCGTGTAGCCGGCCTGGGCCAGCAGCGACTTGGCCTTGGTGGGGTCATACGGGTACGGGGTCTGCGCCGCGTGGCCGGTGGTGTCGGGCGCCAGCGGCGAGTCCATGACAGTGGCCTGGCCCTGGAACAGGGTCTTGACGATGGCCGCCTTGTCGATGGCGTAGTTGAAGGCCTGGCGCACCAGCGGGTCGTTGAGCGGGGCGACCCGCTCGTTCAGCACGACGCCGAACGTCTGCAGGCCGGGCACGCTGATGACCTTGACGCTGGAGTCGGACTGCAGCTGCGCGACGTTTTCGGGCGGGACGTTGTCGATGACCTGCACCTGCCCGCTCTGCAGCGCGGCGATGCGCGTCGCCGAGTCGGGGATGGACTTGAAGTCGATGCCGGCCAGGTTGGGCTTGCCGCCCCAGTAGCTCGGGTTGGCGACGAGGTCCAGCTCAGTGCCGGGCTGGAAGCTCTTGACCATGTAGGGGCCCGTGCCGACCGGTTGGATGCCGTACTGGGAGCCGTACTTCTGGACGGCGGCGGGGCTGACCATGAGCGCCGAGCCGTGGGCGAGGTCGTTCAGCACCTGGCCGGAGGGTGCCTTCGTGGTGATCTGGAGCGTGTCGCTGTTGACGGCCGTGGCGCCGGCGAAGATGTCCCAGATCGGCCGGTTGGTGTTGTTGGTCTTCGGGTTGATCATCCGGTTCAGGTTGTAGGCGGCGGCCTGCGCGTCGAACGGCGTGCCGTCCGTGAACTTGACGCCCTGGCGCAGGTGGAAGGTCCACGTCGTGCCATCGGAGGCGACCGACCACGACGTGGCGAGGTCGGGCTCGACCTGGAGGTGGCTGTTGAAGCGCACCAGGCCGTCGTAGATGAGGAACGCGGCCTCGAACGCCGCCGGGTAGGTCAGCATCCCGCCCGTGCCCGCCGTGTCGAGGTTGGTGACAGGTACGGCGGTGCCGTAGACGAGCGTCGAGCTCGCCGCGGCGACCGGGGTGGACGACGCGGTGGCCGCTGTCGACGCGGTCCCCGTTGAGCCCGTCGCGCTCGTCGATGCGGCCGGGGCGGCGCCGCCCCCGCAGGCGGTCAGCAGCAGCGTGACCGCTACGACGCCGGGGATCCAACGCGGAATCCAGCTCCTGCGCATCCCTCTATCCCTCCTGTGCCTTTGGGGCCGCTGCGTTCGGGGCCGGGTGGGTCGCCTGCGGGGCCGCTGGAGCCGCCGCCGGCTTCGCTGGCTCCGCTGCCTGATGTGCCGCCGCTGCCGGCTGGGCCTCCGCTGCCTGCTGGGCCTCCGCGGCTTGCTGGCCCGCGTGCGTCGCATGCGGGACGAGCTCCTCGGCGAAGCTGAACAGGGCCGGCGTGCCGCCGGTGTGGACGAAGACCGCGTCGCTCCCCTGGGGCACCCGCCCGCTGCGGATGTCGGCCAGCAGCGCCGCCATGCCCTTTCCCGTGTAGACGGGGTCGAGGAAGACGCCCTCCGTCTCGGCCAGCAGGCGGATCGCCGCCATCCCCTCCGGGGTTGGCACGCCGTAGCCCGCCCCGACGAAGCCGCGCTCGCTCTCCACGTCCTCGGGCGACACGTCGGCCTCCATCCCGATCCGGGCCGCCGCGGCGCGCGCGATGGCCGCGACGGCCGGGCGCCGGTCCTCATCGGGCTTGCTGACGGCGACGCCGACCACGCGGTAGCGCTCGCGCTCGCCGAGCAGGGCGCGCCCCAGCACCAGCCCCGCCTGCCCCTTGCTGCCCGAGGTCATGTAAACGTGCTGGGGGAAGGCACCGGCCGCCTGCATCTGCTCGCGGGTCTCCAGCAGCGACTCGACGTAGGCCAGGGACGAGGCGACGGCGAACATCGGCGCCGCGTTGATGTCGAACGGGCGGCGGCCCTCACGGCGCAGCTCCTCCGCCCGTGCGGCCATCGCCCGCGCCATCTCGGCGTCGTCGCCGTGGAAGAAGTGGACCTCGGCCCCCAGCAGCAGGTCGAGCAGCAGGTTGCCCTGCGGCGGGCCCGCGGGCGGGTCGCCGCGCAGGAAGAGGACGGTGCGCAGGCCCAGCTTGTTGGCGGCCGCCGTCGTCTGCCGGGCCGAGTTCGAGGTCACCTCCACCCCGAACACCAGCGTGTCGGCGCCGTCCGCCAGCGCCTCGGCCAGCCGGAACTCCAGGTTGCGCGTCTTGTTGCCCCCAAAGGCCAGCCCCGTCTGGTCGTCGCGCTTCAGCCACACGCGCACGCCCAGCCGCTCGGACAGGCGCGGGCACGCCTCCAGCGGCGTCGGCAGAAAGGCCAGGCGGCGCCGGGGCACCTGCGCGATGGCCCGGCGGATCTCCTCGGGCCCGTACGTCCTAGCCACGCGGCTCACCCCCCGCCTCGTAGAGCCACGGATACCGCGGATGCCGGTACAGCCGCCCCGGGTCGAGCCCGGCCGCCCCGACCATCCAGCCCAGCACGTCGATGAAGCTTGCGTGCACGCGGGCCGGCACGGCGTCGGTGCCCGGGTCCAGCAGCCCCGGCCCGTCGTTGTTCGCCATCGCCGCCGCCGTCAGGCTGTGCACGCGCGTGTCCGTCTCCGGGCTGTGCAGGATCTCGGCCCGCCCCTCCAGGGCCGCCAGGCACGCCTCGATCCCGTACGCCCCCCAGTTGGAGATGGCGGCGATCACGAGCGCGTCGACCTCGGCCGCCGGCACGACGCTCCCGTCGCAGCCGCAGCGGCACTTCGCTGCCCCGGGCACCGCCGCGACGACGGTGTCGCGGATCACGCTGCAGCCGAGCTCGTTTCCGCCGTCGCCGATGCCGATGATCGGGGCGCCCGCGGCGCGGAGGTGGGGGAGCAGGGCCTCGACCTTGGCGCAGTAGTCCGTGAACCGCCGCCCGGAGGCCGAGTGGTAGTGCCCCTTCTCGTTGGCGCCGGGCCGCTCGATGGCCACGAAGGCACGGGGCTTGACCCGGTCGCACAATTCGTCGGCGGCTTTCGCCGCCTCGTCCGGGTCGACAGGGAGTGGAACGACCGCAGCGGTTGTGGGGAGCTGCATCGCCCGCTCGAGCGGCAGGCAGTACAGGCCGGCGGCCGTCACCGCGGTGCGGCAGATGGCCTCATCGCCGGGGTTGGTGACGATGATCGGCTTGACGCCGTAGGCCATCACGAGCGCCCGCGCGAGCGTGGCCGCGCCGACGGGGCCGTCCTGCTCGGTCAGAAACCACGCGAAGGTGGGCAGGCCCGTCGCGATCAGCACCACGTCGCCGGGGCCGCGCACCGCGCCCTTCAGGAGGCGGGCGGCGCGCATGGCCAGGGGCTCGCCCTGGCGGGCCCGGGCGGCCGCATAGAGCGCCCCGACGACGCCGCGCCCCGTAATCTCGATCCCGCAAAGCTGGTCCACGGCCTCGGAGAACTTGAGCAGCCCTTCCGCATCCTGCTCCGGCGTGCCGATCATCCCCTGTCGCACCGACTTATCAGAGCCGCCGCGCCGCCATGGCGGCCCGGATTCGCATGATGTTGTCCACCGTGGTCTCATACCGACGCAGGCCGAGCGTGACGAACAGCACATCCACGATCGTCTGCATGGCGATGCGCGAGGACATCGCCTCCGTGCGGAACGCGGTCTCCCGGGCCGTGGTCGCCAGGACCACGTCGGCCTCCCGCGTGAGCGGGGACTTGCCGAGGTGGGTGATGGCGATCACGCGGCTGCCCTTGCGGCGCGCGGTCCGCACCGTCTCCAGCACGTCGCGCGAGCTGCCCGAGGGGGAGATGGCGACGACCGCATCGCGGGGGCCGAGGAGCGCCGCGCGCACCGCCTGCATCTCGCCCGCGGCCTCCGCGGCCACCCGCAGGCCGAGGCGAAGCCACCACTGCTCCGCGTCGAGGGCGACCAGGCCGGCGTTGCCGACGCCGCAGATCAGGATGTGGTCGGCCTGCTCCAGGATGTCGATCGCGCGCTCGATGACGGCCGGCTGCAGGCTGGCGAGCGTGTCCTCCAGGGCCAGGATGTTGGCGTGGAAGACCTTGCGCGTCACGCTGGCCACGTCGTCGCCCTCGGCGACCTCCTCATGGATGGCCTTCAGCGGCGAGACCAGCTCCTGGGCGAGACGGATCTTGAACTCCTGAAAGCCGGCGACGCCGCCCTTCTTGCAGACGCGGACGACGGTGGCCTCGCTCGTGCCGCTGCCCTCCGCGACCTCGGTGACCGTCATGCTGAGGATGTCGGCCCGGTTTTTGACCAGGTAGTCGACGACCTTGCGCTCGGCCGCGCGCAGATCGCGGCCGGTGCTCAGCATCAGCCGAATGCTCTGCGGCAGCTCACTCGCGTCTCCCTGCAGCTGCGGCGCGCCCTCATCCGCCGTCGGTTCTCGCCCCCTCACCGGAGTGGACACCTTCGCCGTGTTTCATCCAACGCCTTGTGGTTATGAAGGAAATTTTCTTCGCTCTTTACATGCATATGTGAAGCCGGCTTGCAGATCCAGCAACGGCAGGAGGGTCGGCGCGGCGACCGAATTGCGTTTCGCAAAGCCCGGGGGGCGGGGGCGGCGACGGGCGGGCAGGCGGCTCCCGCGCCGCCCTGGAGGAGCTGTGTGCCGAAAGGATCGTGCGTTATGAGGATTGTCGCCGTGCGCGCCCACGTCCTGAAGGCCGCCGTCTCGGACGGCATCGCCATGTCGTTTGCGCCCCTGGCCCAGCGCAGCGGTGTCCTCATCGAGGTGGAAACGGAAGATGGCCTGACTGGCTGCGGCGAGAGCTGGGTCAACTTCCCCGCCTGGGCCGCCGAGGAGCGCGTGGCCACCCTTCGCGACGGCGTGTTTCCGTTGCTGCTCGGCGAGGATGCCGACGCCGTGCGTAACGTCCACGCGAAGCTGATCGAGCGGCTGGAGCCCCTCGGCCGGCAATGGGGTGCTCCCGGACCCATCATGCAAGCGATCAGCGGGGTCGACATCGCGCTCTGGGACCGCCTCGGCCAGGCGGCGGGGCGCTCCTTCGCCGAGCTGGTGGGCGGGCGCTGTCGGGACGTGGTGCCAGTCTACGCCAGCAGCCTCGGGCCGGACGGTGTCGCTGACCAGGCGTCGTCCTGCCGTGCGGACGGCCTGCTCGCCATGAAGGTCAAGGTGGGCTTTGGCCGCGCCCGGGACGCCGAAAACCTGCGCCTGGCCCGGGAGGCCGCGGGCCCTGACGCCGTGCTTTTCGCGGATGCCAACCAGGCCTGGACTGTCGCCGAAGCGCTGGTGATGGCGCCCGTGCTGGAGAAGTTTGGCGTCGCGTGGCTGGAGGAGCCGATCCGGGGGAACCGGCTCGAGGACCTGGAGGCGCTGCACCACAAGACGGGGCTCATGCTGGCGACGGGGGAGAACCTCTACGGCCAGGACGCGTTTTGGTCCTTTGCCGCATCGCCGGCCGTGGCCATCCTCCAGCCGGATGTGAGCAAGGCCGGCGGGCTGACCGTGGCCATGGCCGTCTGCGAGATGGCCGCGGCCCGCGGAAAGGTCGTCGCCCCGCACCTCTATGGCGGGGCCGTGGCCTTCGCGGCATCCATGCAGCTGGCGGCTGCGATGCCTCAGGCCACGCTCCTCGAGTACGACGTGCGGGCCAATCCACTGCGAGACGCATTGATCGTAGACCCACCGCGACCGGCGGGCGGCGTGCTTCGCATCCCGTCCGGCCCGGGGCTGGGGATCCGTCTGCGGAGAGATGCGGTGGCCGCGCACACGGTGCGGTCTGTGAAGGCAGGTCCGGATAGGGACTGACGGCATGAGTACGTGGCTCGGGTTCGGGCTCGGACTCGGACTCGGGCTCGGACTCGGACTCGGGCGCACGGCTTGCGCTGCCCGCGCACCGGCGTGAGGGAGGTCTTCCGGCGATGGACCGCTTTCGCGGCCAGTCCGTGGTCGTCACGGGCTCAAGTTCGGGAATCGGCCTGGCGGTCGCCACCGCGTTCGCGCGGGAGGGCGCCGATGTGGTGATCAACTCGCGTGACGCCGACCGGGCCGCCGAGGTCGCCGGCGCGCTGCGTGCGCAGGGGCTGTCGGCCTCGCCGGTGCCCGCGGACGTCTCGGACCCAGCGCAGGCCGAGGCCCTGGTCGCCGCGGCCGAGGCGCGCCACGGCCGTGTGGACGTCCTGGTCAACAACGCCGGCACCGGATCCGTCGTCCCTGCGCTCGACCTGACGCCCGAGGATTGGCAAAGGGTGGTCGACCTCAACCTGGGCGGTACCTTCTTCACGGCCCAGGCGGCCGCGCGCCGTATGATCCCGCGGGGCAAGGGGGTCATCGTGAACATCGGCTCGCTGTTCAGCCACAGCGGCATGCCGCTGCGCGCCGCCTACGCCGCAAGCAAGCACGGCGTCGTGGGCATCACGCGCACCCTCGCCGTCGAGTGGGCACCCCACGGCGTCCGGGTGGTCGGTGTGGACCCCGGTTTCGTGCGGACGCGCGTGGTGGCGGCCAGCCAGCGGGCCGGCGGCTTCACCGATGCCGATGTGGAGCACCGTGCCCCGCTTGGCCGCTTCGCCACCGCGGAGGAGGTCGCGGATGTCGTACTGTTCGCGGCTTCCGACGGGGCGCGCTACATGACGGGTACGCACATCGCCGTCGACGGGGGCTGGCTGGCGTACGGCGGCTGGTGACCGCAGATCGCGGCCCGGCGCGGATCAGGCCCTCTCGGAGGTGCGGCGGGAGACGACCGCCGCCGTGTCCAGGTAGGCTGGCCGCCCCTGCTGGAAGCCATCGAACACCAGCTCCGGGCTCAGCATGCCCGCGGGAGGCCGCGCCCCCCGCGTGGCCTTCGTGGTGAAGGCAAGCAACGCGTCGGCGACCCTCAACGGCCAACCGTCGGCGATCCCGGCCCTGCAGCCCAGTGACGTCGTCGACCTCGTGATGGATGCGGGGTCGTCCGCGCCCGCCACCACGAGCCAGTTCGCTCAGACGATGGCGACCGCCCCCAGCAGGCCGGCGGTGCGGCGGCGGGCTCCGCGATCCGGGTCACCGTTACCCGGAACACCATGACCGGGACGAGTACATCCACGTCCACGACCGCGACCACGCTGCCGGTCAAGGGCTTGCCCTGGCCGTCGACCACCGTCACCATGCAGCCCACGAGCGGCAACGCCGTCACGCCGGCCACGGATGACAGCTTCCCGTGCA
>DAHVAF010000218.1 GCA_027314765.1 Clostridia bacterium | reverse complement strand
CACCTACGACAGCGGGCTCGTTCACATGGGGGTCGCCCCGCGCCACAGCCTTGAGCCCGGGGTGGTCCGGCGCGAGCTCTCCATCATCCGCGACGACCTGCACTGCAACGCCGTCCGCGTGATCGGCGGCGATCCGGAGCGGCTGGAGCTGGCGGCGAGCTGCGCGGCCGACCTTGGCCTGGAGGTCTGGTTCTCCCCCTACCCCCTGGAGATGACGACCGACGGCATGCTGGCGCTGTTCTCGGACTGCGCCGCGCGCGCGGAGCGGGTGCGGCGGCAGGGTGCCGAGGTCGTCTTCGTCGCCGGCGCCGAGCTGAGCGCCATGAATCACGGCTTTCTCCCCGGGGCCAGCGTGGACGAGCGGCTGCGGACGCTGCTCGGCGGGGAGCCGGAACGCCGGCGCGAGCTGATCGTCACGGCCGCCGCCCGCGTCAACGTGTTTCTCGCACAGTGCGTGCCCATCGTGCGCGAGCGCTTCGCCGGCAGGCTGACCTACGCCGCCATCCCGTTCGAGCGGGTCGACTGGGCGCCCTTCGACATCGTATCCGCCGACCTGTACCGATCGGCCGCGATCGCCGGGCAGTTCCGGGACGGCGTGCGCCGCCTCGTCGCGCAGGGCAAGCCGGTCGCCATCACCGAGTTCGGCACGGCCACGTATCGGGGTGCCGGCGACCTGGGTGGCCAGTGCCTGGATGTTGCCGAGTTCGACCCGTCGACCCGGGAGCCGGTGCGGATGAAGGGCGAGTACATCCGCGACGAGCCCGGCCAGGCCAGATACATCCGGGAGCTGCTTGACGTGTACGATCGCGAGGGCGTGGACAGCGCGTTCGTCTTCGCCTTCGCGCTGCATGGCTTCCCGCACCGGCCGGACGGCGACCCGCGCGACGACCTGGACCTGGCCAGCCTCGGCATCGTCAAGATGCTTGAGAACGGGCACGGGCAGTCGTACCCGGACATGCCCTGGGAGCCGAAGGCGGCGTTCGGCGCGGTGGCTGACTTCTACGGGAGCCACTGATCCGGTGGCCGGGGAGCCCGCTCAGCCGAGCCGCCGCAGCAGTACCCCCGCGACCTTCGGCGCCAGGCGTCCGCTCGCGGCCGCCGTGGTTCCGCCCGCTCAGCCGAGGCGCCGCCGCATCTCCCCCGCCGCCTCCGGCGTCAGCCGTCCGCTCGTGGCCGCCAGGTCCAGCGTCACCCGCTCCACCGCCACGAAGAGCGGCAGCAGCTCCGGCGCCTCCTCCCCCACCGCCCGCACATGGGCCGATAGCACGTCGGCGTCGCCGCGCCCGATGGGGCCGGTGATCGCTCCCCCGACAGCGCCCCCGCTGCGCGCGACGTTCTCGACGGCGCCCCGCAGCAGCGGCAGGATGGCCTCGAGCGCCCCCTGCACGCCCACGGTCTCCTCCAGGCATCGCGCCGCGAGCGTCGTGACGGTCACCGTGGCGTTGGAGACCAGCGTCACGGCCGCGTGGTAGAGGGCGCGGCGCACGACGGGCACGGTGCCACAGCGCCCGCCCGCCGCCACCACGATCCCCTCCAGCAGCGCCCGCAGCCGCTCGCTCTCCGCCTCCAGGGCGAAGAACGCGCCGCGGAAATCGGCCGGCCGCCCGCGCACCATCGGGAAGAGCGGATGCAGCGCCCCGACTGCCGCACCCGCGCGCGCGGCCGCCGCAAGGGCCGCCGCAGGGAGCGCGCCCCCGCAGTGGACGGCCATCTGCCCCGGGCGCCAGCGGAGCGCCGCCGCCACCGCGCCAATCCGGTCGTCCGGCACCACGATGAACACGAGGTCCGCCACGTCCGCGACCGCCTGGGCCGTGGCCACGTCGCGGCAGCCGGCGTGCGCGGCAGCCAGCACCGCGGCCGACTCTGGATGCGCCGCCGCGACCGCGACGACTGCATGCCCTGCCGCCGCACAGGCGGGCACCAGACTCCAGGCCGCCGCGCCGGCGCCCACGAAGCCGACCGTCACGCCGACATCAACTCCCAGCGAGCAATAGCGAGCAATAGCGAGCCATAAGGTTCAGGCAGTCGCAAGCTCCTTGACCAGGCGCAGCTCGTCGTGGAGCGCGATGCCGTATTCGCCGACGGCGGGGATCGCAGGCTTGCGGATGCGCGCCGCATCCACGGCCCCGAACGAAACGGCGGCGATGCGGTAGCCGCGCCGCTGGTAGAAGCGGAGCGCGTCGAGCTTGTCATTGGTGGTCGTGAGTTCCACGCGCCGGCAGCCCGCCTCGCGCGCGGCCACCTCCACCGCCGCGAGGAGGGCCGTGCCGATCCCCTGCCGCGGCGTCAGCGCGTCAAGGCTGACCAGCTCGCAGACGGGCCCCTCCGTCAGAAACGTGGCCGCGCCCACCCGCGCCCCGGCCCGCCACGCCATCACCGCGGCGAGGTCGTCGACGTGCAGGCTGCGGTCCCCAGCTTCCATCCGCTCGCCGCCCCACGCTGCGCGCCAGAGGGCCCGCAGCCACGCCCGGTCGGCCGCGCCCGCCGCCGCCACGCGAACGTCCATGGCCGCCACCTTCCCCGGGCCGCCCGGCCCCACCTGCCATCGCGAGCTATCCGCGGCGCGCCGCTGTTCCCGCCTCACGGCCGGACCCGTCAGCGCGAGCGTTGCGCGGAGCGGGCGTGCCGCACAGCGCCGCCCGCCAGCGCGAGCCATCCGCGTGTCGGTCCCGCGCTTCGGCCGCACCTGCCATCGAGAACCTGCCACTGATCGATCTGGCCGCGCCGGCCTCACCTGCCAGGGCGAACCGTCCGCGAAGCGATTGTGCCGCGCGGCCCCGGCGACCAGGGCAAACCATCCGCGGTTCGATCCTGCCGCCGAGCGATCCTGCCATCGCGACCCTGCCGCGGAGCGACCCTCCGCGCAGGTGGCTGCCAGCGCCTACCGACCACCGAACGACCCGACCGCGTAGCACCACCCGCTTATGGGTGCAGCCGCGCAGCGCCAGGTGCCCGCGCGAACCACCCGCGGAGCGACCCTGCGACGCAGCCGGCTGCCAGCGCCCACCACCCGCGGAAGGAGCCGACCGCACGGAGCCGGAAGCCCAACGGGGCAGCCCGCGCCGACGGGTGCGGCCCACGCAGCGCCGCCTGCCATCGCGCCCCTGCCGCGGAGCGACGCCGCGTGCGCGCGGTCCCGCCCCCCACCGCGAACGTGGCCAACACGGAACTTGGCCGTTGACAGGACGAGCCGGCCGCGCCTAGGGTTGCGTTGTGACGCCATTCAAGCCCGTTCTCGCCATCGCCATCGCCGTCGGCCTCGCCGCGCTCACCCTGGCCGCCTGCGGGGGCCCGAGCGCGACGCCCACCTCCGCCAAGCCCGGAACCGCCACCGCGGCCACGACCAGCAATTCCGGAACCGCGACCGCCCCGGGCGCGCCCAGGGCCCTGGATGGCCTGCCCGTCGTGGCCTATTCGCCGTCCTCGCCGCCACCCGTCTGGCCCGGCCCGCTCCCGTACCCGATCATCATCGCCGACCGCGCCAACGGCCGCATCCTCGAGGTGACGCCGACCAAGCGCGTCGTCTGGGAGTTCCCGCCGCCGCAGGGCCTGCAGGGCCAAAAGTTCGGCGACGACGACGACGTGTTCTTCACGCCCAAGGGCAGCAACATCATGACGAACGAGGAGCACCAGGGCACCGTCGCCGAGGTCAGCTACTACACGCATAAGATCGTCTGGACGTACGGCCATTACGGCGTGGAGCGCTACGGCAACGGCTACCTCGACTACCCGGACGACGCCTACCGCCTGCCCAACGGGACCACGATCATCGCCGACATCCGCAACTGCCGCGAACTGTTCATCAGCCCCAGCAAGCAGATCATCCAGCAGTGGGGCGTGGAGCAGGCCGGCGGCAACGGCCACTGCCCGAACACCTTTCTCCCGACCTCCCTCGGCTCGCCGAACGGCGACACGCCGCAGCCCAACGGCGACGTGCTGCTGTCGATCATCAACGGCAACTACGTCGCCATGATGTCGCCGAAGGGCCAGATGCTCTGGTACGCGCACGTCCCCGACCTCGGCACCGGCTACGTCTCTGACGCGCAGATGCTGCCGAACGGCGACGTGCTGACCGCCTCCTACGGCAAGCCGGGCCGGGTGGTCATCTTCAACCCCAAGACCGGCAAGGTCGACTGGCTGTATGACGTCACATCCGGGCCCGGCGAGCTCGACCACCCCTCGCTCGCCCTGCCGCTGCCCAACGGCAACATCCTCCTGAACGACGACTACAACGACCGCGTGGTCGTGATCGACCGCCAGACCAAGCAGATCGTGTGGCAGTACGGCGTGAAGGGCGTGGCCGGCACGGCGCCGGGCTACATCAACACGCCCGACGGCCTGGACGTCGACTACTTCCGCAACTGGCAGGCGTGGCTGAAGGCCTACCCCAACTTCGGGGTCAACGCGGCGACGCCCGGTCCCAACCCGGGCGCCCAGATGCCGAACCCCGAGAAGAGCAATCCCGCCGGCGCGTGAGCGCGCGCCCGCCCCGCGCCCGTGCATCGATCCCCCGCGTGTGGCACGATCGGACCAGACCGGGGGGATCGTCCGTGCGCGCACGCATCCACGCGTACAATGACCAGCGGTCGCTCTGGCTCCACCGCGCCATTGCCCGCAAGCTGCTGGCCGATCCCGATGCCGTGAGGGCACGGGCACGGGCGAACCTGGCGCGGATGCGGCACGCCCACGGCGCCAGCCTCGCCCCCTACGTCAAGCGGTGGGAGGCGCTGCTGGCGGGGCCGCTGGATGCCCTGGCCGCCGAGCTGACGGCCGACGACCAAGAGGCACGCGACCTGCGCCAGTGCACGCCGATGGCCGGTGTGCTGACGCCGCAGGAGCGTTGGGCGCTCTATCGCGACTTCCGCGCCTCGTGGGACGGGGCGGCGCAGTGACCCGACCCGAGCTCGAGCACATCATCCGGGCCGCGGGGGCAATCCTGGGCGACCGTGAGGTCATCGTCATCGGCAGCCAGGCCATCCTGGCCGCCCACCCGTCCGGGTTGCCCGAGGCGGCCGTTCGCTCGGTGGCGGCAGACATCCTTCCCATCGCCGACGCCGACGGCCGCAAGGCCGACCTGATCAACGGCGCGATCGGCGAGGGGTCCTCCTTTCACGACACGTTCGCCATCTATGCCCAGGGCGTGGGCCGGGAGACGGCCAGGCTGCCGAGCGGCTGGGAAGACCGGCTGATCGACGTCAGCGGCGAGAACACCTACGGTGTTCGGGGCCGGTGCCTGGAGCCCCATGACCTGGTGATCTCCAAGTACCTGGCGGGGCGACCGAAGGACCTGGAATTCTGCGGTGCGCTGGCTGCCGCCGGCCTGGTGGAAGAGGCCGTGCTGCGTGAGCGGCTCGCGGCGACGGCCTGCTCGCCGGAGGAGCGGGAGCGCGTCCGCACGCGGATCCGCCGGGACTTCCGGCCCCGGCCCTGACCGCAGGCGCAGGCAGGCGGCGCCTGCGCGCCGCCGTCCATGCGGGGCCATCAGTGCCGGGACGGTGGTTCGCGGTGCTCCCGGACGAGCTCGAAGATCATGAAGGGGCCCTTGGCCCCGTCGAACGCGCCCCGGCTGTCGTCGCCGTACAGCGCCTCGACGACCAGGCCCGCTGCGCGGGCCACCCGCTCGCAGTCGGCCCGCTCAA
>DAHVAF010000176.1 GCA_027314765.1 Clostridia bacterium | reverse complement strand
CCCGTCGCGCCCCTGGATGCCGAGGCGCGCTACCCGAGCGCCTGACGCCGGGCGCCGATCGTCCACCACAACCACCCATACCGCCGCGTCCGGCGGCCCGTCGCGCCCCCGGGATGCCGAGGCGCGCCACCCCGGATCCTGACGCCGGCCGAGCGCGAATGGACACTCCTCATCAAGAACGATGTTCTGCCCAAAGGAAGCGACACAGCGGCTGGCGAAAGGCGGAGGCATGGGCACCTACGCCTTGCGCCGCGTTCTCCTTCTCATCCCGATCGTGTGGGGCGTCGTCACCGTCGTGTTTCTGGTCGTGCACAGCCTGCCCGGCAACCCCGCTGCGGTGCTGCTCGGACCCTTCGCCACGGCGGCGCGCGAGGCTTCCCTGGATGCGCAGTGGGGGCTGAACAAGCCCCTTCCGGTGCAGTACGTGCAGTACCTGGCGAACCTGGTTCAGGGCAACTTCGGCATCTCGTACCTGACGAACGAGCCGGCGGCGCTGCAGATCGAGGTGGCGCTGCCGTACACGCTGGCGCTGGGCGTCCTGTCCGTGATCCTCGCGGTGCTCATCGGAATTCCGCTTGGCATCACCGCCGCCGCGCGCGCCGGCACATGGGTCGACCACAGCTCCGTGATCCTATCGCTGCTGGAGCTGGCCGCGCCGAGCTTTCTGATCGGCATCCTGCTGCTGCTGCTGTTCTCCGGCGACCTCGGCTGGCTGCCGGCGATCGGCGGGGGCAGTTTCAGCAACCTCGGCAACCTCGCCGCGCACACCATCATGCCGGCCATCGCCCTGGGCGCCGGCCTGCACGCGTTTCTGACCCGCATCATGCGCTCCAGCCTGCTGTCCGTGCTGCACGAGGACTACATCCGCACGGCTCGCTCAAAGGGTCTGTCCGGCCGCATCGTCATCTACAAGCACGCCCTGCGCAACGCGCTTCTGCCCGTGCTGGCGGTCGTGGGCCTGGCGCTCGGCAGCATCGTCGGCGGGACAGCCGTCATCGAAGAGGTGTTCGCGCGGCCGGGGATCGGGGCGCTCCTCGTCAACTCGGTGACGGGCCGCGACTACGTGCAGGTGCAGGCCTGCGTCATCGTCCTGGCCTTGTCCTTCGTGCTGATGAACCTGGTCACCGATCTGGCCTACGGCGTGGTGGACCCCCGCATCCAGTACCGGTAGGAAGGGGCTGCGCGGCAGGCCATGGAGCAGTCGCTGATGTCGCGGCCGCCGGCGCGTCTTGAGGGCGAGGCGCCCGCACAGCCCTCGCGCTGGAAGCTGTTCTGGCGCTCCCTGCGCCGAAACCCTCCGGCGATGGTCTCGCTGGGCTTTCTGATCTTCATCATCCTCGTGGCGGTCTTCGCCAACCAGCTGGCGCCGTATCCGCCGAACACGCCGGCGCCGAACGTCTCGTTCGCGCCGCCGTCCCTCGCGCATCCCTTCGGCACCGACCTGTTCGGGCGGGACATCTTCTCCCGCGTCATCTACGGCAGCCGCATCTCGCTGCTGGTCGGCTTCGTCTCGGTCATCGTCGGGGCCATCCCGGGCGCCGCCCTCGGGATGATCGCGGGCCTGGAGGGCGGGACCGTCGAGCAGGTCATCATGCGCATCATGGACATGGGCCTTGCCTTCCCGTTCCTGTTGCTGGCCATCCTCATCCTGGCCTTCTTCGGGCAGGGCGTGGTCAACGTCATGCTGGCCATCGGCATCGGCAACATCCCAGGCTTTGCCCGGCTGGCGCACGCCTCGACGCTTTCACTCCGCGAGACGACCTACGTGGAGGCGGCCCGGGCCAGCGGCGCCCCCCACGGCCGATTGGTGTCGAGGCACATCCTGCCCAACGTGCTGCAGACCCTGAGCGTCTTCGCGACGTTCAACATCCCCATCGCCATCCTGGTCGAGGCCGGCCTCGACTACCTCGGCCTCGGCGTGGTGCCGCCCACGGCCACCTGGGGCTCGATCATCAACGAGGGGCGCCAGTCCCTCATGCTGGCGCCGTGGGAGTCGGTGTTCCCTGGCCTCGTGATCATGCTGACCGTCCTCGCGTTCAATCTGTTCGGCGAGGCCATCGCCAACTTCCTCGACCCGAAGTCGGCCATGAACCAGCGCCCTGTCTGAGCGGGTGCGATAATGGGTGCGGGGGTGATGCCCCGTGCGCCTTGTCTCGCTATGTCCCAGCAATACCGAGATCGCCATCGCCCTCGGCTGCACGGACCAGCTGGTGGGGGTCGACGACTGGTCGGACAGCGAGGAAGTCGCTGGCCGGCCCCGAGTCGGATCCGACCTCGCAGCCGATATGGACAGAATCGCGGCCCTGCAGCCCGACCTCGTGCTGGCTTCGCTGAGCGTGCCGGGGATGGAGCGCAATGTCGCCGCGCTGCGGGAGCGCGGCCTCCCGTACATCGTCCTCGACCCGGAGACGCTGGAGGGCACCCTCGAGAGCATCCGGCTCGCGGGGGACGCGATCGGTGTGCCGGAACGGGCGGAGCGGGTCATCGGCGAGCTGCGCGAGCGGATCGAGGCCGCGGTGGGGCGCGCCGTGTCGGGCTCGCCATCGCTCTACTGGGAGTGGTGGCCGAAGCCGCTGATCACGCCGGGGCGCGACTCCTGGATCACGGAGATGAGCCGCCTGGCCGGCGGGCGCAACGCGTTCGAGGACCTGGAGGCGCGCAGCCGTCCCGTCACGGATGCGGATGTGCTTGGCCGCGAGCCCGACTTTGTGCTCCTCTGCTGGTGCGGCACCCTGCAGCGCGTGCAGCGCGTGGATGCCGTGGCCAAGCGGCCCGGTTGGGCAGAGCTCGGGGCCGTGCGCGCCGGCAGGGTGTTCACGCTGCCCGAGCGTCTCTTCGGCCGCCCGGGCCCTCTCCTGGTGGACGGCCTTGAGCTGCTGGTGGACCTGCTCACGGGGGCTCAGATCCCCCAATCCACGGGCCCGACCTCGCGGTAGCGCCCGAGCGCGGTGCCCATCTCGTCGCAGATGCTGTGCAGGGCGGACTTCGTCCGCCCTTCGCATCGGAGCACCAGGGCGGGCTGCGTATTGGAGGCCCGCACCAGCCCCCAGCCCTCCGGGAACAGCACACGCGCGCCATCGACGTCCACGACGGGCAGGCGCCGCGCGAACTGCTCGCGCAGGTCCTCCACCACCTTGAACTTCACGTCATCGGGACAGCTCACCCGGACCTCCGGCGTGGCCGGGTAGCTGGGCAGATCGGCGGCGAGGCGGCTGAGCGGGCGGCCGGCCGCGGCCATCAGGCGAAGCAGGCGCGCCCCCGCGTAGAGGGCGTCGTCGAACCCGTAGTACTCGTCGTGGAAGAACAGGTGGCCTGACATCTCCCCGGCGAAGAGCAGATCCTTGCCGTACAGGGTCGCCTTGATGTATGAGTGGCCGGTGCGGTGGAAGAACGGCCTGCCGCCCAGCCGCTCCACCTCGTCGTACAGGGCCTGCGAGCACTTCACCTCGATCAGGGCCTCCGCGCCGGGATGGGCGGGGAGGATCTCCCGCCAGAACAGCATCATCAGGGTGTCGCCCCAGAGGATGCTTCCGTCGTCGGCCACGGCGCCCAGCCGGTCGCCGTCGCCGTCGAGGCCGAGGCCCACATCGGCACTTGAGCGGCGCACCTCGGTGATCAGGTCGCGCAGATTCTCCGGCCGGGCCGGATCCGGGTGATGGTGCGGAAAGTCGGGATCGTTGCCACAGTATAGCTCGGTCACCTCGCAGCCGAGCCGGCGGAGCAGCTTGGGCGCAAAGAGCGAAGCCGTGCCGTCGCCGCAATCGCAGACGACACGGAGTGGACGGCTCAGGTGCACGCGGCCGGCGATGTCGTCGAGGTACGCGTCCCCGAGGTCCACATGGCGCAGGCCACCGGACCGAGCCGGCGCCGGGGCGAGCGACTGCATCGCTCGCCCCAGCGCCGCGATCTCCTCGCCGTAGAGGGTCGAGCGCCCGAGCGCGAGCTTGAACCCGTTCTCATCGCCGGGGTTGTGGCTTGCCGTCACCATGATGGCGGGCTTTACGCCAAGGTGCTGGCGCGCGAAATAGAAACAGGGGGTTACGCAAAGGCCGATGTCGACGACGTTGCAGCCGGCGGCCATCAGCCCGGCCGCGGCCGCCGCCGCCAGCGCCGGTGAGGAGCGGCGGTTGTCGTGACCAAGGATGACGCTGCCGCCTTCCCCCACCTGGCCGCCGAACGCGAGGCCCAGCAGCCGCGCGAACTCCGGCGTGATCTCCCCGTCCGCCTTCCCGCGGATGTCGTATTCGCGAAATACGTGCGACGGCACGGCCACTGGCATCGCCTCCGGTCGAATTGCTTCGCCTCTCATGCATTTGCGCCCTTCAGGAAGCAGGAGGTGGCGAAATTCGCCGCGAATGCCGCGAATGCCGCGTTGGTTTTCCCAACGGAGCGAGGTGGCGCTGTGCGGGGCGTGCTGGCGGGGCTCCTGATCGCGGCCATGCTGGCGGCGTCGCCATTGCCTGTGGCGGCCTCCCAGCTCAGCAACTATCAGGCGAAGGAGGCCCAGGTCAACAGCCAGCTCCAATACGCCCAGAACGAATACAGCCGGGCGCAGACCCAGTACTCGGTCGCGCACCAGGAGCTCATCACGGTCGAGAACCAGATCGCCACCGTGAACGCGGAGATCCAAAAGCTCCAGGGCGAGATCGCCGCCGACAATACACGGTCCGACCAGCTGCAGACCCAGATCACCTCGACCAAGCAGAAGGTCTCCCAGGACCAGCAGCGGTCGAACTCGGGACTCGTCCTGCTGCAGCAGCACGGCACGACGTCCTTTCTGGCCGTGCTGCTCGGTGCCACCAGCTTCACGGACTTCCTGACACGGCTGGAGTTTTTGACGCGCATCTGGGCGAGCGAGATGTCGCTTCTGCGGCAGACGCAGGCCGCCCAGGCCCAGCTGCAGCGCCAGGAGGCCAGCCTCACGGCCACGCTGCACCAGCTGCAGGGCACGCAGGCGCAGCTCGACGCCAAGCGCAACGCACTGCAGACCCAGGAGTCGGACGCGAGCGCGGCCAAGCAGCGTGAGGCCCAGGCGGAGGCGCAGGCGGCGTCCGCCATCAACTCGCTGACGCAGCAGAAGAACGGCATCATTGCCGCCATCAACACCCTGCTGGCCGAGATCCGCTCCGGCAAGATCAGCTGGAGCCAGGTCATGGCCATCATCGACCAGCTGGCCCAGCGGTACGGGATCGACCCCAGGCTCGTCGAGGCCGTCGTGATCGCGGAATCGGGGGGCAACTCGACGGCGAAGAGCTCGGTCGGCGCCGAGGGCCTGATGCAGCTCATGCCCGGCACCGCTGCCGGTCTCGGGGTGACCAACCCCTACGACCCCGTGCAGAACGTGCAGGGCGGGATCACCTATCTGCTGGAGATGCTGCAGCTCTTCAAGGGCAACCTGCAGCTGGCCATCGCCGCGTACAACGCCGGCCCCGGCGCGGTCGAGAAGTACGGCGGCATACCGCCCTACGCGGAGACGCAGAACTACGTCCATGAGGTCCTGGGGCTCTATCAGGAGGGTAAGTAGTGTGGTTTGAGGAGCTGCGCGTCGGCCAGCGCTGGGTCAGCCCCGGGCGCACGCTGACCGCCTCCGAGATCCACGACTTCGCCATCCGCTACGACGCGCAATACCTGCACATCGACGCCGAGGCGGCGGCCGCCGGCCCCTTCGGCGGCATCATCGCCTCGGGCTTTCACACGCTGGCGGTGGCCTGGGCCCTCTTCCTGCAGACCGGCGCCATCGCCGAGAGCAGCCGCGGCGGCATCGGCCTCGACGAGGTGCGCTGGCTGCTGCCGGTGCAGCCGGGCGACACCCTGCGCGTGGAGACGGAGATCGTCGAGGTCGGCGCGGCCAAGCGGGGCCGCGGCCGCTTCGTCATGGCCCACACGGCCAGAAACCAGCGCGGCGAGGCCGTGCTGACCTACCGCACGCTCGGGCTGCTCGCCGCCAGGCCCTCGTAGAACAGGCACAGGGCCAGAAGGCCCCGGTCGAAGTTGCTCAGCGTGAAGTACTCGTTGGGCGCGTGGAAGTGCTCGCCGTTGAGGCCGAAGCCGATCAGGACGACCGGCGCGCCCAGCTCGTGCTGCAGCATCGGCACCACGGGGATGGAGCCACCCATGCCGGCGAAGACCGGCTCCTTGCCGTAGGCGGCGGCCATGGCGCGGGCGGCGGCCTGCATGGCGGGGTGGTCGCGGGGGGTGATGGCCGGCTCGCCGCCACCCTGCTGGCTGACCTCCACGGTGGCTGTCGGCGGGCAGAGGCGGCGCGCATGCGCCGCCACCAAATCCGCGATCTTGGCCGGATCCTGGTCCGCCACCAGGCGGCAGGTGATCTTCGCGTGCGCCACGCACGGGATCACGGTCTTCTGGCCGGTGCCTTGGAAGCCGCCCCACACGCCGTTCAGCTCCAGGGTCGGCCGCCGCCAAACGCGCTCCACGACGCTGTACCCCGCCTCGCCCGTGAGCGAGGGGGCGCCGACCTCCGCGGCAAAGCCCGCCGCATCGAAGGGCAGCGCGGCGTACGCGGACCGCTCGGCCGGGGTCACCGCGCGCACGGCGTCGTAAAAGCCCGGGACGCTCACGCGGCCGTCGGCGTCGTGCAGCTGGGCCAGCAGCGCGCAGAGGACGTGCAGGGCGTTCGGCGCCGCGCCGCCGTAGAGACCGGAGTGCAGGTCGCTGACACCCGTGCGCAGGGTCAGCTCGAGGCTGGCGATGCCGCGAATGCTCTCGCAGAGGGAGGGGGTCTCCGCGCCCAGCATCGGCGTGTCGGAGACGGTGGCCACATCGCAGCGCAGGCGGCCGGCCTCGGCGTGCACGTAGCGCGCGAGGTTCTCGCTGCCGCACTCCTCCTCGCCCTCGATGATGAACTTCAGGTTGAGGGGCGGCGCGCCGTCCAGGTGGCGCAGGGCCTCCGCGGCCTTCAGGTGCATGAAGATCTGGCCCTTGTCGTCGCTGGCGCCGCGGGCGTAGAGGCGGCCGTCGCGGATCTCGGGGTGGAAGGGCGGGGTCTGCCACAGCTCCAGCGGGTCGGCGGGCTGGACGTCGTAGTGGCCGTACACGAGGAGCGTGGGGCGGCCCGGCGCGTGCAGCCAGTCGCCGTAGACGACCGGGTGGCCGCCGGTCGGCATGACCTGGACGTTCTGCAGGCCCACGGCCCGCATCTGGTCTGCAGCCCAGGCCGCCGCGGCGGCCATGTCGGGTGCGTGCTCGGGGAGGGTGCTGATGCTGGGGATCCGCAGCCAGGCGCTGAGCTCGTCCAGATGGCGCGGGCGGGATTCGGCCAGGTAGCGCCGGTACGCGTCGGCATCCGCCATGGGTGGGTCCTCCTTCCGGGGCGGGGCGCGGGCTGCGCCGTGCGTGCGGTCCTCCCGCTTCGGCGCGTCGGCCAACTCTTGACTCACACGGGGCCCGGCCGGCGGATCCTTACCCAGCCGAAAGCGCGCCGTTGGCAAGGCGACCATTCTCGCTCCGCCGCCGCTCCGCCTGCCGCCGTTGCACGGCGGCCCGTTCGCGTGGCGGCCGCCGGGTTGGGCGCCCGTCAGGTGGCCAGTACCCGTCGCCGGTTACGAAGACCAGCCGATGCGCCCGTGGGGCCTGGCGACCGCTGTCGGGATGGGTTTCGAAAGGATCTCGATGCCCCGCTCGGAGACCTCCGCCTCTCCGCCGGTGGGCAACGGAACATTGGCCACGTTGGGGCCGATGTCGTCGACCTGGATGGTCCGGAAGGCTGTCCCCGCGCACGCATCCTGCCCAAGCGCTGCCAGCGCGGCCTGAGGATCGTCCTCGGCGGCGCAGCCCTCGCTCCACCGGCTTGGGTCATCCGGTGCGGCCGAGGTCGATCGACCCCAACCCCGCCCGAGGCGGCCGGAGCGCCGCCCTCCCGCAGACGGCACGGCGTGGGCCGATCCGCGAGTGACCGCTGCTGGTGGACCACTCTGCGGGGCCCGAAGC
>DAHVAF010000206.1 GCA_027314765.1 Clostridia bacterium | reverse complement strand
GAATCCGGTGCCACCGGTCACAACCACCTTCACCGCGCCGCCCTCCCCCCGGCCCGGCGGCCGGCCGTCAGCCGCAGCACCGCCACCTCGTCCCCCTGCGCGAGGAGCGCCGCCACCAGGGGCCGCTCGATGAATCCGGTGCCACCGGTCACCACCACCTTCACCGCGCCGCCCTCCCCCCGGCCCGGCGGCCGGCCGTCAGCCGCAGCAGCCGCGCCAGCCGGCGAGGGTCAAGCCGCAGCACGGCCGCCACGATGGCGTCCAGCTCCGCGTAGAACCCCTGCAGCGCCGCCAGCCGGGCCACGGCGAAGTCGCGGGCGGGGCTCGCGGGCCCCGCGGCCGCCAGGGCCGCCCCCTCGTCCACCAGCCGGAAGGACTCATCAAACTCGGGCTTGCTGCGCCGTTCCAGCACGCGGCGGGCGATCAGCCAGACGTCCGGCTCCGCCTCGAAGAAGACGCGGCGGTCCCCCGCCGGCAGGCTGCGGCGCACCATGCCCAGCGCCTCCAGGCTGCGCATGGCCACGCTGACGTTGCCCTTGGTCACGCCGAGGCTCTCGGCCAGCTCGCCGAGGCTCAGCGGCCGGTCGGACAGATACAGCACGGCGTACAGCTGGCCGGTGACCTTGCCGACGCCCCAGAACGCGCTCTGCCGCCCCAGGGCGTCGATCAGCAGGTCGCGGGCGCCGTCGAGCTCGCCCAACGCGTCACATCCTAATCGACCGTTTACAACCATCTAAACGTTGCGGGCGGCCGCCGTCAAGGTTGGCGGCGCGCAAGCTCTAGGTCGTGAACAGGTTGATCAGCGGCTCGCCCCTGGCAAAGCGCACGAGGTTCGCGCAGAACAGGTCGACCAGCCGCTCGTTCTCCTGCTCCACCGTGCTGGCCGAGTGCGGCGAGATCAGCACGGTGGGCATGTCCCAGAGCGGGCTGTCCGCCTCCAGCGGCTCGCGGCGCGCCACATCCATCGCTGCCCCCGCCAGGTGGCCGCTCTGCAGGGCCGCCACCAGCGCGTCCTGGTCCACGATGGCCCCTCGCGCCAGGTTGATGAGGACGGCCCCGTCCGGGAGCAGCGCCAGCTCGCGCGCGCCGATCATCCCTTCGGTGGCCGGCGTCTGCGGCACCATGAGCACGAGGTACTGGCAGCGGGGCAGCACCGACGGCAGGTCCGCGGGCGTGAAGAGCTCGTCCGCATGGAGGTCCGGCGGGGCGACCCCCGCCACGGTCTGCTTCACGCCCAGCACCCGCAGGCCCATGCCCTGGCTCAGGCGGGCGATCTCGCGCCCCACGCGCCCCATGCCGATGATGCCGACGGTCTGATCGCGCAGCTGCTTGCCACAGTAGCGCTCCCAGCGGTGGGCGGCCTGCTCGGCCCGCAACCGGGGCAGCTCCTTGCAGAAGTAGAGCATGGCCAGGATCGCGTGCTCGGCCAGCGGCACCGAGTGCACACCCGCCGCGTTGGTCACGGCGATGCCGCTCTTGTCGAGCCCCGTGTGCTGCAGGAACGGGCCGATGCCGGACGAGGTGGACTGGATCCAGCGCAGCCGCGGCGCCAGGACCGGCAGCTGGGGCGATAGCTTCCGGTCGAAGTCGAACAGCACATCCGCCCGCGCCAGCCACCCCCGGAACCGCTCCTCCTGCTCCGGCGTGCGGGCCCAGTCGCTGGGGCCGGTGTGATCGGCGATGTACCGGGTCGGCGGCACCAGCGCCGGGTCGTAGAGGACGCGCAGATCGGGCAGCGCGCCCTCGATGCGGGCCAAGAGCTCGGGCTCCAGGTGGGTGGCGATCACGACGGTGAGGGGCACGGAACGACCACTCCCTCTCGCTTGGGTCGGTGCAGCCGCCCGCCGCCGTCGACGCCGAGGATCTGGCCGGTGATGTGGGAGGCGGCCGGCGACAGCAGAAAGAGCACGGCTGCGGCGATCTCCTCGGGCCGGCCGAAGCGCCCGAGCGGGGGGCCGGCGTCGAGCTGCACACGGGAAACCTCCCGCTGCCCACCGCCCGGCTCGGGGTGCGAGGCGATCAGCCCCGGGCAGATGGCGTTCACGCGCACATCCGCCATGCCGAGGTCCTGGGCCGGCTGGCGCGTAAAGCCGACCAGCCCCGCCTTGGCGGCCGTGCGGCGCATCACGCACCGCCTCCCCCATCCTGGGTTCCGGCGACACCGGTGCGGCTGATGCTGCGGCCCGCGCCCGAGCTGATGGTGACGACGCACCCCGACCGCTCGGCCCGCGGGCGCGGCGCGACGGCGCGGCAGGTCAGGAAGGGCCCGCGCAGGTTCAGCGCCACGATGCGGTCCCACTCGTCCACCGAACGCTCCTCGATGGGGTCGGGATGACGCGGGCCGGAGCCGCCAGGCGGCGAGGGCCAAGCTGGGAGGCGAGGCGCCAGGATGGAGCGAGCCGAGCGACAAACCGCTTGGCGTCCAGCGTGCCGCCCGCCACGTTCACCAGGGTCCGGACGACGCGAGCGAAGCGAAGCTGGGTCGAGCCGCGCCCGGATGGAACGAGCGGCGAGACTCGATCCGCCCAAAGGCGCCCAGGGCCTGCGCCACCGCCGCGTCAACGGCCTCGGGGCTCGTCACATCCCCCGCGAACGGCCGGAACTCCGGCCCCTCCGCCGCCGCGCGGGCGAGCAGCTCCGCCTCGATGTCCATCCCCACGACGCGCGCACCGGCCTGCGCCAGCGCCCGCGCCGTCGCCTTCCCGATCCCCTGCGCCGCGCCCGTCACAATGACCACCTGGCCGGCCAGGATGCCGCCGGCCATGCGCACCGCCTCCTCACAGCCTCTCCGCACACGTGCCCCACTGTCCGGCCCGGGCGGAGACGGCGGCGGCACGGTGCCGTCGCCGTCTCCGCCCCTTCGCCCTGCCCGCGGGATGTCCTTCCGCCCGCGCGAGAGGGATCGGCGCGCCGCCCGCCAAAGCCACGCCACCGCGGGAGGGATCGCGCCCCGTGGCCGAGCTGACGTTGGTGGCCACCGGCGACTCCATCATCACCCAGCGGCTGGAGCCAAACCGGGACGCCGCCTTCACCGACCTGATGGCCCTGGTGCGCGCGGCCGACGCCGCGTTCACCAACCTGGAGATCATGACGCCAGCCGAGCCGTGGGTCGGCGCCTCCGAGCACGGCGGCGGCCACCAGGCAGCGCCGGCATTCGTCCTGGACGCCCTGCGGTGGTATGGCTTCAACCTGTACAACGTCGCCAACAACCACTCGACCGACTACGGGTCCCAGGGCCTGGTCGACACCATGGCGGCCCTTCGCGCCCGCGGCATGGCCTTCGCCGGCGGCGGCATGAGCCTCGGCGAGGCCCGCTCCCCCGCCTGCGTGGAGACGCCCGCCGGCCGCGTGGCACTGATCGCCGCCGCCTCGACGTACGTCACGGGCGCTCTGGCGGCCGAGCGCCGCACGGACATGGCCGGCCGCCCCGGCATCAATCCCCTGCGCCACGAGAAGCGGTACGTCCTCGACGCCGCGCGCCTGGCCGCCCTGGAGGAGATGGACGCGGCGATGGGCACGGCCGCCGTGGCCCGCCGCCGCTTCACGGACAGCGTGCGCCCGCCCGGCCAGGGCGACGCCGCCCACAGGTTTCTGGAGCTGGGGTTCTACCTCGGCGAGCGCCCCGGCATGCGGACGGCGGCCAACCCCCGCGACCTGGACGAGATCTGCCGCTGGATCCGGGACGCCCGCCGCCAGGCCGACCTGGTGGTCGTGAGCCTGCACGGGCACGAGGGACAGACCGGCGAGACGAACTGCCCCAGCATCGCCGACTTCCACGTCGAGGCCGCCCACCGCTTCATCGAGGCCGGCGCCGACATCTTCGTGGGCCACGGCCCCCACCTGCTGCGCGGGGTCGAGATCTACCAGGGCAGGCCGATCTTTTACTCGCTCGGCAACTACATCTTCCAGTACGAGACCGTGCTGCGCGTCCCGGCGGAGCTGTACGAGTGGCAGCAGATCGGGCCCGCGGGCACCCCCGCCGACGTCGCGGACGCCTGGGAGCGGCGGGCGGACGGCACACCCACCGGCTTCTTCACGACCCCGGCCTTCTGGCAGACGGTGCTGCCCGTCTGCCGCTTCGAGGACGGCGCCCTGCGGCGGATCGAGCTGCACCCGGTGGAGCAGGGCCTGCGCCTGCCCCGGCCGCGGCGCGGCACACCCCGGCTGGCAGAGCCGCGGGAGGCTCGCCAGATCCTGGCGGGCCTGGCGGAGCTGTCCGCGCCGTTGGGCACCGAGATCGCTGTGGAGGAGCGCGCCGGCCGCCCGGTCGGCATTATCCAAGGGCGTTCGTGAAGGCGCGCCATGGGGCGCGCCTCCAAAACCTCTGCCTCAGTTCCGGATGTCCTTGGGTAGGCCGAGGACGCGCTCGCCCAGGGTGTTCTTCTGGATCTCGGACGTCCCAGCCTCGATCGTGCCGCCAAAGCTCGTGAGGTAGCCCTCGGTGAACGCGCTGTCCCACCGCATGGCCTCCGGGCCGGCCAGGGACACGGCGAAGCCCAGCATCTCCTTGCGCAGCTCGGAGCAGTAGAGCTTCATCATCGAGCCCTCGGGGCCGGGCCGGCCCTCGCGCAGCCAGTGCGTCAGGTTGCGGTAAAAGCCGAGGCGAGCCGCGTGCACCCGCCCGTGGTAGGCGGCGAGCTGGCCCCGCACCAGCGGGTCCCGGATCAGGGGCCGGCCGCCGCGGCTGTGCGTGCGGCAGTATGCCACCAGCTCGTCGAGGGCGCGCGCCACGCCCAGGGCGCGGCCGATGGAGCCGCCGCGCTCAAAGCCGAGGACAGCCACCGCGGCCTGCCAGCCCTTGCCGACCTCGCCCACGACGCAGTCGGCGGGGGCCACGGCGTTCTCGAAGTAGGTCTCGTTGAAGTCGCGCTCGTCGTTCATCTGGTGGATGCGGCGGGTGCGGACGCCGGGCTGGCGCATGTCGACGATGATGGCGGAGATGCCCATGTGCTTGTCGGGCGGATTCTCCTGCGTGCGGCAGAGCAGAAAGCAGAGGTCGGCCTGGTGGGCGCTGCTGGTCCAGATCTTCTGACCGTTGATCACCCAGCGGTCGCCCTCCAGGACGGCGCGCGTGCGCAGGGCGGCCAGGTCGGAGCCGGCGTTGGGCTCGGAGTAGCCCTGGCACCAGATCTCCTCGCCGTTCAGGATCCTGGGGATGTAGCGCCGCTTCTGGGCCTCCGTGCCGATCTGGATGATGACCGGGCCGCCCATGGTGATGCCGAACCAGCCGATCTGGCGCGGGGCCTGGGCCCGGTCCATCTCCTCCTGGTAGATCACCTGCTCCATGAGGGTGGCGCCGCGGCCGCCGTACTCCCTGGGCCAGGAGATGCCGGCCCAGCCGCCCTCGGCGAGCGTGCGCTGCCAGCCGCGCAGGAACTGCAGCTCCTCGGGGCTGTCCTCCGGCGGGCGGCTGCTGGGGACGTGCTCGCTCAGCCAACCACGCAGGTCCTGGCGGAAGGCCTCCTGCTCCACCGTCAGCGCAAAGTCCACCGTCAGCCGCCCCCCTTGCCTACCCCATGTCGCTTCGCCGCGGGCCGGCCGCGTCCTGCGAAGAGGAACGGCAAACGGCTGCCGGGGATTCTCGGACGGGCGACGCGGGGCGGCTGGGTCCGGGAAGCACGGCGCCTGCGGGAGGACCCTGAGGGTGCCGGTTTCGATGACGGCGGCCGGCGCGGCAGGCGGCGGCAGGCGGATCCTTGCCCGCCCTGCCCGCCCGGCCTCCGCCACCCGCCTCCGCCATGGACCGTGCAGGGCTAGCCGCCCCGCCTGGCTCCGGGTCCCAAGGCCTCCCGCAGCAGGATGACCCCCGCCAGCGCGACAAAGGCGCCGATCACAACCCAGACGAGGTTGTGGCTCATGAAGCTTCCGGCCAGCAGGCCGATGCCCTGCAGAAACCAGATGCCTCCCGCGATGACCATGATCACGCCCATCACGATCCGCGTCCAACGCATGGCTACATTTCCACGTGGTAGCGGGAGGCGACGGTGCTGAGCTGGTCCCAGGTCTCGGCGTCGAGCTCGATGCCGTGGACCTCGCGGTGGGCGCGCTTGCCGCGCTCCGGGTCGCCCGGCACCAGCACGCCGTCGTGGCCGGTCTTCACGTGGCGGATGACGGCGGCGACGTCCTCGGCGACGGCCGGGTGCGTCGGGGCGATCCCCAGGCAGAAGAAGCCGTTGCCGGACCAGGTCTCGCCGGGGCGGCTGCAGCCGGCCCCGCTCAGGGCGCCGGCCAGGACCTCGACCATCAGGCTGAGGCCATAGCCCTTGTAGCCCTGGACGGGCCCGCCGAGCGGCAGCAGCGCGCCGCCCGCGTAGAGGTCCTCCGCCTTGCGGGTCGGGCGGCCCTCCTTGTCGATCACCCAGCTCTCGGGCAGGGGCTCGCCCGTGTTGCGGCGGACCCGCACCTTGCCCTCCGCCACCACGCTGGTGGCCATGTCGAGGACGATGGGCGGCCCGCCCGCGACGGGGGCGCCGAAGGCGATGGGGTTGGTCGAGAGGCGGCGCTCGCGCCCGCCGAAGGGGGCCACCAGCCGCCCGCCGCCGTGGCTGTTGACCATGGCCATGCCCACGGCGCCGGCGGCCGCGATCCGCTCCACGTAGAACCCGATCCGGCCGGCGTGGTAGCCATCGTGGGCGAAGGCCGCCACCAGCGGTCGGCCCTGGGCCAGCCGCTCCAGCACGAGCGTGGTGGCGTAGCCGGCGGCCACCTGGCCGAACCCGCGCCGGCCGTTCACGACCAGCACGGTGCCGTCGTCGCGCTCCAGGGCCGGCTCGGCCTTCGCGTCCACCCGCCCTTCCTCCACGGCGCCGATGTACCAGGGCAGGCGGATGACGCCGTGCGAGTCGTGGCCCATGAGGTTGGCCAGGACCAGGCCGTCGGCCACGAGCTGGGCATGGGCGGGCGGTGCCCCCGCGGCCTCCAGCATGGCGGTGCACGACCGGGTCAGGTCAGAGGCGGTCACGGTAGGCATGATCCAGCGCCTCCCAAAGCTCAGGTTCGCGCTTGCGCAGGTCGCAGGGGCGGAGATCGCGGCCGACGATCGCGTGCGTCGTTCGTCCCTCGGCCGCGAGCCCGACACGATACCGGAACCCCAGACGGGCAGGCGTACACACGTGCAGCGCGGTCTCGACCACGGCCTCCTCGTCGCAGGTCAGCGGGCGCTGATATTGGCATTGCACTTCCCGAACGGGAAGCGCAAGGCCCTTCCATTCGAACCGGGCCCGGTACGGGATCCCCGCTTCGCGCAGCAAGTCTGAGCGGCCCACAACTGGGAGGCCACATCCGTAGCCAGGGATGGCGAAGGCCATGCCGGATGCGCTCGGCGCCCCGGAGGCGTGTGCAAACGGGACGGGGCAGCGCCCCGTCCCGTCGCGAATCCGCCCCGTCAGCGCGCCGCCTTCGCCGCCGCGATCGTCGCCTCGTAGTTCGGCTGCTGGCCGGCCGCCGGCACGTACTCCGCGTAGACGACCCTGTCGGACCTGTCCACCACGAAGACGGCCCGCGACAGGAGCCGGTTCTCCTTCTGCAGGGTGCCGAAGGCCTCGCCGAAGCCGCCCTTCCGGTGGTCGGAGAGGGTTTTGATGTGGGTGGCGTCGGCGGCACCGCACCAGCGGCGCTGGGCGAAGGGCAGGTCCATGCTGACCATGTAGCAGGTCACGCCGTCCAGGCCCCCGACCTCCTGGTTGAAGCGGCGGGCCTCCGTGTCGCAGACACCGGTGTCCAGGGACGGGACGGCGGCGAAGATGCGGACCTGGCCGCCCGTGTCGGCCAGGCGGACGGGCTTCAGGCCCTCGTCGGCCTCGAAGTCCGGCGCGCGGTCGCCGGCCTTCAGCTCGGGGCCGAGCAGCGTGGTCTTGGTTCCGGCGAAGTCGAAGGCGCCGGGACGCTCCTGCGGCATGGTGAGATCAGCCTCCTCTGCAAGCGGTGGGTGTGCGCTTAGCATACCAGGACTTGGGCCGGGCGTCGGCCCGTGCGCGTTGCCGAGCGCGAGGCGGCGGAGGCCTTCGGCGCCGACCGCAGCCACTTCGTGGCGGGCGGCACGACGATGGCCAACCAGATCGTGCCGCGCAGCCTGACGCGGCGGGGAGACGCCGTCCTCGTCGACGGCAATTGCCACAAGTCCGTCATCAACGGCCTGGTCATGACGGGCGCCACTCCGGTCTTCATGCGGCCCAACCGCAACGGCCAGGGGCTGATCGGGCCGGTGCGCGCCAGCGAGCTGGCGCCGGAGACCGTCCGGGCCCGCATCGCCAGGCACCCGCTGGTGCGGCCGGGTGTGCGGCCCGCGGCCGCCGTGCTGACGAACCCGGCGTGCGACGGGGCGATGTATCGCGTCGGGGCGGCCATCGAGCGCCTCGGGGCGAGCACGGACGCGATCCTGGTGGACGGGGCCTGGATCTCGCATGCGCCCTTCCACACGCTGCTGGCGGCCGGCGCCGCCATGCGCTACCAGATGTATTGCGCGCGCTGAGCCGCGGCCAGCAGGCGGCGGGTGGGGGCGGCAAGGGCCAGGCCGTCAAGGGCATCGGGCCGGACCCAGCGGAGATCGTCCGCCTCGGGCGGCGGGACCGCGATGGGGTGCAGGCGGCCGTCGATCCGCCAGCGGCGGTGCGTGAAGACGTGGGTGAAGGCCAGCAGCGGCCAGCCGGCCGCGGGGTCGAGGCCGAGCCGCGCCGGGTCGGGGAAGACCCACAGCCCACCCAGGAGCGCGTCGTCCGGGCGGCGCTGCAGGCACAGGCGCCCGTCCGGGGCGAGGGCCACCGCCATGGCCACGTCCTCCACCACCTGCGGGCGGCGCGGGCGGCGGACCGGGAGGTCCGCAGCCCGTCCGGAGGCTGCCGCCAGGCAGTGGCCCCGCACGGGACAGTCTCCGCAACGGGGCTTGCGGGGCCGGCAGATGGTCGCGCCGAGGTCCATCACGGCCTCATTCCACTCCCCCGCCCGGCCGGACGGCAGCAGCGAGGTCGCGAGAGCGGCGAGCCGCGCACGCACCGCCGGCAGGTCGACGGCACCCTCCTCGCCGCTCAGGCGGGCCAGGACCCGCAGGGCATTGCCGTCGAGGGCCGCCGCCTCCACTCCGTCGCAGAGGCTGGCCAGGGCCGCCGCCATGTACGGTCCGACCCCGGGCAGGACCCGCCAGCCGGCCACGGTGTGGGGCCACCCGTCCGCCACGACGGTGCGGGCCGCCGCATGCAGGTGCCGGGCCCGCCGGTAGTAGCCGAGGCCCTGCCACTGCGCCAGGACCGCGTCCAGGGGCGCCGCGGCGAGGGCGCCGACGTCGGGAAAGGCCGCCAGCCAGCGGTCGTAATACGGAAGGACGGTCTCCACGCGGGTCTGCTGGAGCATGGATTCGGCCACCCAGGCCTGGTAGGGGTCGCGGGGCCGCCCGGACCGCCGCCAGGGCAGGTCGCGGCCGGTCTGCGCGAACCAGGCGAGGAGGTCTGCAGCTACGGCCGCCAAGCCATCTCCGGGGTACCGGCCGCCGCATTGGCCGCCCGCGCGAGCACGAAGAGCAGGTCGGACAGGCGGTTGAGGTAGGTGGCCGCCTCCGCGTTGATCTCGGGGACGCCGGCCCGCAGGCGCACGACCTCGCGCTCGACGCGGCGGCAGACGGTGCGGCACAGGTGCAGGGCGGCGCCGCCTGGGCAGCCGCCGGGCAGGATGAAGGTCCGGAGCGGGGGCAGGCCCTCCTCGTGGGCGTCGATGGCGGCCTCCAGCGCCGCCGTGTGCGCGGGGGCGATGCGCGCGACGTAGCCCTGGGGGGCGTCGGCCGGCGTGGCGAGGTCGGCGCCGAGGTGGAGAAGCTCGCCCTGCACCCGGCCGAGCAGGGCGTCGATCGCTTCCGGCAGCCCCTGCGCGCGCGCCAACCCGATGCACGCGTTCAACTCGTCGACGCTGCCGTATGCCGCGACGCGCGCGTCGTCCTTGCGCACCCGCCGCCCGCCGAAGAGGCCGGTCTCGCCGGTGTCGCCCGTCCGTGTGTAGATGCGCACGCTGATCCCCCCGAGCAAAGGCTAGTCCCCGAGGTGCTTGGCCAGCAACAGGCACGGATTCGCGGCGTCCCACAGCGTCGGGAAGACTTCCAGCGGCCGAAAGCCTTGGGCGAGATAGAAAGCCCGCGTGTGCGCGTAGCCCGCGTGGGGGCGCGAGGCGTCCAGGGTCTTCACCGTCAGGAACTCGATGTTCCGAGCGCGGCAGAATCGCTCGCAGGCCGCGATCAGCAGGCGGCCGATCCCGCGGCGGTGCATCTCCGCGCGGACCCCCATGACGCAGACCTCGGCCGCGCAGGCGGTGTGCACCTTGACGGCGGCAAATCCGGCGCGGATCCCCGCGTCATACACGGCGAACAGCGGCAGGTCGCGCGCCTGCCGCACGTAGTCCACGATGGACGACTCGATCCCGAACCAGTCCGGCAGGTTGCGGAGAATGCCGTCGCAGATGGCGGCCTTCTCATCCGCATCGCCCACCTCGACCACGTCGAACGCCATGGGCACCTCCGCTCAGCGCAGCGGGAAGAAGAGCAGGACCGCCAGATCCCAGAGCGCGTGCGAGATGATCACGGGCGAGAGCCGCCCGATCCGCAGGTACATGGCGCCCCAGGCCAGGCCGCCGGCAAAGGCCGCCACGGCCAGGAGCGGGTTGCCCGAAAACAGGTGGGCGGCGCCATAGCAGGCCGCGGCGGCCACAACGGCCGCCCACGGCGGGAGCCCGCGCTCGCGCAGCGCCGGCAGGAGCAGGCCGCGCCAGAAGAGCTCCTCGCCCGGCGCCACGACCAGGGCCGCCAGGATCCCCACCAGCTGCCACGGCGCCACCGCGACCAGGGTGTAGAGCGCGGCGAGCTGGTAGATCGCCGACGGCCACACGTGCGGCAGGAGGAGGCTGACCAGCCAGAAGACCGCGTAGAGCCCGACCGCGCCGCCAAGCCCGATGGCGAAGTCGCCCTGACGCGGGCCGCCGTCCTGGACCCAACCCCGGCGCAACCACAGCGCCAGGACGCCAAGCAGGGCCGTGCCGACGGAGATCAGCAGCCAGAAGCCGCCTGGGCGCCATGCCCAGACGGCCCACTCGATGGCGGCCGCGGCCGCCAGCACGGCGACGATGCGTTTGCTACCCATGTCCGGCGAGCATATCCCGCGAGCATCGTACGGGCTGGCCCGCGCGGACCGCAAGCGCGATAATGGCGGGCGGAGGCGGATGGCTTGGCCGAGGAGACCGCGTTCACGCTGCACCTGGTGTACCGGCGCAACGAGCGCTGGCTCGACCTGGATGCGCAGGGCCGGCAGGCGATGGCGCGCGAGGTCGCGGACATCTTGGAGCGGTACTCGCCGACGGTGCGCACGCGTGGCGTGTACTCGGGCGTGGGGCTGCGGCCGGACGCCGACACCGTCTTCTGGCTGCTGGGCGGCGGCATGAGCGATGTGCAGCGGGTGGCGATCGACCTCCGCAGGAGCGCCTTCGGACGCGTCACGGACCTGACCTGGTCCTTCCCGGGCATGGTGGCGCGTCCCGAGTTCGTGGGCGATCACTTGACGGCGTTCCAGGCCGGCCGGGAGCCGCTGCGCCACATCTGCCTGTACCCCTTCGTCCGCACGGGCGACTGGTACCTCAAGCCGCCGGCGGAGCGCGGGCGGATCCTGCGCGAGCACGGCATGATGGGCGCGCAGTTCCCCGACGTGTATACGAACAACGTGCAGGCGTTCGGCATCGGCGATTATGAGTGGATCCTGTGCTTTGAGACGGATCATCCGGAGCAGTTCGTCCACCTGGTGCGCAAGCTGCGCGAGGCGGAGGCCCGCCTTTACACGAAGCTGGATGTGCCGTTCATCCTCGGTGAGCGCAAATCGGTCGCTGACGTCATCGCGGATATGGGCTAGTATGGGCTGGGCCTCACGATTGTCGCCCGCCGCGGCGATTGGTATACTGGCAGCGAGATTGAACAGATGGAGAAGGTGGGCGCTGTGGCCGGCCAGACCGATACCGCGCTCGTGCGCATGACCCCCAAGGCCGTCGCGAAGGTGCGCGAGCTGCTCGCGGCCAAGAACCGCACGGACCTCTCCCTGCGCCTTTACGTCTCGGCGGGTGGCTGCCGGGGCTTCAGCTACGGCATGGCGTGGGATTCGCCCGACGGTGACGACCACGTGATCGACCACGAGGGCGTGCGGCTCGTTGTCGACCCGCTCAGCGTCCAGTACCTGGATGGGGCCGAGGTCGACTTCAGCGAGTCGCTGATGGGCGGTGGCTTCACGATTCACAACCCGAACGCGGCCGCGACCTGCGGCTGCGGCCAGTCGTTCCGGACCGACGGCGACGGGGGTCAGGCCTGCGGCTGCGGACACTAGACCCTGACGCGCGAGCACAGGCCCCGGCCGAAGACGGCCGGGGCCTTTTCGTCACCGCGGCGTCAAAAGGGGCTGAGCGCGTGCGAGTCGGCGCGTGGTGCTGGCAGGACGGCGGGCGGCGCCTTCGCGTGGCGGGCTGTCTCGACGCGCACGGCACGGCATTCCTTGTGGAGGACGCCAAGAAGAGGGAGCCGCCACGCGAGGTCATCGCCCCAGACCTCGCGCTCACGGGCGGTGGCGTGTCCGCGGTCCGCGGCGCCCTGCCCGGCCTGGCGCCGCCGGCCAGCGCAACCCGCGCCGTCCACGACATCCGCAACTCCCTGGCCGTCCTGCGCCTGCGCCTGCAGATGCTGCCAAGCGCGGGCGCCGCGCCCGGCGAGGCCGTCGGCACCGCGCTCCGCAACCTGGACGAGCTCAACGCGGCCGTCGACCGGCTGGCCACTCCCCGCTGATCCCCCGTCGCGGGCGATCCGCGTCCCACTGCCCCCCGGCGGTTCGAACCGCCGCGGTCGCCCACGCCGGGCACGGTGTCACTGCAACCGGGTACAACGAGGAGGACGCAGCCTCACGGATCGGGGGGGCCGTCACCGAAGTTGCGCGGAGGCCGGGACATCCTCGACATCGACGGTGGGTGGTGGCTCGCCCGCGCCGCCGTCGATATCCGGTCGATATCCAGTGGTTCGTCGGTCGCTGAGCGCGACGCTTGCGTGATGGGGACAACGCCTCGCCCGATCATCGACGCTGTGGTCCGGTCTGTCTGCGGCCGCGAGCTCGAGCGGGTCGTTCCCCTCACCGGAGGCGGGATGAACGAGACGTACCGCGTCGAGTTTTCGAACGCCTTCGCCGTGGTCGCCCGGATCGCCCGCCAGCCTGTGCCGTGGTTCACCGACGAGGAGCACGTCATGGCGCAGGCGCGTGCCCTTGGCGTGCCGACGCCAGAGGTGGTCGGCGTCGAGCAAGTGGATCACGGCGGCGAACTGCTGTCGTTCTCCATCCAGCGACTCCTGCCGGGCCGTTCGCTCGACGACCTCGTTGGCGAGCTGCCGGCCCCGGATCTCGAGCGGCTCGTCATGGACGGCGGCGAGCTGCTGGCACGGGTGCACAGCGTCGTCCCGGACCGCGGCATCCGGCACGAGCTGCAGCCGCCCGAGGAGCGGGTGGTCGCCCGGGCCGCGCGGATCGTCGACCATGCGCTCGGTCCGGCGGCGGCCGCGGTCATCGAGCGCGGGGCTGACCTCCTTCGCGAGCAGGTGATGACCCGTCCGGCTCCGACGCTCTCGCTCGCCCAGGGCGACTTTCTGCCCAAGCACCTGCTGATCGACGACGGGGCGATCGCCGGCGTCATCGACTGGGAGTTCGCCGGCCCTGCGTCGCCGGCGTTCGACCTCGCCCGCTGGGAGGTGTCCGCCGGCGACGCCCTGCACGACCGCCCGGACCTGCTGCGCCGCGGGTATGCGCGGGTCCCCGATCCCGATGCGGCCGATGCCGGCTGGGTGCCGGCATTCGTCATCGACTGGGCGCTCGAGAAGCTCGGTTGGAAGACCCCCGCTCCGCCGGCGCAGTTTCGGCGCTGCGTGGACCTGATCGCCCGGTACACCGCGAAACCGCAATCCTGCGCCTGAACGCCGCTGGTCGCGCCCCGCGCCCCGGGGGCCCGCGCCCCGGCCCGGTTCCGCGGCCCTCCCGCCCGGCCCGCCTACATCACGTGCGCCTGTCCGCGGTAGACGAGGCCCCGGGCCGGGTCCACCGTGACGAGCTCGCCAGCCGGCAGGCGCTGCGTCGCGCCGGCCGCCCCCACGACGACGGGGATGCCCAGCGTCACCCCGACGACGGCGGCGTGGGAGGTCAGGCCCTCCTCCTCGCAGACGATGGCTGCGGCCCGCTGCATGAACGGCACGAGGTCGCGGTCCGTGGCCGCGGCCACGAGCACGTCGCCGTCCTGGAAGCTCGCCCGGGCATCGGCCGGCCCCCGCACCACGACGGCGCGCCCGGTCGCGGCCCGCGTGCCCACGCCCGTGCCCCGCACCAGCACATCGCCGATGGTATGCACCTGCACCATGTTCGTCGTCCCCGGCACGCCGACCGGCACCCCGGCCGTCAGCACGACCATGTCGCCGTCGTGCACGGCGCCGGCCTCCAGCGCGCGGCCGAGGGCCGCCGAGATCATGGCGTCAGACGACGTCGGCCGGCTGATCAGCAGCGGCGTGACGCCCCAGACCAGCGTGAGCCGCCGCAGCACCTCCTGCCGCGACGTCACGGCGATGATCGGCGTCGGCGGGCGGTGGCGGGCGACCATGCGGGCCGTGTGCCCGGACTCGCTCGGCGTGACGATGGCGGCGGCCCCGAGGTCTGCCGCCAGCTCGCAGGTCGCAAGCGACACGGCCTGGGTCACGGACACCGTGCGGGTCTCCAGGGCCAGGCGCCGGCTCTGGCGCGCCATCTCCACCTCGGCCCGCTCGGCGATCTCGGCCATGGTGCGCACCACACGCACCGGGTCGTGGCCGACGGCCGTCTCGGCCGACAGCATCACCGCGTCGGAGCCGTCCAGGATGGCGTTGGCCACATCGGAAGCCTCGGCCCGCGTCGGCCGCGGGTGCTCCACCATGGACTCCAGCATCTGCGTGGCCGTGATCACGGGCTTGCCGACGTGCAGGCAGCGCCGGATCAGGTCCTTCTGCACGATGGGCACATCGGCGGTGCGGATCTCGATGCCGAGGTCCCCGCGCGCGACCATGACGCCATCGGAGACCTTCAGGATGCCGTCGATGGTCTCGACGCCGCGCCCCGTCTCGATCTTGGCGATGAGCCAGGCGCGGGCGTCGATCGCCTCGCAGAACCGGCGCACGGTCACGACGTCCTCGGGCCCGTTGACGAACGAGATGGCGATGAACTCCGCGCCCGCGGCCAGCCCCTGGCGCAGGTCGCGCTCGTCGGCCTCCGTCAGGACGGGCAGGCCGAGGTCCACGCCCGGCAGGTCCACCTTCTTGCCGGGCAGCAGCGGCCCGCCGGACTCCACGCGGCAGCGCACGTCGTCCCCCGCCACCCCGGTGACGGTCAGCACCAGGTTCCCGTCGTCGAGCAGCGCGACCTGGCCAGGCCGCACGCGCTTGGACAGGTCCGGCAGGTTGACGTGGGCGCCGGCGGCGGTCGTGGGAATGTCGCGCTCCGTCAGCGTGAAGGTCGCCCCGGCCTCGAGCTCGGCCGGCCCCGGGCCGGGACCGGTCCGGACCTCCGGCCCGCGCGTGTCCAGCATGAGGCCGAGCGGCCGCCCGGCGCGCTCGCGCACGGCCGCGAACGCGGAGAGCGTCTCGGCGAGCTCGTTGCCCCGCAGGTGCGACAGGTTGATGCGGGCGACGTCCATGCCCGCCTGGACGAGCGCGAGCATGCCCGCCTCGGTCCGGCACGCCGGCCCGATGGTGGCGACGATTTTTGTGCGGCGCAGGGCCCTCACCCCCGGACCAGCATGGCAGAGCGGGGCGGGCCCTGCAAAGATCAGGAGGGTCCGGCCGACCGGGCCACAAGCACCTCGGTCAGAGCCTCATGCGCGTCGACCGCCTCCACCGCCGGCACCAGGACCTCGCAGGGCGTGGGTCCCTCCGCCTGGCCGCGGCCTCCGGCACTGCGCAGCATCACGAGGAATCCCCGCTGGCTCAGGCGGTCTCGGATCTGCGCGCCCACAGCTTCGCTCGGCGCGATGTAGACCACCTGCCAGAGGCCGTTGACCCGCCCAACTGGCATGGCTCGGCAATGCCTCCGTTTCGCGCTTTCGCGGCACCGGGCCCTCGCCCCTGCCGCATTTGCGCATCTCTCCGTAGGTGGTATCGTCTGCCGGACCGCACTTTTTTTGCTGGCGGAAGCGTAAGCAGCCGCACCCCCGCCGGGGGTGCGGCTGTGATCTGGGCCACCAGGGCGCCAACATCAGGAACCGGCGCCCCCCCGCGGACGCGCATGCGGCCGCGGGCACAAGTTGGCGTCCTAGCGGTTCAGCAGCTGGCCCACGTACCGCACCAGGTCGTTCGCGCACACCGGGCAGTACCCGTGCTCCGTGCAGAGCCGGTCCGTCACCTCGTTGATCCGGCGCAGCTGCTCCGCGTCCGGGGTCTTGCTCGACGTGGTGATCTTCACCACGTTGCGCAGGTCGGCGAACAGCTTCTTCTCCAGGGCCTCGCGCAGCCGCTCGTGGCTCTGGTAGTCGAAGCGCTGGCCGCGGCGCGCAAGCGAGGACAGCCGGATGAGGATCTCCTCGCGGAAGGCCCGCTTGGCGTTCTCGGTGACCCCGATCTGCTCCTCGATGCTGCGCATCAGCTTCTCGTCGGGCTCCATCTCCTCCCCCGTCAGGGGGTCGCGGATCTTCTCGTGGTTCCAGTACGCCTCGACGTTGTCGAGGTAGTTTTCGAACAGGGTCCGCGCCGACTCCTCGTACGAGTAGACGAAGGCCTTGTGGACCTCGGTCTTGGCGACCTCGTCGTACTCCTTGCGCGCCTCGTAGATCAGGTTCAGGCAGGCCTCGCGCACCTCGCGCGACAGGCCGGGGTGCTCCTCCAGGCCGTCCTTCAGCGCCCGCAGCGCGTCCAGCGGCCCGAGGCAGGTGATCGATTCGCGCGACAGCGCCGAGGACAGGCAGTTGATCACGTAGCGCGGCGAGATGCCGTCCATCCCCTCGCGCTCGGCCTCCTCCTGCAGCTCCTTCACGTCGCCCTGGCCAAAGCCCTCGACCTGGTCGCCGTCGTAGAGCTTCAGCTTCTTCATGCGGCTCATGCCGGCCTTTTTGCTCTCCGCCAGGCGCGTCAGCACGGCGAACACGCTCGCCAGGCGCAGGGTGTGCGGCGCGATGTGCACGCCGCGCACGCCGCTCTCCGCCAGCAGCTTCTCGTAGATGCGCACCTCGTCCGAGACGCGAAGGTTGTAAGGCACGCGCACCAGCACCATGCGGTCGCGCAGGGCTTCGTTTTTGGGGTCGGCGACGAAGGCGTTGTACTCGGATTCGTTGGTGTGCGAGATCACGACCTCGTCGGCGTAGATCATGGCGAAGCGGGCGGTCTTGATGCTCTGCTCCTGCGTCAGGGTCAGCAGCCCGTACAGGAACTCCTCCTGGCACTTCAGCATCTCGACCATCTCGACCATGCCGCGGTTGGCCACGTTGAACTCGCCGTCGAAGCGGTAGGCGCGCGGGTCGGACTCCGTACCGTAGCGGCCGATCGTCGACAGGTCGACGGAGCCGACCAGCTCGGAGATGTCCTGCGACTTCTCGTCGGACGGGGTGAAGGTGCCGATGCCGACGCGGTCCTTCTCCGAGAAGAAGATGCGCTCGACGGGCACGCGCATGATGTCGCCCTGCCACTCCTCCTTCAGCCGCCAGCGGCAGAGCGGGCAGAGGTCGCCCTCGATGTAGATGCCGTCCTCCTTCATGATGTCCGCGCGCAGGGGGTGCGGCACCAGGTGCAGGGGCTCCTCGTGCATGGGGCAGCCCGCGATGCCGTAGACGGCCCCCGCGGGCGTCAGCGTGTACGCCTCCAGGCCGCGCTTCAGCAGCGTCACGATCGTGGACTTGCCGCCGCCGACCGGCCCCATGAGCAGCAGGATGCGCTTGCGCACCTCCAGGCGCTTGGCGGCCGAGGCGAAGTAGTCGGACAGCTGCCCAAGGGTCTTGTGCAGACCGAACAGGTCGCGGTTGAAGAACTGGTGCTCGGTCTCCCGGCGCGCGTTCTCGCGCGTGCCGGCGCAGTTGATCATGTCGTACAGGCGGGCGTGAGCTGGCCGCGCGATGGCGGGCGTCGCCCGCACGAGGTCGAAGTACTCGGCGAAGGTCCCGCGCCAGTTGAGCCGCTGCTCGTTCCGGCGCAGCTCGTCGAGACGCTGCGCCAGGGGCGTGGCGGCCGTGCCTTCGCGCGGCGCCGGATCAGGCGCGCCGTCCTCGAAGAATGCCAATGGCACCTGCCCCCTCCCGGACCGGGTGTACCGCATGCTATGTGGCCGTGCCTGAAGGCATGACCTGCCGACACGGTATTCGGCTGCGGACGGGCCCGTGCGCCCATTCGGGCCGATCCTTCGCGCCGCGACGACGTCCGTCGGCGCGGAACGGCGGCTTCCGGGGTGGCTGTGTGGGTGGGGCGGGTGGCG
>DAHVAF010000203.1 GCA_027314765.1 Clostridia bacterium | reverse complement strand
CTTGGGGTTCCCCAAGGCAGATGCGATCTCCTCCTCGGTCGCGCCGCTCTTACGCAGCGCCGCCGCCAAATGCTCCTTGGCGCTCACGGTCGGCTTGCCCGTTTCAGTCGTCACCTCGGACAACTGCTTGGCCGTTGACGGCGGGGCGCCGGGTACGGGCGCGGACGCTTTGCTGCCGCCGCCGAGAATGGGGGGGTGTCCCGGTTCTTGTGGAGTTATCGGAGGAGGGAACGTAGTGCCCAGAAGATAGCACGTATGTTCGTCATTGTCAAGTGCCTTCCCCGATGACTTTGGGGATCGCGATCGGGGCGGCCCCGTGGTCGGCGGGGTGGCGGCCGCCCCTCGGGACTTGATGTTCGGGGTCCGTGGCGCCAGCGTCGGACCGGCCGGTGGCCCCTGCGCCATGGCGGGGACCTTGACCCCGCAGCGTGCGCCAACAACGGGACTGCGCCTATGAGGCCAGCCGCCGAAGACCAGGGCGTCGGGCGCTCTGGGGGTGGGTGGGCCGTTGGCGGCGGGGCGGTCGTCCCCACAGAGGCAGTCGACCTCAGTCGGCGGCGGCGGCCTGCTCGCCAGCGGCCCGCCGCTCCATCTCCCGGGCGATGGCCGCCGATAGGGACGCCATCGCTTCGGGACTGGCCACGCGCCCGAAGCCCTGCTCCGCCTCCAGCAGTGCCATGGTTGCCCAGCGCACGGCCTGGGCGCCGTTGCGCCACCGGCACACGCGGTGACAGATCGACTCGGTCCTGGCCAGCGCGCTCTCGATGAGATTGGTGGTGCCCAGTGCCCGCACCAGGGCTGCGGGCAGGCCCAACCGCTGGCAGGTCAGCGTCTCCGCCAAGCCCTCGCTCAGGCTGGCCGCAGCATCCGGCCAGCGCGGCTGCAGTTCAGCGATCAACTCCCGCAACCGCCGCTCCGCCTCGCCGCCGTCCGGCTCGTGCCAGGCCCGCTCCAGGGTCCGGCGTACCCAGCCGTGCTCCTTCTTGGGCAGATGCCCCAGGACGTTCCGCCTCTTATGGGCTCGGCAGCGCGCAACGATGGCCACTTCCGGCCACATCTCGCTCACCGCGGAGGCAAGCCCTTTGCCCCCGTCGATGACCACCAGCACGCCCTGGTTGACGTCCAACCCCCGCTCGCTCAGATCCGCCAGGGCCGCCATGGCCACCGCCTTGTTCTCGCTGTCGCCCTCCCACACGCCCAGCACGTGCTTTGCTCCCCGCTGGTCGATGCCCAGGGCCACCAGCAGCAGGTGATCACCCAAGCCCTTGCCGTCGAGCAGGATCGCCAGATAGCGCCGGTCGTCCAGCCGGCGGCTCGCCTGCGCGGCCAGTGCCGCCTCCGTGGCGGCCATCCAGCGCCGGCTGACGCTGCTACGGCCAGCTCCGTACGCCTTGAAGTCCTCGGCCAGCGGCTGGTCGCGCTGCAGGCCCCGGGCCACCTTGCGGCAGGCCACCCCCTCCAGGACCTTGCCCAGCGCCGTGCGGTCCATGCTGGCCGCATCCCGCACCGCCGCGTAGCTTTCCAGCTCCACCTCGCGGCCGTCCGCGTCGACCAGGCGCGGCCGGAGGATCGACACCTTGCGCCCCCCGACCACGACGTAGCCCGGGGCCGTGCCATTGCGATGGCCCTGCCGGCCTTGCCAGCGGTCGTAGCGGTCCCCGGCGCGAGCATCCACCTCGGCTTGCATCAGCTGCTGGGCGCGCTGCACCGCGGCCGCCGTGCCCCAGCCCAGCAGCCCCTCCGCGCAGCTAGCCCCCGCAGCGGCGATCAGGGTATTCTCGGCCCGGCGGCGCGCAAGTTGGGCCAGGGGCGTGGCAGGTCCTACGCCGCCCTTGGCGTACTGTCGCATTGTGGTGGCTCCTTTGGTGCGCCCGCAGGGTCAAAGCTGCGGGCGCACATCCGTTTTGGGGGCCGTTCGCCAGTGGGGGCAGGGTGTCCCTTCAGTTCGCGGCTGTCGCCGGTGCGCGCGCGGCCAGGGCGCTCATCAGCCTGGGTAGGGCCTCATGCTCGCCAAGCCGCCGGAAGCCGTCCTGCCGCCGCCGGGTCGCCAGGGCGACGGATGCTACGAAGTCGCGACCGGTTCGGCCCGCCCCCGCCGGCAGGCAGCGCTCCAGCAGATAGCGCGCCGGCGCCGCACTCCGCAGCCGTTCGGCCAGCGGGCCGTAGACGCCCAAGGCTTGGGGGATGGTGGTTGCCTCGATCTCGGCCCGCAGGCGAGCCGCGGCGCCGGGGTGGTCGACTTGCCAGGCCGCGGCCAGCTCCGACAGCGCATGGCGCGCCTGAGCCACATCGGGGATCTCCCAGGCGGCGAGAATCGCCTGGGCGGCCTGCTCGCGCATGGCCGCCGGCAGGTGGGCGGTCACCGCATCCGCGACGCGGTCCTGGCAGTGCGCCATCACCACCCGCTGCGGCCACTGCTCGTCAAGGGCCAGGTCCAGGGCCCGCTCGCCGCCGCTCACCGCCACGAACGCCGTCCGCCGCCCCAACCCCCGGCTGCGCAGGTCGGTCGCCACCGTCTGGCTGCAACGCTGCTCCGCCAGAGCGCCGCGCCATAGCCCCAGCACCTGTTTGCAACCGTCCGCGGCGACGCCCAGCGCCAAGCTGACCCGCTCGCCACCGGCGCCCCCCGAGGCGATCCACACCACCGGGATCGCCCGCTCCGCCAGATCCGCACCCTGCAACCGCTGCCAGGCCCCGGTCGCGTCGTCGGCCCCCTCCGGCGCGCGGGCCCCCGCCGCCTTCACCGCGGCCGCTGCCGAGCCCTTGACCGGCCGGCGCACCTGCTGCTGCCCGGCCAGTTGACCCACCGCCTCCGCCACGATCGCCTCCATCACCCCGACATCCGCGACGGCCGTCGCCCGAGCGGTGGCCAGCACCCTCTCCATGGCCACGCCAAGTGCCCAGGCCAGCCGCCCCCGTTCACGCAGCGCCCCCGCCGTCTCCAGCCAACCCGACCCCGACCCCGCCGAACCTCTCCTCACGACCGCCACTGCTCCTCAGCCCCTTCTCTGTCCCCCCTTCTCGAATCTCCACAACTTCTGGGTCAGCCCCACACCGCGGTTGGGCGTGCGGCGTTCGAGGTGCGGACTGAACTGTACTGCCAGGGGTGTGATCATGCGCTTCGCCGTTCAGCTCCGTGAGCACGGCGTCCTGACGCTGCCCCAGGGACTCCGTCGCCGCTACCGCTATGGGCCTGGCGACTTCTTCAGCTTGATCGATCTGGACGGGGTCATGGTGCTGGTGCCGAAGGTACCGTCGGTCGCCAAGCTGGCGAGCGAGATCGAGATCATCCGCCAGGGCGCGGGCGTCTCGGTGGACGCCCTGCTGCAAGCCGCCCGCGAGGACCGTCACGGACGGGCGCCGTGAGTGGCAAGCCAGGCTCGCCCCCCGTCCTGCGGCAGGGAGCCCTCCTCGCTGGTTGCGCCTCGACCCAGAGGGTCAGTTGCCCCTTCGCCTTGCCGACCTTGCCGGAGCCAGCGGCCATGCAGGCCCTCGTGATTGTAAGCCTGCCTTGACCACATCTGCTGTGTGAAGCGAACATCCGCGGACGCGGCGAACGGGGGTATGCGTCCACCGGTGCGGAACTTTCGGAACCCGACTATCGTCGGGGGTGACGGGAGGCGGTTCGCCTGCTCGCGCTCACGCGCAGCGATATTGAAGCCCTGCGGGAAGAACGAAAGACGCTGGCCTCGACGCCCTCCAAGTCAGTGCTGTTGGCACTACTCGATACGCTGATCGCCAGCGCCGCCTCCGCGCCGGGTATCCAGCTCGAAGTGCGGCCCCTTGACGCGACCGACCGGTTGCTCTCGACGCAAGCGGTCGCTGAGATGTTTGGTGTGTCGGACCGAGCTGTCCGTAAGTGGTGCGAACAGGGCCGGATCGTCGCGACGCAGCCCGGTGGCTCACGGGGCGACTGGCGCATCCCGGCCTCGCAGTTCGCGGCATCTCCTGAAGAGATGAGCACCCTGCGCGCAACGGCGATGCGCTTGTCCCAAAGGTACGGGGGCCCGCTCGACGACTACGAGCGCTAGCCGGAGAATACGGTGCTACCTTGGTGCAGGGGGGTGCGATCGAGGTCATGGCCGAAATCGGCACGCCGCTCACGGCCCGGGAGGCTCTGGCCCTGGCGTTAGCCGACGCGCCGGTCCGCGACGCCGTCCTGATCGGCTCTGCGGCTTACGCGCCCGCTGCTGCACGCGACCTGGACATCGTCATCACCCTCCAGCAGCCCGACCAGCTGCGCGGCGCGCTCCAGGACGCCCTGGAGGACGCCACCGGTCGCCGCGTGGATCTCATCCTCCGCCGTCCGCATGAGGACGTGGGCAGCCTTGCCCTGGCCATTCTGGCCGGCGAAGTCATTGCCGGCCACGGGGAAACGATCCAGGAGGCCCTGGTGTTCTTCGAGGAGGCGGGCGGCGTGGAGAATTCGTTCAAGCAGGCCGAGGCCTGCTTTCTCGTCGCCCAAACGAACCTTCAGTGGGCCATGCAGCAGCCGGATCCGGAGGCGCGCCTACGGTACACCATGAATGCCTTCGACGAACTCTTCCACGCGGCCCGCACCGCTGCCCTGTGCTACTTGGGCCGCGACAGCGCCGCGTGGGGAAAGGTCGACAAGGTGCTGCCGCCGCCCTTCGGCGAACAGTTCACAGCTCTGAGCGACACTCCGCACATCCGCTACGGCTACGAGGGGCGGGTACCGCAGGAGAGCGTTGACGCCGAGTTCGAGCGGTGGCAGGGGCAGGTGCGCACCTTCGTCGACGCCATGCGCGAGAAGGTCGCCGACCACCAGCAGGAACCGAAGCGAGGCCGGCGGAGGCGGCCGCCACACCAAGAGCAGAGCACCGCCCGCTGAGGTCCTGCCTCGGTGGATGCGGCAGCCGAGAGCGATTTGGTGCCTTTCCGACCTGAGATCCGGAGACGTGTCGTAGCCCTCGCTGACCAGAACACCCTGCAGGTCCGGCGATCCACACCCCGATTGCGTTGGCGCGCACGAGCTGCCGTGGGCCGGGTTCACACCCGTGCGAGGGACGTGTGGCGTAGCCGCTGGGACGCGCTGCCCGCTGACATGGCCCGCCGGAATGCATGCATCTACACATTCAACATGCATGCGCGTCCCGAGGCGATAACTTGAGCCGAAGCAATCGGTTGGCCGCAGTGCAGCGCTGCTTTCCCGAGCCCACACGCCCTGCGCATGTTGGATGGCGCCTTCTTGACCGAAGGTCACCGTTTGCCCACATGTTTGACAACCTGGCGCTCGGGTGACCCATGCACCTGCCAGCCATAGCGCGGATGGGACCAGGAAGCCCGCTGACTTCCGCAGTTACAAGGGCTCCCTCAGCATGAAAAGTTCGTTCATGGCCTCCATAAACCGTCGAGCTGTCAAGAACTCTACGTCGCCACTCGGCGACTTCCATATCCGTCGGTCGTCCCGTAGTGGCGGTGAGTGCCTCAGATCGTCGCACACCACGTATTGAGCATTCGCCGCCGCGGCTCCCCACCAAATGGGCTCGTCGAAACGGTCGCCACATTCTAGGATACGGCGGTACGGAGGCTCCGGGTCCATAGTCCGCACAACGCGTGTAATGTGGAGCATCATGGCATTAGCTTTTCGACTGATTAGACCGTGGGCCTGGCCTTGAGCTACCGCCTTTTCAGTCAGCACCCTGTATAATTCGCCCACGACCCACGGGCTCCAATATAGCAGCAACCCTCCATCGTCCGGATGGACAGGCGCATACTCTTCTCCTACGTGAATGAGATCTTTGCGGGTCGTGGCGGGTACAAGAACGCTGGTATCCAAGAACGCCCGAATCAGCGAACTCACGGACGCGTTCCGCCGGGGACGTCTCGACTCCGATCTATGGCGTCCCTTGCTTCCTCCGCTGGAAGGTCCAGCGTGTCTTCTTCGTCGAGCGCGAGCAACTCCTTGCGCCGTCGCTGCTCCTCGGCAACCAAGCGATTCCCCGACGACAGCAAGTCTCTGATCGAACGTTCTGAAATGTAGTACCTGCCATGAATAATGCGACCGTCAAGCAGCCCTTCTCTGAGCCAATGCTTGACCGTATTGATTGAGCCGACTTCAAGTTGCTCCTTGGCCACACCGGTAGTTACAAACGAGTCCACCACCCGCTGCTCCAGAACGCGTTCCGCCGCATCGGCGAGCCTTCGCAGTTCCCCGTGGACGTCGTCGACCTGGCCGCTTCGCACCCGTCGAATCGCAGCTCGCAGTTCGTCTTCTGTCGAGTCCATGTGAGCAGCATCTCGCGCTGCCATCGAGCACATACCTCCAGCACGACCATACTGCCACGTAACGCATGACGTCAATTGCGTCGCACCGTCATATGCGTCAGTAGTGGCCTTCGTGATAGCTGATCGAGGGCGCACACCAAGGGTGCCTGACGGAACAATCGAGCAGACCGCCCGTCAGTCTTCGGCGTCTGCAAGTATGGACACTGCGCCGCGTTCGACCACCGGTTGCATGCCCGCGGCGCCGTACCGGTCCCCTGGACCCAAGCCGTACACCGACCTGGCGACCACAGCGGTGCGTCGGCACATCGCAGCCGCCTACAATACGTCGCGAGACGTCGGCGCACGAGAGCAGCCGAGGTCCCCGTGACGGGAAACTCACTCTCGGTTCCGTTCGGTCGGCAGCGGATGACGAGCGAATCGCCGGTACCCCGTCAGAGGAGGACGGTGTCCGGCGCATCCAGTTCGTACAGGCTGTCGTCAGTGTAGCGACTGGGTCAGTCAGGGCCGTTGTATCTGGGAAATGCTCCAACGCTGGGTCCGTCACGGCCTCCGATCGCCGGGCGGCCCGCTGGCAGTGGTTGAGACCGCACTTACGCGCCTCTTCAAGTGGTCATCTGCGCCCCGAGACGGGTCGCGGCTTGCGGATCACTGACCCCTTCCCGCTGGACGGCGAAAGCCCCTGCGCTGGCGCCCGCCGAGGGCTGCGACCGGTCGAGCCACCCGCCGCGGCGCTTGGCGCATTGTCTTCGCGCCGGCCGGCGGTCTGTGCCCATTTGCGTGCTGTGTACGCGAGGTACTGCCAGTTGGTGCCGAATGCAGCGAGCGCCACCAGGCTTCCGCCATAGAGCGGTATCCAGATGGCGGCGGCCATGTGGTGCACGGAGAGCCACTCGATGGCGGCCCCTTCAGAAGCAAGGACCCCGACGAAATACATCCACGCCAAGGGCCGGAAGATGCCGGGAGCCAAGATTCCGAAGTTCAGCGCCTTGGGAACGGAGGGGGTGTACTTCTCCTGCCTGTCCTCCCAGTCCGTCCCGTCACCGCCCGCCTTTTCTCGATACTCGGTCCCGAGAGCCACCAGATGCTCATAGGCATTCGAGTAGGCAAGGACGACCCAGAAGGCGCAGTAAAAGAGAAGTGAGGCCAGCGCGCAGCCCACGAGGACGGCATTTTCGCCGAGCGACGTCCAGTTTGCCGCCATCGCGGTCCACAGGCCGACCGGCACAATCGACGAAAGGACCGGGTGGATGGAGGTGAGCCGAGCGTCGGCGAACCTGAAATAGTCCACCGCGTGCCGGTGTGCATAGGAGCGGAGTTCCCGGGTGGGCTCAGCGGCATTGCATAGGTTGCCGCGTCTCGCGCGTTCGGGCATCACAAGCCGCCCTCGGCTCGGAGCGTCCCTGCTGGACGGCGGCAGCCAACGTCGGACGTAACCCCCAGCAAGCGGGGCGCGACGGCGGAGACCCCGGCCAGGTCAAATTGCGCCTCCCGGCTCCTGCATCGGCGTCGGGCATCCATGATTTTACTTCCTCAGCCCGCCCCACCCGGTCATGCCTGCCACAGCCGCGGCGTGCTTCAGGCCTGCGGGCCCCCTGCCCGTGCAGCCGGGTCCGCGGGCGGGCCTGCCAGCGCGGGGAGCTGGGCCGGCTGCAGCCCTTTGCCGCCGTCGGCGATCCACCAGGCATCGGCGATGGGGCAGCCCGCATACCAGAGGTTGGCGTCGATGGTGAAGGCGCAGCGCGCCAGACAGCCCGTCGCGGCACAGGCCTCGGCGGCGGCCGGGAGCTCCTGCGGCGTCGCCGCCACGACCCAGAGCGGGCCCTTGGGCGGCCGCTCGCTGAGGGATGCGCGCAGATGCTCCTGTTCAAGCGGCCCACGGCGGATCACGGCGACGGTCACCTGCCGGTCGGCGACCAGCAGGTAGCCCACCAGCGGGCCGCCGCCCGGCTTCATGGGCCACCAGCCCTGCTGGACATGGCGCACCCGCAGCAGCAGCTGGTGGGCCGGCACCGTGCGGCAGACGACCTCCGGCTCCCAGTGCCAGCGCGGCGCCATGGTGCGGCGTGCCGCCAGGGGCCCCGGCCCGACCAGGGGCGACCCGGAGGGGCCGTCACCCATCTGCCAGCGCATCTCGGCAAGCCAGCCCCAGTGGGTGAGAGTCCGCACCCGCGCCCGCGCGCGGCGGAAGCTGGCTTCGCTCGGCCCCGGGCCGAGCCAGGCCGCCGCCTGGGTGGCGGTCGCCGGCCCCACATCGCAGAGCAGCCCCGCCAGGGCGAGGTCGCGGGCTGTGATGCGGAAGACGGCGGCCTCGTTGGGTGGGGCGGCGTGCTCAGCCCGCTCCAGGTGCCCGCAGGCCGGATCGGCCCAGCGGCCCTCCCGCTGGCCGACCAGCTCGGTCTCCATCAGCTGCGCACCCCCACCACGCTGACATAGAGCCGGCGGCGCTCGCGGCTGAGGGCCCGCAGGCGCACGGTGACGCGGGTGCCAATCTCGGGATCGCCCACGGCCGGGTGGCGGGCGTAGCAGAGGGTGCCGTCCGGCAACTCGAGCATGAGGTAGGCCCGGTTCGGGGTGGGAGCCAGGACCGTGGCCGGATAGAACCCGCCCTGCTGGTAGCGCTGGGCCAGGGCCTCCCAGGGGTCGGGCAGCAGCGCCGCCCGGCTGACCAGCAGCCGGCCCGGGCTGACCTCCGTCACCGCCACCTCGAACTCGTCGCCGACATGGCAGAAGCGGCGCAGGTCGGCCAGGTAGCGGCCGTCATAGTCGTGGGCGCGCAGGAAGGCCTCGACGCCGAGGGCGACATCCAAAAAGGCCCCGCCCGCCAGGACCGAGCGCACGACGGCGTGCAGGACCTGGCCGACCCTGCCCTCCACCTTCTCGCGCTTTTGCAGGCGCGCCGCCTTGCGGCTCAGCAGCGCCAAGGCCGCCTCCGGGTCGACGTGCAGCACCTGGAACTCGACCCGCTGGCCGAGCAGGCGCTGCAGCCCGACCAGGCCGTCGCCCGTATCGGCCTCGCGGCCGGGAATGAGGCCCTTCACGTGCCCGAAGAGCAGGACCAGGCAGGCCTCCTGGGCCTGCTCGCCGATGCGGTGGAACTCGATGCCCACGGCCTCGCCCTGGGCGGAGAGACGGTTCTGCTGCAGCCGGTAGAGGTAGGCCAGCGGATCGCGGGCCGCCTCGGGGTCCTGCCCGGCGGCGCCCTCGGCCAGTTGGGCCGCGCTCGGCGCCGAGGCCGGGCGCAGCCGGTACTCGCCGCCGAGCTGCGGGGCGCCGGCGGCGGAGACGGTGATGCGGGGCTGCCCCGTGACCCGGTACCAGCGCAGGCCGATGCGCACCAAAAGGCCCTGCTCCGTGTTGGCCAGCTCGTCCACGGCCCGCGTCGGCGCAGGCGGCGTCGGGGCGGGCGGGGCCTTTTTGGATGTCGGCCTCGGCGTCGAGGCCTTCCTGCGCGCCCACGACTATGACGGCCGCTACCTGGCCGACCTGCGCCGCTTCTGCCATGTCGGCGACGAGTTCGAGGTGG
>DAHVAF010000183.1 GCA_027314765.1 Clostridia bacterium | reverse complement strand
GCCAGGATCTCCTCGCTCAGGCCCTGCGCCTGCTCCAGGGGCACCACCCGGTACAGGCCGTCCAGCACGTCGGCCGGCATCTCGCGGGCCAGACGCCCCCACGCCTCCAGCCGGTGGGCCTGCGGGCAATAGTTGCTGTCGATGCCCGTCAGCGTGACGCCCCGCAGGATGAACGGGTACACCGTCGTGGCCAGGGCACTGCCTCCGGCCAGCCCGCAAGCCGCCACACAGCCGTCGCGGGCGGCCGCCCGGAGGAGGCCCGCCAGCGTGTCGCCCCCGACGGTGTCCACCGCGCCCGCCCAGGTCTCACGGGCCAGGGGCCCGCGGCCCGGCGCCGCTGTCGCCGCGCGGTCCACGACCTCCGCCGCGCCAAGGCCCTTCAGGTAGTCGCCCAGCTCCGGCCGGCCCGTCGATGCCGCCACCTGGTAGCCCGCCCGCGCCAGCAGGGCCACGGCAATGCTGCCGACGCCGCCCGCGGCGCCCGTGACGATGACCCGGCCGCCCGGAGCCACGTGGTGGGCCTGCAGGGCCATGACGGACAGCATCGCCGTGAAGCCGGCCGTGCCCAGGGCCATGGCCCGCTGGGGCGTCAGGCCGGCGGGCATCGGCACCAGCCACTCCGCGCGCAGTCGCGCCATCTCGGCGTAGCCGCCCCAGTGGTCCTCCCCCAGCCCCCAGCCCGTCGCCAGGACCGCGTCGCCCGGCTTGAAGCCCGGGCTGGAGGACTCCACCACGCTGCCGGCGAGGTCGATGCCGGGCACCATGGGGTAGCTGCGCACGATGCCGCGGCGCCCGGCGAGCGCCATGCCGTCTTTGTAGTTCAGGCTGGAGTGGCTGACCTTGACCAGCACGTCGCCCTCGGGCAGGTCCGTGAGCTCGCGGATCAGGGGCGGTGCGCCCTCCTGCTCCAGGACCAGCGCCTTGAACATCACGCCACCTCCAGGACGGCCTTGCCGGTGAATCTGCGGTCGAGCAGATCGCGCGCGACCTCATCGACCCTGGTCCATGGCGCGATGACCTCCACAGAAGTCTTCAGCTGGCCGCGCTCGATCAGTCGCAGCAGGCGCGCGAGTCCGACTCGCGCGCTTTCGACCCGCAGCTCGTGGGTGAGCACCAGCCCGTGGAGTCGCGGGCCACCCACGCGGAAGAAGGCCCCGACATCGAAGGTGGCCGCGGAGGACTCCGAGGTGCCGAAGGTGACGCAAACGCCATCCGGCCCGAGCGCGGCGAGCGCCGCCCCCAGCACCTGGCCGCCCACGGACTCCACAATGAGGTCGTAGGGCGCCCGGGCAGCGAGGTCTGTAGCGGGCTCCGCACCGGTGGCGGCGACCACCTCTGCATGGCCACGGACGAGACCCACCACGTCGGCTCCGCTGAGCCGTGCCAGCTGGCAGGCCAACAGCCCCACGCCGCCGGTGGCGCCCGTCACCAGCACACGGCGGCCCAGCAGGCTGCCGCCCCGGTAGATGGCGTGCAGTGCCGTCAGGCCGGCCACGGGCAGCGTTGCGGCCTGCTGCAGGGACACGCCTGGCGGCACCTCCGCCAAGGCATCGGTGCGAATGGCGACGCGCTCGGCCCAGGCGCCGCTCGGGAGCAGGCCAACGACCCGAGTGCCTGCTGGCGGGCCGGAGCCGTCCTGGGCCGGCACCTCGACGGTGCCGGCCGCATCCCATCCCGGGCACCAGTCGGCCGTCGAAGACAGGGCTCGTTTCACTTCGCCCCGGTTCAGCGAGATGGCCGCCACGCGAACGACGGCTTCGCCTGGCAGAGGCGTCGGCTCCGCGACCTCTCCGATTCTCAATCCCTGGGATCCGGCAACGATGGCTCGCATGCGCTCGCCCCCTGCTCAAGGGGATCACGGCACTCCGGCAGCCACCGCTCGCCGAAGCCCCGCAGGGCCTCGACGCACGGCAGCAGGTCGCGGCCCATCGGTGTGAGCTCATACTCCACCCGCCGCGGATGGCCGGGCAGGCTGGTGCGCGTCAGCACGCGCACCCGGACGAGGCGGCGTAGCCGCCCCGACAGCAGCCGCGTGTTGCCGGCGGCCGAGCCCAGAAGCTCGCCGAAGCGGCGCGGGCCCTCCGCCAGGTCGCGCAGGATCAGCAGCGTGCACTGATCGCCCAGGACGCGGGCTGCCCGCGCCACGGGGCACGACCAGTCGTCCGCGGCCGGCACCCCCTCGCCCCTCATCATCCCCGCTTCACTTGCAAATTGCAAGCCAATGCGTATACTGGGGTCTCGGGGGTGCTGACATGACGATTCAGGCGGTCCGGGGCGACACGTTCGATCAGGAGGTCCTGGGCGCCGGCAGCCCGGTGCTGGTGGACTTCTGGGCGACCTGGTGCGGCCCCTGCCGCATGGTGGCGCCCATCATCGACGAGATCGCGACCAACTACGCCGGCAAGGTGAAGGTGGTCAAGGTCGACGTCGACGAGGCGCCCGAGCTGGCCGAGCGCTACGGCATTGCCTCGATCCCGACGGTCATGCTGTTCACGGGCGGCGAGGAGTCGACCCGCTGGGTCGGGGTGCAGCGCCGCTCGGTCTATACCCAGGCCCTCGATACGCTGAGCTGAGGCCCTGCGGGAACGCGAACACGTCATCCGGGTCGTACCGGCGCTTGACCCGCAGCAGGCGCGGCAGGCTGCCGGCGTAGTACGCCTCCGGCCAGTCGGCGATGTCCGCGTCGATGTAGTTCACATACGCGCCGCGAGTCCACGGCAGCATGGCACGCCGCAGCCCGTTCACCCAGCCGACGGCCGCCGGGCCGTCGGCTGGGTTTTCCCAGTAGGCCTGGTACTGCAGGCTGCAGCGGGCGCCCCGCCACGGATACGCGCCGCCGGCGAAGTCGGCCTCCGCCCCGCCATGCAGGTTGAATTGCACGACGGTGTTCGGGCTCGGCGCCCGCCCGAGCCAGTCCGCCAGCGTGCCCAACGCCGCATCCGGGAACGGGGCGAGCTGGTAGGCCGAGGTGTTCTTGAAGCGGCTCAGGGTGGGCTCGACCGCCCAGTCCCCCACGAAGCGGTGCACGGCCTCGATGTACGTCTCGTGGACGACGCGGACCGACGTCGGCGGCGCCGCAGCGAGCAGCGGCGCGATCAGCCGCTCCAGCTCCGCCTGCGGCCCGACGAATTGTCCGAGGGCGGTGATGCCGCCCGGCCCGAGCACCAGGATCGGCGTCAGGCGCCGGTCCAGCGCCCGCGGGTCCGCCCAGGCCTGCCACGCGGCGAAGACCGCGCGCAGCGCCGCGAACGGCCACGCCACGCTGTAGACCGTGACGTAGTCCACCGGGTGCACCCCGAACTCGAAGCGGGTGGCGATGCCGAAGTTGCCGCCCCCGCCGCCGCGGCTGGCCCAGAGCAGGTCCGGCTCCGCACGCACGAGCCGGCCGCGGGCGTCCACCATCTCCAGCCCGATCAGGCTGTCGCAGGTCAGCCCCATGAGCCGCACGAGCAGGCCGAAACCGCCGCCGAAGGTGAGCCCCGCGACGCCCACGCCCGTGCAGCTCCCGCCGGGGATCGTGACCTGGCCGTCTGCCCAGAGCGCGTCATAGAGCTGTCCGAGGGTGGCGCCCGCGCCGATGCTGGCCGTATTGCCCGTGCGCGTGACGGCGTTCAGGGCGCTGACGTCGACCACGACCCCGCCATCCAGCACGGAGTACGCCTCGTAGCTGTGGCGGCCGCTCCGCGCGCGGAGCGGCAGGCCGTGCTGGCGCGACCAGCGGACGGCGGCCTGCACATCCTCGACGGAGCGGCAGAATACCACATACCGGGGGAAGCGGTCGAAGCGCCGGTTGAAGTCCTGGCGCGCGGCCGCATACCCGGGGTCGTGGGGCGTCACGACATCGCCGGTCAGCGTCGGCTGCATGGCTCACCCTACGCAGCCCGCCGGCGGCAGGTGAAGGGAGCAGCGGGCTTTGCCCGCTGCTCCCCCGGGCCGTTCACGCAGGCTGGACCTGCAGCTCGCCCGTCGCGGCCACCATGCCGCTGAAGTCGCTGACCCGCAGACCGGCGGGAACGACCTTCACGTGGACGGGTCCGGCGTTGACGGTAACGTTGGGTATCGTGAACACGCCGAAGCTCAGGCGGCCGATGAAGGCGTTGACCGCCGGCACGAGCGTGCTGGTGAGGCCGTTCGTGATGGTCGAGGTCACCCAGCCGATGGCCGCGTTGGCCCAGCCCGGCAGCCCGCCGATGCTCAGGGCGATCCCGAACGCGTCCACGCGCTGCATGTTGACCACGATCGTATTGCCGGCGTTGACGGAGAGGCCGATGCTACCGCCCGGATCGGGGTTGGTGGTGAAGCCGACGCCGAAGTCGACGTGCGGCTTCCAGATCCCGAAGTCCGCCCCGAGACCCGCGTTCACGCCGCCCGAGAGGCGGAGGCCCAGGTGGTAGCTGCCGCTGCCGATCCCGATGCTCGGGTCGCCCAGCGTGAGGTTATACCCCCAGTTGACCGAGAAGATCGTCCACCCGGCCGACCCGCCGTCCTGAAAGCGCGGGTTCAGCTGCTGCACCTGATAGGCGGCGGCCGCGTCGGCGGCGGCCGCGCTCAGCAGGGCGAAGAAGGGCGCCGACGGCCAAGGGGTTCCCGCCGGCGGCGGGCTCGGCGGGGCGGCGCCCTTCAGGGTGGTGACCGCGATCATCTCGGCGTTCTGAATCACCACCAGAGGTACGTTGAGCGCCACGCCGGCGATCGTGAGCGGGGGCAGGGCGACCCCGGCCAGGTACTGGTTCAGGATCCTGAGCACCTCGGGCGCGACCACGTTGTCGAGGACCCACTGGACGGTGGGATCCGTCCACTGGGGGATCGAGACGTGAAGGGCCGTCAGCTTGACCTGGCCGTTGGTGGGGTCGATGTCCGCCTGGCAGAGGGCCGTGGCGGAGATGGTGAGCTTGTTGGTCTTGCCGTCGGCGGCGGTCAGCGTGAGGGCGATCTGCGGCGCCGTCAGGCTGAAGAGGATCATGCTGTCGGCCGCCGCCGCAACCACCTCTGGTTCGGCGAGCCCGTGACCGAGCAGGTCGATCACGTGGGCGCGGAGTGCGGGGGGTGGCGGGCTGAGGTTGATGGCCGGCGCCTGCTGCACGTCGTAGGCCACCTTCAGGCCGAGGCTCGGTACGTCCACCGACCCCGTGAAGAGCTGGGGGTAGAGCTGCTTGTAGATGACGGCGCCCACCCCGTTAAGCTGAGCCTGGCTTGCCCCGACAGCGATGTCGAATCCCACCTGCAATCGCCTCCACTGTCCCGACTGATGGCGAGGCAGGCCGGCGGAATCCACGATCCCCCTCTCTCGGCGCGCGGCGCCAGACAAAAAGGCCTCCGCCGGCCGAGGCGAAGGCCCATGACGGTGGTTCGCGGCCCACCGGCACCGGCAGCCCGGCCGCCCCGGCGCGGATGCGCCGTCGGGCCCGTGGCTTTGCGACCCCGGGTTCCCCCGGGTGTGCCCTCGTCTCTATGAAACTGGCCTTCGCCGGCTGTCCTGAGGCATCCTGCCTATGTGCCAAGATTCGACAAAACATTACACGCAACCATTTTTCTAATGCCCGCCGGTGAAGAGCGTCATCACGTGCAGGGCGGCCGGGCCGAGCAGCACGACGAAGATGGCCGGGAAGATGAACAGCACGAGCGGGAAGATCAGCTTGACCGGGATCTGCAGGGCCCGCTCCTGCGCCGCCTGACGGCGCCGCACCCGCAGCTCGTCGGACTGCACCCGCAGCACGCGGGCCAGCGACGCCCCCAGCCGCTCGGCCTGGATGACGACCGCCACGGTCGTCTGCAGCTCCGGCACGCCGCAGCGCTGGGCCATGGCCCGCAGGGCCTGATCCCGCCCCTGCCCCAGGCGCACATCGCGCAGGTAGCCGCCGAACTCGGCCGCCACGGGCCCCGGGAACTTCTCGGCCACCTTCTGCATGGCGCCGTCGAAGCCGAGCCCGGCCTCCACGGAGACGCAGAGCAGGTCCAGCACGTCGGGCAGGGCCTTGCCGATGATCTTGCGGCGCTGCTTGCCGGCGCGCTCCAGGTTTCCGTCGGGCCAGCGCCAGCCGAGGAAGGCGGCGACGCCGGCCACAACCGGCCAGTAGCCGCTGCCGTGCAGGAGCAGGGCGCCCACCGCCCCCAGCACCACGGCCAGCAGGGCCTTTCGGGCGAGCCAGGCGCCCAGGTCCAGGTCGTGGCCCGCCGCGCGCAGGGCCGCCTGCATCTTCTGGCGGCGCACCTCGGGCGTCATCCCGAGGACGACCGCGCCGACCCGGCGGATGGCCGGGAGCATGGTGCGCTCAAGCATGGGCCGGCGCAGGTCGTCGTCGAGGTCGGCCACCACCGCCACGCCGCCCAAGCCGGCCGCGGCGCGCGCGCGCTGCACCACGGCGGCGGCTGGCGCCCGCGGGCTGAGGGCCATGGCGGCGATCGAGGCGGTGGCGGTGAACGTCAGCAGGAGCAGCAGCGCAAGCATCCCTTCGGCGCGCCTCCTAGAACTCGATGTTGATCAGCTTGCGGATCATCAGGGCACCGATGCCCTCCATCACGGCCGCCACGACCAGGAGGATGCGTCCGAACCCGCTGGTCAGCATCGGGGCCGCGTAGCCGGGGTTGATGATCTCCACCAGCACCAGCAGGGCCGCCGGCAGAAAGCCGACGATCCAGCCCGAGAGCCGGCCCTGGGCCGTCAGCGCCCGCACCTCGCCGCGCAGGCGCACCCGCTGGCGCAGCGTCTCCGCGATGCGGTCCAGCACCTCGGCCAGGTTGCCGCCGACCTGGCGCTGGATCAGGACGGCCGTCACCATCAGGTCGAGGTCGTCGCCGCCGACCCGCGCGAGCAGGTTGGCCAGGGCATCCTCGAGGGAGATGTTCACCCGCGTCTCGTGCAGCACGCGGCGCCACTCGCCGCCGGCGGGCTCCGGCAGCTCCTGGCCGCAGAGCTCGGCGGCCTGCAGGAAGGAGTGGCCCGAGCGGAGTGCATTGCCCATCAGGGCAAGGGCGTCGGGCAACTGCTCGGCGAACTCGCGGCGGCGGGCCGCCGCGCGCGAGCGCAGCCAGAACCGGGGGGCGGCCACACCGGCCCCGGCGCCCAGCAGAGCGCCGAACAGGCCGAGACGCAGCAGCCCGATCAGGCCGAGGGAGGCGACGATGGCCGCCACGATGCCCCGCCACTCCTCCGGCCGCAGGCGCAGGCCGGCCTGGCGGAGCTGCAGGGCCAGGGTGCTGGGCTGCCCGCCGGCGCGGGGATCCCCCCGCCGGCGCAGGGCCAGCACGCGCAGGAGGCGGGTGCCGAGCGCCGGCGTGCTCTGCTCCGGGGCCGCCCTGGGCACGGCGCGGAGCCGCGCCCTCTGGGGATCGGTGCTACCCACGGCGGCCAGACGGCGGGCCAGCGGGCCCTTGGCCGCGTCGTGCCAGAGGGCCACGGCTGCCGCCGCGCCAGCGGCGGCACAAAATGCCGCGATAAGCGCCACCGCGTGCGTCATCCCAGCACCGCCGCCTCGATCTCGATGCCCTGGGCCGCGAGCCGCTCGGAGAAGCGCGGCCGCATGCCCGTCGCGCGGAAGGCGCCGCCACCGGCCGACTCCTCGAAGAGAAACACGTCCTGCAGCACGATCTGCTCGCCCTCCATGCCCTGCACCTCGGTCACGTGCGTCAGGCGGCGCCGGCCGTCGCGGGCGCGGGCCTGGTGCACGATCAGGTCCAGGGCCGAGGCGATCTGCTCGCGGATGGCCCGCACGGGCAGCTCGAAGCCCGCCATCAGCACCATGGTCTCCAGGCGGGCCAGCGTGTCGCGGGGGCCGTTGCTGTGCAGGGTGGTCAGCGAACCGTCATGGCCCGTGTTCATGGCCTGCAGCATGTCCAGGGCCTCGCCGGAGCGCACCTCACCGACGATGATGCGGTCCGGGCGCATGCGGAGGGCGTTCTTCACGAGGTCGCGCACGGAGACCTCGCCCCGGCCCTCGGCGTTGCGCGGCCGCGTCTCCAGCGAGACCACGTGGTCCTGGCGCAGCTGCAGCTCGGCGGCGTCCTCGATGGTGACGATGCGCTCGTCGGGCGGGACGAAGAAGGACAGCACGTTCAGGGTCGTCGTCTTACCCGAGCCGGTACCGCCCGAGACCACGACGTTCAGGCGCCCGCGCACGCAGGCCTCCAGGAACGTGGCCATCTGCGACGTGAACGTGCCGCCGCGCACCAGGTCCTCGACCTGCAGGGGGCGGCGGGCGAACTTGCGGATGGTCAGCGTCGGCCCGCGCAGGCTGAGGGGCGGGATCACGGCGTTCACGCGGCTGCCGTCGGGCAGGCGGGCGTCGACCATCGGGCTCGACTCGTCGATGCGCCGGCCAAGCGGCGCGACGATCTTCTCGATCAGCTGCATGACCTGGCGGTCGTCCTCGAAGGAGACGTCGGTCAGCGTGAGGCGGCCCGCGCGCTCCACGTAGACCTGGTGGGGGCTGTTGATCATGATCTCGTCGACGGCCTCGTCCTCCAGCAGCGGCTGGATGGGACCGTAGCCCAGGATCTCGGCGAAGAGGGCCTGGGCGACGTCGGCCTGGTCGACCGGGTTCACCCGCTCCTCGCGCAGGTAGTGGGCGATGCGCTCGGCGATGTGGCGGCGGCGGTCCTCGGGCAGCGGCCCGCCCAGAAACCACGCCGGGTCCACATCGTCCAGCAGGCGACGCTGGATGCGCGTCTTCAGAGCCCGGTAGCGGTCGGCGGTGGCGCCGGGTGCGGGGGCCTGGGCGGCGCCGGCGCCAAAGGATGGCAGGGCGGCGCGCGGCGCGGGCTCGGCCGGGCGGGGCCGGCTCAGGCGGGCGGCTGCCGCCGGGGGCGGGGCGGCCGCGG
>DAHVAF010000182.1 GCA_027314765.1 Clostridia bacterium | reverse complement strand
GCGCAGATGCTCGATTTAGCGATCTGCCGTGGCGTCGCGGGCGATCGCGGCGGTTCGGAGACGGCCTTCACCGAGGCGCTGACTCTCGCCGGGCCAAGCGATGTCGCCAACGTCTACGCGGAGCGCGGCTGGATGCGGCTGCGAAGTGGCGATGTGGCGAGCGCGATGGCGGATGCGCGCGAAGTGGTCGACGGCTTGGTCAGGAGCCCAGCTTTTCTGACACTCCACGACGCCGGGGACGGTCTCATGCTTCTGGCGGCATTGGCGCGGGCCCACGGCGAGGAGACTCTCAGCTCCCAACTGTACATGCAGGGCTTTGCATGGCTGGCCACGGCAGGCTGGCGGGCACATCTCCGGCGCTCCACACGCGCCGTCGGCCTGACGCCGCCCCTTCCCAAGCGTGCGCTCGACGCACCGAAGTGGCTTGAACTCGTGCGCCTGACCGAGTCCCTGACAGCGGGCGAGCATCGCGGCCCTTCACGCGCACAGCGCCTTGGGCAAGCGGTCCATCGAGTCGCGAGCCAGTTCGGACCGCACATGGCCCACGATGTCCTCGGCGCCGCCGCGCTGTATTTGCGGATGCCCGCTGAGATGCGGACAGCGGCAGCGCTTCCCGCCCAGGCCCTGATCCGGCGGATCGAGCGGGGCCGCCACACTTACGACACTGCCGTTCTCACGCTACTGGACTCATACGATCGGGCGGTCGCGGAGGAAGGCCACCCCTACCCCGCCGTGTTGGAACGCATGACGCGCGAAGCCGGCACCTCGTGGGATCCGAGGGCGGTGCACCGGATCGTTCTGGCGCACGCGTCCTGAAGCGAAGCGGAGGTGCCCCGCGTGCGTAAGTGGCTTCTGTCCCTGTTGGTCGTGGCCGGCGTTCTGCTGCCGGCGGCCGTGGCCCTCGCCAAGGTCCTGCCGATGTGCGGACCGGGCGCTGGCGGCGGCGGTTGGTGCTAGCGCCAACCACATAGCGATCGAGAGAGCGGCGGGGTGCAGCCCCCGCCGCTCTCTCGCTTTCTGGCGTCTCCTCCGCTTACTGCCCCGCCGGCCGCTGGGCCAGGGTCACCGGCACCGTCAGGGTGCTCCCGTTGCGCTGGATGGTCAGCGTGACGGTGTCGCCCGGCTTGTAGCTCCAGAGGATGTCGGTCAGCGCGACGTTCGTGTGGACCGCGGTGCCATTGACGGCCATGATCTCATCCCCGGGCTGCAGGCCGGCCTGCGCGGCCGGGGCGCCCGACACCAGGCTCTGAATCGTCAGCCCGGCGTTCGTCGGCAGGCCGACGCTGACCTGCCAGGGCTCGCTCAGCGAGGCGCCGATCCACGTGCGCACCACCTGGCCGCTCGTCTGAAAGTCCTGCAGGATCTGCGTCACCACGTTGCTGGGAATGGCGAAGTTCAGGCCCTGGACGGTGCTGCTGGAGAACTTGAGCGACGTGATGCCGATGACCTCGCCGGAAGCGTCCACCAGGGCGCCGCCGCTGTTGCCCGGGTTGATGGCGGCGTCGGTCTGAATGAGCGGATAGAACGAGGCGCCCGTGACGTCGCGGCCGACGCCGCTGACGATGCCGCGCGTGACGGTGTCCTTCAGGTAGTAGCCGAGCGGGTTGCCGATGGCGATCACCGGCTCGCCCACCGTGACGTTGTTGCTGTCGCCGAGGGTGGCCGGCTTCAGGCCGGTGATGCCCGTGCGCAGGAACGCCAGGTCGGAGACCGTGTCGCTCCAGATCTGCGAGCTCGGGATCTGCTGCGCCTGGCCCGGGGCCGTCACCACGTAGAAGGTGTCCCCGCCCGCCAGGACGTGGGCGTTCGTGACGATCAGGCCGCTGCTGTTCAGCACGACACCGCTGCCGGTGTCCACGGCCTGGATGTTGCCGGAGCTGTCATGCTGGATGGAGACGATGCCGACGATCGACGGCGACACCGCGGCGAAGACCGAGGCGGCGTCCATCTGGCTGCCGCCCGAGGTGGGGGCGGTGATGGCGACCGTGTTGGACGTGGGGTCCCAGCTGACGCTGGCGCCCAGCGCCTGGGCGATGGCGCGCGCCGGCACAAGCGTCGTGCCGTTCACGATCTCCGGGGCCACGGGCGAGCTGACGGGGACGCCGTTGACGGTGATGCTGACGGGCGCGGCCGCGCCGGCCGGCGCCCCGAACACTGCCAGCACCACGGCCGAAGCGGTGGCGAGCCCCACGATCCAATGACGAAGGCGCATGTGGACGAGACCCCCCGAGGATGAGGAAGATTGACAGCCTGTCCAATTTTATAGCGAGGCGGTGTGACGGACTCATGAAGGCGGCTGTGGCACGCCTCACATGCGGGTTGCGCGCCCAACACACGGCCTCCATGGCGCCCACAAGCGCGAGGGGCCGGCTCGCCGCCGGCCCCCCCTCATCTCAGCCCTTGGCCAGCGCCGCGACCCGCGACGGGCTCAGGGGCAGTTCGCGCACGACCGGCGCCCCGAGCGGCTTCAGCGCGTCCTCCACGGCGGAGGCGATGGCCTCCAGGGCCGGGATGGTGCCCCCCTCGCCAGCGCCCTTGGCCCCGTTGGGGTTCAGCGGCGTGGGCGACTCGAAGTGGCTCACGTCCATGTGCGGCACGTCCATGGTGGTCGGCAGCAGGTAGTCCATGAACGTGGCCGTGAGGAGCTGCCCGCTCTCGTCGTAGACGATCTCCTCCAAGAGCGCCGTGGACAGCCCGTACATCGTGCCGCCGTGGATCTGGCCCTCGACCAGCATCGGGTTCAGCAGGGTGCCGCAGTCGTGCACGATGGTGTACTTCTCAAAGCGCACGCCGCCCGTGGCGGGGTCGACCTCGACCTCGACCACGTGCGCGCCGTTGGCGAAGGTCTGCCGCTCGGGCCGGAAGTACACGGTCTCCTCCAGCCCCGGGTCCATCCCCGCCGGCAGCGGACCGCCATGGGCCATCCGCGCCACCTCCGGGATCGTGAGCCCCTTGCCGGGCGCGCCGCGCACCTGCACCCGCCCGCCCGCCAGCACCAGGTCCTCCGGGCGCGCCTCCAGCCGGCCGGCCGCGATGCGCCGGAGCTTCTCGGCGACCTTGCGCCCGGCCGTGGTCACCGCGCCGCCCGCCACGGCGGCGCTCCGGCTGCCGAAGGTCCCGATGCCCATCGGCACCGTGTCCGTGTCCGACCCGATGACGGTGATGTCGTCCAGTGCCACGCCCAGCTCGTCCGCCAGGAGCTGCGCCCACACCGTCTCATGGCCCTGGCCCTGCGACGGCGAGCCGGTGGCGCACACGACGCGGCCGCTCGGCTCCATGCGCACGCGCGCGCTCTCGAACGGCCCGCCGCCCGTGTCCTCGTTATATACGGCGATCCCCAGCCCCAGCAGCCGCCCCGCCGCCCGCGCCGCCGCCCGCCGCGCCGGGAAGCCGGCCGCGTCCGCCTTCTCCAGGGCCGCATCCAGGCATGCCACATAGTCGCCGGTGTCGTAGACGCGCCCCCCGCCCGGCAGATCCCGCCGATACGGCATCTCCGACGGCCGGATCAGGTTGCGCCGCCGCACCTCGGCGCGGTCGATGCCGGTCTCCCGGGCCACCGCGTCCATGATCCGCTCCATGGCGAAGTTGCCCTGCGGCCGTCCGGCGCCGCGGTACGGCCCCGTCGGCACCTTGTTCAGGTACACGATGTCGGCGGCGGCGTCGTACGCCGGGATCCGGTAGGGGCCGGGCAGGGTCATCAGCGCCGTGGTGCCGATGAAGCCGCCGCGGAAGTTGTACGGCCCCACGTCCACCACGATCCGCGCCCGCACGCCGAGCACGGTCCCGTCGCGCCTGACGGCGGCCTCCAGGTGCTGCACCTGCTCGCGCTCATGCACGCAGCCGAGGAAGTGCTCGCGGCGGTCCTCCTGCCAGCGCACGGGCCGCTGCAGCTTCAGCGCCAGCCAGGCCACCACGACGTCCTCGGGGTACACCCCGTTCTTGACGCCGAAGCCGCCGCCGACATCCGGGGTGATGGCCCGCACGCGGTGCTCGGGCAGGCCCAGGGCGCCAGCCAGGCCGCTGCGGAAGCCGTGTGCGCTCTGCACGGCGGCCCACACGATCAGCCCGCCGCTCGCGGGATCTGGCGCCGCCACCAGCGCGCGCCCCTCCAGCGGGTGCCCCGACGCGCGGTGAACCACCAGGTCCTCCTTCACCATGATGTCGGCGGCCGCCACGGCCGCCGACCAATCCCCGTATCGCGCCTCCCACCGGTTCGCCCGGTTGCTCTCCAGGCCTTGCCGCGCAAGGGGCGCCCCCGGGGCCAGGGCAGCCTCCAGGTCGACCACGGCCGGCAGCGGGTCGTATTCCACCGCCACCAGGTCGGCGCCGTCCTCCGCCACGTACCGGTCGGCCGCCGCCACGGCCGCCACCGGCTGGCCCACGTAATGCACGGCGTCGCCCGCCAGGGCCGGCACGCCCGATCCACGGGCCGCAGCACCCAGGTCGGCGGCCGTCACGGCCGCCACGACGCCCTCCAGTCCGCGGGCGCCCGCCACATCCACCCCCCGCAGCCGCGCGTGGGCGTGCGGGCTGCGCACGAAGGCCACGTCCACCATGCCGGGCAGCCGCAGGTCGCCCGTGTACCGCCCGTGCCCGGTGATGAGGCGCGGGTCCTCGCGCCGCGGCACGCTCTGCCCCGCGTACCGGGTCTGCCCCTCGACCTGCGTGCTCACTGCACGCCCGCCTTGACGGTGCTGTGCTCGATCACAGACTGCGCCACCTGGGACGGCACCTCCTCGTAGTGCGAGAACGCCAGCGTGAACACGCCGCGGCCCTGCGTCATCGAGCGCAGGTCGATGGCGTAGCGGAAGACCTCGGCCTGCGGCGCCTGCGCGCGCACCACGGAGAAGGCGCCGCGCGTGTCGATGCCCTGGATGCGGCCGCGCTTCTTGTTGAGGTCGCCCATCACATCGCCCATGTACTCCTCCGGCACCGTGACCTCCAGGTCGACGACCGGCTCCAGCAGCACGGGCTGCGCATCGAGGAACGCCTTCTTGAACGCCATCGAGGCCGCGATCTTGAAGGCCATCTCCGAGCTGTCGACGGGGTGGTAGGAGCCGTCGGTCAGGGTCACCTGGACGTCGACGACGGGGTAGCCGGCCAGCACGCCCTCCACCATGGACTCGCGCAGGCCCTTCTCGACAGCGGGAATGTACTGGCGCGGCACGGAGCCGCCGAAGATCTTGTCGACGAAGGCGAACCCCTCGCCGCGCGGCAGCGGGTCGACCTCCAGGAACACGTGGCCGTACTGGCCGCGGCCGCCCGTCTGCTTCTTGTGCTTGCCCTCGGCCCTGGCGTGGCCGCGGACCGTCTCGCGGTAGGGCACGCGCGGCGCCACCGCCACGACCTCGACGCCGAACTTGCGCTTCAGCCGCTCCATGATGACGTCCAGGTGCATCTCGCCGAGCCCGGAGAGCAGCGTCTGGTGCGTCTCGCCGTTGCGCTCGACGGAGAGGGTCGGGTCCTCCTCCTGCAGGCGCTGCAGGGCCGCGGAGATCTTGTCCTCGTCGCCCTTGGCCTTCGGCTCGATCGCGATGACGTGCACCGGGTGCGGGAACTGGATGGGCCGGATGCGGACGGCGTGGTTCGCGTCGCAGAGCGTGTCGCCCGTGTGCGTGACCTGCAGCTTCGCCACGGCCCCGATGTCGCCGGCCGCTACGCTGGCCACGGGCTTCTGGTCCTTGCCGCACAGGGTGTAGAGCTGCCCGATGCGCTCGCCGGCCTCGGCGTTGGCATCGTAGATCTGCGAGTCGGAGCTGACCGTGCCCGAGTAGACGCGGAACATGGTCAGCTTGCCGACGTAGGGGTCGGCCATCGTCTTCCACACCAGGGCCACGGGCGGCGCGGACGGATCGGGCGCGCTTTCGCGCGCCTGACCGGTCTTGCTGTCCTCGGCACGCACTGGGCCACGGTCGGCCGGAGACGGCAGCAGGGCGACCATGGCGTCGGCGAGCTGCGAGAGGCCGCCGAGCGAGCCCGCCACGCCCCAGAGCACGGGCACGACCTTGCCGGCGACCACGGCCCTGCGCAGGCCAGCCAGCACGTCGGCGGGCGATAGCTCCTCGCCGTCGAGGTAGCGGGCCAGCAGGTCGTCGTCAGCCTCCGCCGCCGCCTCGATCACCGTGGCGCGCGCCGATTCGGCGGCCGCCTCCAGATCCTCGGGGATCGGGCCCTCCGTCATCGCGCCCTCCGTCATCGGGCCCTTGGCCTGGAACAGCCATGCCTTGCCCGCCAGCAAGTCGACCATGCCGCGCGTGTTGGGCTCAGCGCCGATGGGGAGGTAGAGCGGCAGGATGGCACGTCCGAACGACGACCGCATCTGGTCGACCGTGCGGGCGAAGCTGGCGTTGTCGCGGTCCATCTTGTTGACGAAGATCATGCGCGGCAGCCCCAGCTCATCGCACGTGCGCCAGGTCAGCTCCGTCCCGACCTCGACGCCGGCGACGGCGTCCACCACGAAGAGGGCGGCGTCGGCGACGCGCAGCGCCGCGCGCACATCGCCCTGGAAGTCGAGGTAGCCGGGGGTGTCGATCAGGTTCAGCTTCACCCCGCCCCACGGGACGGGCGCCACCGACGCGCTCACGCTGATGCGGCGTCGGATCGCGTCGGGATCGGAATCAAGGATGCTGTTGCCCTCGTCGACCCTGCCGAGGCGAGCTGATCCGCCCGCCAGGTGCAGGAGCCCCTCGGCAAGCGTCGTCTTGCCGGAGCCACCGTGGCCGACGATGGCGACGTTGCGCAGGCCGGTGCTCAGAGCCACGCGCCTCATCTCCTTTGACCCCGTGTGCGTGCGGGACGACCCGCGCTTACCCTTGACCCCGTGTGCGTGCGGGACGACCCGCGCTTACCCTTGACCCCGTGTGCGTGCGGGACGACCCGCGCTTACCC
>DAHVAF010000180.1 GCA_027314765.1 Clostridia bacterium | reverse complement strand
CGCCACGTGCGCACGAAGGCCTCGACCTCGGGGCGGCAACGGGCGGAGGGGGCCCTGACGCCCTTCAAGCTTCCGTAGCGCGAGAACTCGTTCGGCGTCGCCGCCACGGGGGTCAGGTTGGCGATCCACCTCCGCTCGACGTCGACGATGCGGAAGAGGGCGTGGAGGATGCTGCCGACGCCGGCCGTCCGCATGGCGGCAACTCGTCCTCGGACACCTCCTGGCACCACCCGAACCGCTCGTCGCGGAGCTACCAGTTGTCACGAAAGAGGGTGAGCCTGCCGCCGCCCTTCGTTGCGGCGGCCTGCGGCTCCTGTGGCGCCTCAGCGCTCGCGCGGATCGTGCGCGCGCCCGTGGAACGATGTATCATACGGCTCGGGCGATGGGGCGCTGCCCAGCCGGCCTGGGTCCGGCATCATATGCGCAACGGCGCTGATGGCTCCTGACGGGACGAACCCGGCAGGAGCCATTTTCATGCGGCGACGACCCGGAGTGCGCGGCTTGGGGGTGGGGACCATCCGGATCGCGCTGCTTGGCGATATCCACGGAAACCTCCCCGCGTTGGAGGCGGTGCTGGCCGATATCGGCGGGGAGCGCGTCGACACGGTGCTGTGCACGGGCGACCTGGTCAACTACGGCCCCGAGCCCGCAGCCGTCATCCGGCGCGTCCGGGCCGTGGCCGCCGCCTGCGTGCTCGGCAACCACGACCGGCTGCTGGCGCCATGGCGGGGCGAGCCCCTGGCCGCCCGCCCTGGACGGGATATGGCCGTGGAGGAGGCGTGCCTGCGTTGGACGGCCGCCCGCCTCGCGGATGCCGACCGCGGCTGGCTGGGCGCCCTGCCCGCGCAGGTGGTATGGGGTGAGCTGCTCGTGGTGCACGGCAGCCCGGGGTCGGCCGACGAGTATGTCCTACCCGATACCAGCGCCGAGGGGTGGGCCGGCCTCGCGCAGGCGACGTGCGACCGCGGCTGCACGACCCTGTTGATGGGGCACACCCACCTCCCCCTCTGCAGGCGGCAGGACGGGATCTCCTTCTTGAATCCCGGTAGCGTGGGCTGGCCGAAGGACGGCGATCCCCGAGCGGCCTACGGTCTGCTGACGCTCGGATCCCGCCTCGGGGAGCCTCCGGTCTTCACGGTCCGCCGCGTCCAGTACGACGTGGGGGCCGTCGTGGCGGCCATGCACGCGGCGGGCCTCCCCGGCGGGGTGGCGGCGGCGATGGCCGTCGGCGGGCCCGCGCCGGGCGGGTGAGCGCGTCTCCCGGGGGGCGTGACGGGTGCCAATGCCGTTTGAGAGCATCCTCTTCGAGGGGCCTGTGCCGCCGGAGCCCGGGGATGCCGCCTACCTCACCGATCTCAACCTGGATCAGCTCTTCGCGGTCGTGACGGCGGGCCGGGAGGAGTATGAGCTCGATCCCTTCTTCCGCATCCCTCTCCCGGATGTGGCGGCGGTCACCCGCCGGCAGGCCGTGATGCGAGACCTGGAGGGAGCCGGCCTGCGCACGGCGGTGACAGCTTTTGCCGACGGCATGCGCGGCGTGCGGCAGGAGCTTGCCGGCGCGGATCGGCTGCACCACGAGCTTCAGAAATCGGCGCTGTTCCTGGCGGCTGCCGAGCGATACTGCGCTGAGGTCAGCGGGCTGGGCGCGGCGCTGGACGGGCTGGATCTGACGTCCGTCGCGCTCCGGGACCTTCGGCGCTACCTCACCGCCCACCGCGCCTCCGACGAATTCCGGCTTCTCGCGGCAGACGTCCGAGACTGCCGCGAGCGGCTTGCCGCCATTGTGTACAGCGTCCACATCCGGGGCCGCCGCGTCACCGTGCGGCAGCACGCCGGCGAGCCGGACTACAGCGCCGCCGTGGAGCGGGACTTTGCCAAGTTCAAGCAGGGTGCCGCCCACGCGCCTCGGCGCACCGCCGCAGCTGATCGGCCTCATCGTGGCCGCGGCGACCTCATCGTCGTAACGAAGCTCGGCCAGGCCCCAGTGGCAGGCCGCCCGCAGCTGCTCGGTGGCCGGGTCTTCGGGGGGCCTGCCCTTCGCCACGACAGCCTGGGCCCGGCCCACACCGGAGGCCTCCGGCTCCCGGCGCTCCGTCAGCAGCGCCGCCTCGGACTCCAGGGCGGCTTCGAGCGCCTCGAGGTCGCACTGGGCGGGGGCGAGGCGCTCAGAGCGCCTGAGCGTCTCCTGCAGGCCCACCGCGGTCTTCAGGTACCGACGGCGGCTGGCCGGCTGCTCACCGAGCCGCCGCCGGACATTCCCGCCGACCGCCGCCAGTCGCCCCGCCACCTCGGCCGATGTCCAGCCGCGGTCCTCCGCCAGCCAGCCCGCCATCCGTGCGTTCTCCGATCCGACGAGCGCCTCCAGCGCCTTCATGTCCGGACCCTCCCCCGGGAAAAGCAACGGCTCCCACCGCACCGAGTCGGTAGGAGCCATCGGCGCCGAGCGCGCGTTTCCCGGCCGGAGGCCGCGGGTGAGCTCCATCACCCTGCCCTCTAAGGAATCCGGCAGCCGCAGGCCGGTCAACGCGGGCGGAACGCCCAGAGGCCCGCTCGCTCGGGCCGGGTCTTGGATGGGGTCCGCCGGCGGAGGCCATGGGCGTGTGCTTGACGGGCGTTGACCTTCATGCGTAGTCTAGTGCTCGGGCTCCAACAACCGAGAAATGTGGGCGATGGAGTTCGCCCCCGGTGTGCGGCCGGAACCGCCGTTTGGCTGATGACTCCTGGGATCGTGTCCCAGGAGTCCTTTTTTGGGCTCGCGGGGGGAATGCTGGGTGTTGGTGCTGGCCCAGGCCATCGCGGTCGCCTTCGTCCTTGCGCTCGCGCCCCTTTACCGAGGCGTCCTCGAGCGCCTGCGCGCCCGCGCGGCGTTCCGCGTCGGCCCGCCAATCCTTCAGCCCTATCGCGACCTCCGCAAGTGGTTTCACAAGGAGACCGTCCGCAGCACGTCCGCGACCTGGCTCGCGGCCACGGCGCCGCTGGTCTACTTCCTGGCCCCCATCACCGTGGCGATCCTCATCCCCGTGCTCACCGCCTTCCCGCTGCCGCTGGCCTTCATGGGCGACATGCTGGGCGGGGGCTTCATCCTGGCCGGCGGCGGATTCTGGCTGCTGCTCGCGGCGCTGGATGCCGGCAGCCCGTTCTCGGCCCTCGGTGTGAGCCGCATCCGCCTCGTGGCCGTCTTCACGGAGCCGCTGGTCGTGCTGGCCGTATTTGCGGCCGCGGCCGTCGGCGGTGCGACAATCCCGTTCGTCGTCAACGTGCAGATGGTCACCGCGATCTGGCGCTGGTCCCCGGCCCACCTGCTGCTGCTGGTGGCGTGGTTCCTGTTCGCCGTGGCGGAGACCGGCCGCCTCCCGGTCGACAACCCGACCTCGACGCAGGAGCTCTCCCTGATCGATCCCGCCCGCGTCTTTGAGGCGGCCGGGCCCGACCTGGCCCTCTACGAGTGGGGCGGCTGGATGAAGTTCATGGTGGTGGCCATCATCGGCGTCAACGTCATCGCCACCCCGTGGGGCCTGGCCTCCGCCGTGACAGTGGTCGGCATCGGCCTCGCCATCCTGGCGACGGCGCTGAAGCTCCTCATCTTTGGCGTGATCATGATCCTCTTCGAGGTCTCCTTCGCGAAGCTGCGCCTGCTGCGCATCCCCGAGTTCCTGGCGGCGTCGGCCCTGGTGGCGCTGCTGGCCGGGGTCGCGGCCCTGGCGCTCGGATAGGGAAGGGGGAGGTAGCCTGACGAGCAGTGTGGAGGTGGCGTCCGCAGCGGTCCTGCTGCTGCTGATCGTGCTGGCCGCCGTGGCCCGGACGGCCCCGGCCGGCGTGACGATCTATGCCTGGGCGGCGGTGCCGCAGGCGGCCGTGGCGGCCGCCCTGGCCGCCTCGGGCGGCGGGGCGCCGCTCTGGGTGGATGTCGCCCTGATCCTTGCGGTCAAGGCCTTCTGGGTTCCGCGCGTCCTGCATCGCAGCCTCCCGGTTCGGGAAGGGCACGACTTCGGGTTGGCCACCAGCATGTCGCCGCCCATGCTGCTCGGCGGCGCCGTGGTCATGGCCCTGTTGGGGCTGCGCCTCGGCACCCTACTCGGCCCCGCGGCCGGGGAAGCGCTTGGCCTCGGCCTGGCGGCCGTACTGCTCGGTTTCGGCATCCCCGCGGTGCGCGCCGAGCTCTGGGCCCAGACGGTCGGCATCCTGCTGGGCGAGGCGGCGCTGGTGCTCACCGCCCTCGTCCTGGCGGGCGATCTGCCCCCCACCGCCGAGGTCCTGGCCTTTGCCGAAGTGATTCTTCTGGCTGTGGTGCTGGGCGCCGTCGTCCGCGCCGTGCGTGAGGTCCACGGCGTGGCCGACGTCCGCCGGCTCGGGAGGTTGCGCGGGTGAACGTCGCATCGCTCCTACCCCTCGTGGTCCCCGCGCTGGCCCTGCTGGTCACCCTCCCGCTGCGCGACGTGCGCCGCATGGCGACCGTGGCGCGCGGCACGGCCCTGGTCCTCTGGGCGCTGGCGGTCTGGGCCCTGCTGACCCGCCCGCTCGGCCTGTGGGATCCGCTCGCGCTCTGGTTTCTGCTGATGGTGCTGGTTCTGACGGGCTTTTGCCTCATGGTGTCCGCGCAGTACGTCGAGGCCGAGGTGGCGCAGGGCGAGCTGACGGCGGCCCAGGCCCGCCGCTACTTCCTGCTCTTTCATGGCTGCGTGCTGAGCCTTGTGACGATCGGCGCCGCCCCGGACTACTTCGTGGTCTGGGCGGGTGTCGAGGGCACGACGCTCACGACGATTCTGCTCGTGGCCATGCCCGGCGGCCGCGCCGTCGAGGCGGCGTGGAAGTACGTCGTGATCACGGGCATCGGCGGCCTGCTGGCCCTGCTCGGGACGGTGTTCGTCCTCCACGGCGCGCACGTGCCCCTTGGCGTGGTGGGCTTCGCCACGGCGCCCGCCGCCGTTGCCGGTCCCGCGGCCCTGGCCGTTCAGATCGGCTTCTGGCTCGCGCTCGTGGGCTACGGCAGCAAGGCGGGTCTCGTCCCCTTCCACACCTGGCTGCCCGACGCGCACAGCGAGGCCCCCGCGCCCGTTTCCGCGGTCCTCTCCGGCGTGAAGCTGGCGGGCGGCGTGTACGCCCTGCTGCGCCTGCTGGCCCTCACGGACTCCGCCGTCGGCCCCCTCTGGCCGCACCGCATGCTGATCATCATCGGGCTGCTGACGCTGGCCCTCGCGGCCGGCGCCCTGGCCGGGCAGCGGGACCTGAAGCGCCTGCTGGCCTACTCCAGCATCGAGCACATGGGCCTGATCGTGCTCGGCGCCGGCTTCGGCGGCCTCGCGCTGGCGGGCGCCCTGCTGCACATGTGGACGCACGGCCTCGGCAAGACCGGCCTCTTCTTCGGCGCCGGCAACGTCCGCCTCCGCTTCCGCAGCACCTCGGCCCCGTCGGTGCGCGGCGTGCTGCGCGCCATGCCCCTCACGGGCGCCGCCCTGGCGCTCGGTGCCGCCGCCATCGTGGGCCTGCCGCCGTTCGGGCTCTTCTGGAGCGAGTGGCTGCTGCTGCTGGGCGGTGTGCGCGCCGGGTACGCCGTGTGGGTGGCGCTCGCCGTCGCACTGCTGCTGGCGGCCTTCCTGGGCATCGGCCTCCGGCTGCCCGACCTGCTGCTCGGCGCGCCGCCCAAGGAGGCCATGGCCCCAGAGGGTGCCGTGCGCGAGGCCGCAGGCCCGGCCTGGGTCCTGGGCGTGGAGTTGGCGGCCCTGGCCGTCGTGGGCCTGGCCCTGCCCGCGGCCCTGCACAGCGTCTGGCTGAGCGCCGTCCGCCTCGGGGGAGGGTAGTCCGGTGGCCGTCAAGCCCATGGCCGTCCGTTCCGCGGGTTTCGGGGAGACCGTCGCGGAGGCCCTCGCCGGCGGCGGGCGCCTGCTGGCCCTCTGCCGCCTCCCCGGCGGCGAGGTCGGCGCCGTGTGCGACCCGCCGGCCGGGGTCCGCGTCGTGGCCGCCACGACCGGGGGCCCGCTCGGCCGGCCGTCGGCCAGCGGTGTGGTGGCCGCCCTGCATGACGAAGCCCGCCTCGCGTCAGATGGCGTCGAGTGGTCCACCCCGGCGCCCGAGGTGCGGGTGCACGGCGCGGGCGTCTTCACGTTCCCGCTCGGCCCCGTCCGCGCCGACGTCGCCGAGTCCGCGGCCTGGCGCCTCTTCGTCATGGGCGACGAGGTCCTCGGCCTGCACATGGACTTTGGCTACAAGCCGCGCGGCATGGAGCAGATGATGGAGGAGGCTGGTGCGGAGGCCGGCATCCTGGCGGCCGAGCGCGTCACCGGCACATCCGTGGTGGCCCATGCGATCGCGTACGCGCAGGCCTGGGAGACCGCCCTCGGCCTGGTCCCACCCGCGCCCGCCGTCGCCTGGCGCGGGATGCTGGCCGAGCTGGAGCGCCTGCACAGCCACCTGGGCGACCTGGCCGCGCTGGCGGCCTCGACGGGCCTGCCGGTGGCGGCCGCCGAGCTGCTTCTGCTGAAGGAGCAGATGCTGCGCCTGAATCAGGACCTGACGGGCCACCGCTACCTGCGCGGCGTCGTCGGCGTGGGCGGACTCCGCCGCCAGCCGGATGCCCGGGCCCTGACCGCCGCCCGGCTGACGGGCATGCTCGCCACCTACCGGGCCGTCATCTCGGAGCTGGACGGCTCCACCTCGTTCCTGGACCGTCTGCACGGCGCCGGCCGCATCCCGCCCGCCTGGGTGGAGGCGATCCAGCCCGTCGGCCCTGTCGGGCGTGCCGCGGGACTGCCCTACGACGTGCGCACGGACCGCCCGTACGGGCCGTACCTCGACGGTGCGCCAGCTCCCGCCCTCGAGGCGGACGCCGACGCCTGGGCCCGCTACCGCATTCGCGTCGCGGAGGTCGAGGCATCGGTGGCCTGGCTGTTGGCGCGGCTACCCCAGTCGCGTGCGCTGCCCCAGGGTGCCGAGCGCTGTTCGCTCGCGGACCTCCGCCGGGGCGCGGCCCAGAACGCCGGCGAGCCCGCTGTCGCCCTGGGCCGCGCCGAAGGCCCGCGCGGCGAGGTCTGCTACCTGGTGTCGCCCGACGGCCCCTGGGTGCGCGTGCGCCCGGCCTCCGCCGTGAACTGGGCCGTCCTGCCGCCCGCCGTGGCCGAGAACAACGTGCTGCAGGACCAGCCCATCATCGACGCGAGCTTTGGCCTCTCCGTGGCCGCCATGGACCGGTAGGGGGTGACCCATTGGCGATCGTCTACAGGCGCTGGTGGCGCGGCCTGCGCGGTTCGCGCACGACGCAGTTCCCGTGGCGGCCGGCCCCCGAGCTGTTCCCGCCCGCCAGCCGCCCGGTGGAGGTGCTGGAGGCGCCGCCGCGCGGCCCCCTGACCCGGTCCCTCGCCATCCGCCAGATCGATGTCGGCTCGTGCGGCGCCCCCGAGGCCGAGCTGGCCCTGCTGTCCTCGCCCACGTACGACATCAGCCGCTTCGGGTACTCCTTCACGCCGTCGCCGCGCCATGCCGACCTGCTGCTGGTGACAGGCGGCCTGCAGCCGGCGATGGTCCCCGTGCTGCGGCAGACCTACGAGGCCATGCCCGCGCCGTGCCGTGTCGTGGCGCTGGGCTGCTGCGCCGCCGCCGACTGCCCGCTCCGCTCCGCCGCCGACGCGACGGCCGAGCTGCGCAAGGTGGTGCCGGTGCACGTGTGGGTGCCGGGCTGCCCGCCGTCCCCCGCCGCCATCATCGCGGGCCTCTTCGCGGCCGTGGGCCGGGACGCCCCGGGCCTCGCGGACTGGGTGAAAGGCCGATGATGGCCTGGCTGCTGCCCACTCCGGCCCTGGCGGCTTGGTTGGTCGCCTGTTTGCGGCCGTGGGCTGGGACGCCCCCTGGCCCGGAGGGGTGGGTGAAGGGCCGATGATGGCCTGGCTGCTGCCCATTCCGGCCCTGGCGGCTTCGGTGGTCGCCGCGACTTCGCGCGGCGCCCGCGCGGCCCGCGCTTCGGGCTGGCTGCTCGTACTTGGCGCCGTCATCCTCGGCGCCTGGGCCCTGCAGTCGCTGACGGGCCCGTCCCCAGCCTTCAGCCTGGCGCTGCCGGCCCCGTTCGGCAACCTCAGCTTCGGCCTGCAGGGCCTGGGCGGCTGGTGGGCCCTGCTGGCCGCCACCCTGCTCGCGGCCACGGGTCTGGTGCGCGCCGGCGGGTACGGCCCCGGCGGGGCCGGCACGGTCCTGCTCCAGCACGCCCTGCTGGTGGCGGTGGCCTGGTTTCTGGCCAGCCGCAGCCCGCTCGGCCTGCTGGCCGGCTGGGAGGCCATCTCCGTCCTCGGCTACCTCCTGGTCGTGCGCGACCGCCTGCGGGTCCGCCGGGCCGCCTGGGCACTGCTCGCCATCTCCGAGCTGGGCAGCGCCCTGCTCTTTCTGGCCCTCGTGCTCATGGGCGGCGCGGCCGGCGCGCCCCTGCTCCTGGCGCTTCTTGCCCTCGTCGCCTTCGGGGCCAAGGCCGGCCTCTTCCCCCTGCTGATCTGGGTGCCGTTCGCGGAGCCGGAGGCCCATGGCGACGTGGCGGGCCTGCTGTCGGGCCTGCTGACGGCCGTCAGCGTGGCCGGCTTTCTGACCGTCGCCCAGTTGGTGGCCCCGCCAGCCCTGCCCCTGGGCATCGTGACCGCCGCCCTGGGCCTCCTCGGTGCCGCCGGCAGCGTGGTCATGGGCCTGGTGGAGCCGGACGCCAAGCGGGTGCTGGCCTATGGCACGCTGGAGGCCCTGGGCCTGTGCTTCACGGGTCTTGGACTCGCCTGGGTGCTCAGCGCGTATGGGGCACCTGATGCCGCCGTGATGGCGGCGTCAGGTGCCCTGGTCCTCCTGCTGGCCCATGCAGGGGCCAAATTCAGCCTGTTTGTCCTGGCCGGCCACGCCGAGCAGAGCGGCGGCCTGCGTTTGCTGGACCGGATGGGTGGCCTGCTGCGCCGCATGCGGCGCGGCAGCCCGGCTGGTCTGATTGCCGCTCTCTCGCTGGCAGGTCTGCCGCCCCTGGGCGGTTTCCTCGGGGAGTGGCTGATCATCGAGGCCTGCTTTGTTCCGACGCCGAAGCAACCGGGCCTCCATCTCGCGATGGCGCTGGCTGCGGGAGCGCTGGCCCTGGTGGCCGCCGCCGGGGTGACCCTGTATCTCCGCTGGTTCGGGGCCGTGTGGCTGGGCCCGCCGCGCACGCCGTCCGCCGCGGCCGTTCCCGACCTATCGTGGCCGACCGCCGCCGGCGTGACCCTGGGCGCGCTGCTGGCGATCTGGGCCGGAGTCGGCGCCGGCTGGATCCTGCCCTGGCTGGCGGCGCCCCTCGGCTGGATCGCCAAGGGGGCGCCCGTGATCGCGCCGACGTACGTGACCCCCAAGCCCTACGCGGCCATCGTGGCCCTCGGGGCAGCCCTGTTCCCCGGCGTCGCCGGCAGCACGGGCAACGTGCTGTTCCCGGCCGGCGGCTTCTCCGTCGGCTCGCCCTGGGACCTGGCAATCTTCCTGGTGCTCGGCATCGGCATCCTGGCCTGGATCTTCCGCCGGGCACCCGTTCGCCGCGTGCCCACCTGGCAGGGCGGCGACTGGCAGACCCCGGCTCCGTTCAGCGCCGAAGGGCTCACGCATCCCCTCCGGCTCGCCTTTGCCGGCTTCCTGGGTCTCTCGCGGGAGCGGCGGCCGCTGGAGGCAGAGGGCGCGGTGGGCCTTGGCCCACCGCGCCGCCGCTATCGGGCCCAGGTGCGTCTGCGCCTGGAGCACCACCTCTACCGGCCCCTGCTGGCCGGGGCGGAGCGGGCCAGCGGCGCCGTGCGCCGCACACAGTCCGGCCGCACGGGCCACTACGTGATCTACCTGCTGGGGGCCGTCGTCCTGGGCTTGGCCCTGCTGGCCATCAGGGGCGCCGCATAACCAGCCCGAGGCGCCCGTCGGTCTCCATCTCCGCCATCTCCACGTCGGCGACCGCCGCCACCTTCATCTCCCGCAGCCGGGCCTGCAGGTCGGCATCCGTCATGTGCAGCCGGCGCAGGTTGGCGGTAACGGTCTTGCCGTCCTCGACCAGGCGGATCGGGCTCCCCGCCACCAGCCGCTTGAGGGCCGGCCAGCGGGCGGCGGCCAGATCGACCAGCCAGACGAAGAGGCTGAGGGCGATGAACGGGAGCGTGCCGTCCCAGAGGCTGAGGTCCGGCTTGAGGATGGCGCTGCCGGCCAGCGTCCCGTAGGTCACGTTGACGGCGAAATAGTACGGCTTGTCCGTCTGGAGGACGCGGCGATTGAGCAGCCGGGCGATGATCGCCAGGAGCGCCACGTAATAGACGGCGCGCAGAAAGTAGGTCATGGGGGGCAGGATACCCAGGCGGGGCGAGCGCCCCGCCCGGGTATCCGCTTTCAGATCTTGATGGCCGGCACCTCGCGCAGGGCCGCGTTGAAGGCCGCCAGGTCGCGGCCGAGCACGCCCTCCAGCTTGTCCAGCTGCTGGGCGAGGGTCTCGCGCACCTCGTCGTACAGGGCATAGCTGGGCTTGGTGGGCGCGGCGTCCGCCGCGCTCACGACCTCGGCCAGGTGCACCAACTCGTCCGTCACCTTGGGCTGGAAGCCCCAGGCGCGCGTGTTCTTGCCGCGCGTGACCTGCGTGACCTCCTGCTCGACCGCTGTGAGGGCCGCCTTGAGGCTCTCGGCCTGCTCCGTCACCTGCGGGCTGCGCGCCACGGCCGCGTCGACCTGGGTGCGGGCGGCCCGAATCTGCTTCACCGCGCGGTGGGCCTGGCTCAGCGAATCGCGGATGCGGAGCGAGAAGGCCAGCTGCTCCTCCAGGTCGGCCTGGGTGGCTGGGATGCGGGGGTCCTTCAGCACCTCGAACGGCTGCGCCACGGTGGTCCCGCCCGCCGTCAGCTCGGCAGTGTACCGGCCGGGCGGCGCCCAGGGCGCGACCTGCGCCCGCAGGTCGCGCGGCGTATCCTCCCCGAGCGGTTCGGCATCATCGTAGCGGAGGTTCCATACCAGGCGATTTGCGGGGATGTGCTCCAATGTGCGCACAACGTCGCCCCTGCTGTCCTTGATGACCAGCTTCGCCTCGCCCTCCGGCCGCGTGTACTGGAAAAGCACTCCCGCCGGGGGGTTGGTGCCCGCGTCCAGGAACTCGTGGCTCTCGCCGTTCTCGCCCTTCTTGACGAGGTAGCCGTTGCCGCCCGCCCGCGAGAGGGTGATGATGGCCGGGACCTCCACGTTCATCTCGCCCGCGTAGCGCGACCCCATGCGGAAGCGGACCGTGGGCCGCGGCGCGAAGAGGTGCACCGGCGCCTGCGGCGCCCCTTGCCGGAGCGGCGTAATGTCATCCAACACCCAGAACGAGCGCCCGTGGGTTCCGACCACGAGGTCGTCGCCCTTCACCACGAGGTCGTGGATGGGGACCACCGGCAGGTTGCCCTGCAGCGGCTCCCAGTGCCCGCCGTCGTCCTGCGATACCAGCACGCCAGACTCCGTGCCGGCGAAGAGCAGACCCTTTCTCACCGGATCCTCGCGGATGACCCGCGTGAAGTCCGGCACGCCGGAGTCGATGCGGCGCCAGGTCTTGCCGTAGTCCGAGGTCTTGAGGAGGTAAGGGGCTGTGTCGTCCCACTTGTACCGGGTGGCGGCGACGTAGCAGGTCGCGGGGTCGTGCGGCGAGGGCTCGACCGTGAGGACCAGCGCCCACTCGGGCAGGAGCGATGTCGGCGGCGTGACGTTGTCCCAGGTCTTTCCGGCATCGCGGCTGATGTGGATCAGCCCGTCATCGGAACCCGCCCATAAGAGTCCGCGCGTACGCGCGGACTCGGCAAACGCAAAGATGGTGCAATACACCTCGACGCCCGTGTGATCCAACGTGATGGGACCGCCTGAGGCGCCCTGCTTCGTGGAGTCGTCGCGGGTCAGGTCGGGGCTGATCAGCTCCCAGCTCACGCCGTCGTCGGTGCTCCCGAAGACGCGGTTGCCGCACACGTATAGCACGTTCGGGTCGTGGGGCGAGAGCACGATGGGCGAGGTCCACTGGAACCGGTACTTGTACTCGCTGGCGGCGCGGCCGGCCGTGCGCTGCGGCCAAGGGGACACATCCCGGATCTGGCGGAGGCGGTGGTCGTAGCGCGTGATGCGGCCGCCCTCGCCGCCGCCGGAGCTGCCGGCGAACACGACGTCGGGGTCGTCCTCGCGCACGGCGATCCAGCCGCTCTCGGCGCCGCCGACGTCGTAGGTCTCGCGGGAGGAGATGCCCGACTCGTCCGAGCGGCTGGCCACGCAGAGGGTCGTGTTGTCCTGCTGGGCGCCGTAGATGCGGTAGGGGAAGCGGCTGTCCGTCGTGACGTGGTAGAACTGGGCGGTCGGCTGGTTGTAGATCGAGGACCAGGTGCGGCCGCCATCAAAGGCCACGCAGGCGCCGCCGTCGGTGCCCTCGACCATCCGGGTGGGGTCAGCCGGGTCGATCCACAGGTCGTGGTTATCCCCGTGCGGGGTCGGGATCTGGCCGAACGTCTTGCCGCCGTCGCTGGAGCGCAGCATGCGCAGGGCCAGCACGTACACCGTCTCAGCGTCCTGCGGGTCGCCGAAGACGTGCGTGTAGTAGAAGGGGCGGGCGCGGATCTCCGGGTCGTCGGACGTGAGGTGCCAGCTCTCGCCATAGTCCTCGGAGCGGTAAAGGCCGCCGTCCTCGGCTTCGATCAACGCCCAGAGCCGGCCGGGGCGGGCGCTGAGGGCCACGCCCATGCGGCCGAGCACGCTCGTTTGCGGCAGGCCGGGGCGGCGGGTGATCTCCGTCCAGGTGTCGCCGCCGTCCTCGGAGCGGAAGAGGCCGCTGCCGGGGCCGCCGCTCTCGAGCTTGTATGGGTAGCGCTGCGCCTGCCAGAGCGCCGCGTAGAGGCGGCGGGGGTTGGCGGGGTCGATGCGCAGGTCGGCACAGCCCGTGCGGTCATCGCGGTAGAGCACCTTGTCCCACGTGCGGCCGCCGTCGCGGCTGCGGTAGACGCCCCGGTCGGGGTTGGGTCCGAAGGCGTGGCCGAAGGCGCCCACATAGACCGTGTCGGGGTCGTGCGGGTGCACGCGGACGCGGGCGATGTGGCGCGTGTCGCGGAGGCCCAGGTGGCGCCAGGTCCTGCCGGCGTCAGTGGTGCGGTAGACGCCGTCGCCGCCGATCACGTTGCCGCGGATGCAGGCCTCGCCAGTGCCCGCGTAGATGACGTTCGGGTCGGAGGGCGCCACCTCCAGCGCGCCGACGGCGGCGCTGGTGAACTGGCCATCGGTGACGTTGCGCCAGGTGATGCCGGCGTCGTCCGTGCGCCACACACCGCCGGCGCAGCCGCCGAAGTAGAACCGGAGCCGGTGGTCGGGGTCGCCGGCCACGGCGACGACGCGCCCGCCGCGATGGGGACCGGCCAAGCGCCAGCGCAGGGAGTCGAGCATGCAGGCATTCCTCCTCTGGACTCGCGTGGACTCGCGTGGACTCGCGTGGACTCGCGCCATCGCTGGGCGGACCAGCGACGGCCATGGTGGCGCAGTCCTTCGACGGGCGAGGGATGGGGTCCTACCTGCGGCTCGGTCTCACCATTCGTTCAGGACCAGGGTCTCTGGTGCTACCCGCCTCACCTTGGGCCGGCGGTCGCCCGCCGGCCCGAGAGGTGGCCGCGCACCGCCATCTAGCAGAAGCTGCCGCCCATGCTGGGACCGCAGGCGAACACGGGAGCCGCGAGGGTCGCCAGGAGACCGACGAGGACCAGGACGCCGAGCCACTTCGAGCCGACACGCATGCCTAAGTCACCCCCCTTCGCTCTGAAAATTCGACACACATCTCCAGTTTCACCTAACAGGAACCGGATGTCTGTTCACGAATTCCCAAGGCCATGCGCGAAAGCTTGTCAGAGCTGCGGCGGCGAGCATTGGGCCTTCAGCGGGCGGGACTTTTCCCCTACGCGGAGCGGGCACTCGATCGGTGGCGCCAGGCTGCGGAGGCCCTGGAGGCGTGGGGTGGGGCGGCCGAGGCGGCCATGCGGGCCATCGGCGTGGCGCTCGACCGGGACGACCCGGCGGCCGCGATGGCCACCGGCGCGGCGGCGTTGCCAAGCATCATCGGTCGAAAGCACGTCGACCCGAACATCACCGCGCGGATCTATCTCTTCCTGACCAAGGCGGCCTGGGGCCTTGGGCGTGACAGCGAGGTGCGCGCGTTCCTGGACGCGGCGCGCTGCACGGTGGACCATGGCCCGGTCGAACCCCTCGTTCGTGTCCACCTGGCCATCACCGCCTCGATCGTGGCCATCGAGGACGGCCAGCCGATGCTGGCGACCTCGTGGGCGCTCCAGGCCCTGGACGTCGCGGCCGAGGTCGCGAATGAGAGCACCGTGCTCCTGTGCCGCCAAAACCTCGCCCACATCTGGACGGAGCGGGGCGAGTTCGACCGCGCGGCCGAGGTCGTCGCGGAGCCCCTCGTCGGGGCCGCGCCGGATGTCGACCTCGTGGACATGCTGGTCAACGGCGTGCGGGTGGCCGTGGGGCAGGGGGACCTCATCACCGCGGGTCTCTACGCCCGGCGGGCCGTGGCGGCCTATTGCGGGGCGCCGAGCCGGCTCTCGCCCCTCAGCGTGGCGTACCTGTTCGAGGCTTTGGCCATCTACCACGGCGCATGCCGGGCCAGCCCGGCCGCGTCCATGCTGGGCGGCACCGCGCGCGCCTGGTTCGCCCTCCGCCACCGCAGCCGCGACGTCGCCCGCCTCGAGGCCTGGCTCGCCGAGCCCGCGCAGTCCCAGCGGCGCACCGTGCCGGGCGAGATCTCCGTCGACCCGGACCTCCTCTACCTCGGCGATCTGCTGGCCGCGTCGGGCGCGTCTCGCGATGGGGCCATCGCCCGGTCCCTGGCCTTCTCGGTCAACCGCCTCCTGCCCGAGGTCGCCCCGGCCGCCGCGCCGGCCCCCTGCGAAAACGCGGCGCTGCTCTGGTCGCTCCCGGCGGGCGAGCGCTGGTTCACCGGCCGTTCCGCCGTCGGCCAGGCGGCCGAGCGTGTGCTGACGGGCGCGGACGAGGCGGGGAGGCGCGGCCTCCAGCTTCTTGCCTCGTACGAGCGGCTGGGCGCGGCCGGGGCGTCATGGACACAGAGCCTGCGCGCCCTGCGCCGCGAGGCCGCCGACGCACGCGGTCTGGAGGCCCTCGACCGCGCCTTCCACACGGCCACGGCCTAGCGCCCCTCAGCCCAGGCGGCGGACGGCCGGGACCGACTTCAGGGTCCATGGCACGAGCGCCCGGTCCGCGGAGCCGGCGGGCGTAAGCGCGGTGACCGCGAGGACGTGCACCCCGTCGAAAGCGGGGTAGCGCATGATGCCGTCCAGGCGTCCCCCGCCGGCCACCTCGCAGCTGTCCACCGCGGTTGTGGCGTCGGGGTGGGCCACGGCCGCCCCAAGCTCGCGCAGGGTGACGACGTGGTCCTCGCCGTAGGACGGCCCTCCAGCGCCGCCCTCCTCCAGCTCTGACCGCCGTCGAGCGTCCGGTACCGGTACACCGTGACGGTGCCGCCGCCCGTGCGCGCCACCGCCACCCACGCCGCGCTCACGCCCACGAACGCCGCCCCCTCGGTCGGCCGGCCCGGCCCACGCGCCGGCAGGTCGGCCAGCCGCGAGGCGACCCACGTCGCGCCGCCGTCGATGGTCGTGTACACGGCGCCATCACCGAGCGCCCAGCCCCGTGCCGGGTTGATCATGGCCACCTGGCGGAGACCGTCGGTCCAGGGCGCGGCCGGCGGTGGTGCAGGGGAGGCGCGGGCCGCACGGTGACCGGTGGGGTCGCCGTCGCCACGCCCCGGGGCCCATGGCCGGCCTGACAGCGGCCCACGGCCAGGGTGATGGCCACGCCCACCGCGAGGACCGCGCCCCGCCGCCGCTCCAGAGGCTCACCCCCATCCCTTGGGCGCCTTCCGGCGCGCCGCCGTTCCCCGGAGTCCCATGCTGCGTGGATTGCAGGAAGGTCGCTTCGTGAGGCGAAGGACGTGAGCATGCCGACCCCCGCCTGGCTGAGCGGCAACCGCAACCTGAAGTGGCTGATGGCCGTGCGCGTGCTCCGCAGCATCGCCCAGGGCTTTCTCAGCGTCGTCGTCCCCCTGTACATCGCCACCCTCGGGTACTCGACGCTTCAGTTCGGCACGCTGCTGACGCTGGCGGGCCTCGGCAGCGCCGTCATGACGCTCAGCCTGGGGCTCACCGGCGACCGCTTCGGCCGCCGCCGCCCCGCCATCGTGATCTCGACGCTGGCCGTCTTCGGCACGGCCGGCTTCGCCCTGACGCACAACTTCGCCGTCCTGGCCGTGATGAGCGTGCTGAGCACCTTCGGGCGTGGGGGTGGCGCCGGGGCCGGCGCCAGCTGGGGGCCCCTCTATCCCGCCCTGCAGCCGATGGTCGCCGGCGCCTGCACGGACCGCGACCGCAACGACGTGTTCGCCGGCCTTTCCGTCGCCGGGGCCATCGCCGGCACCATCGGCTCCGCCATCGCCGTCGTCCCGGCCTGGCTCCACGGCCGGGGCATGGCCTGGGTCCAGGCCTACGACGTGATGTTCTGGGTGGGGGCGGTCTTCGCCCTCGCCAGCCTGCTCGCCATGCTTGCCGTGCGCGAGGAGCGGCGCCCCGCGTCCGCCTGGGCGTGGCCAAGCCGCCAGACGATGTCGCTGCTCGGGCGTCTCTCCGTCACCAATGCGGTGAACGGGCTGTCGATGGGCATGCTCGGCCCGCTGCTGACCTACTGGTTCTACGTCCGCTATGGCGCCGGCGCCGCCGAGCTCGGGACCCTCTACACGATCGCCAACGCGGTGTCCATCCTGCCGTATCTCGGCGCCCCCCGGCTGGCGCGCCGCATGGGCGCCGTCGCCGCCGTGACCTCGTCCCGCATCGTCGCCTCCGTCCTGATGGCCATTCAGGCCCTTGCCCCGACCTTCATCCTATCGGCGATCGTGTATCTCATCCGCGTGCAGGTTTCGCTGGTGAGCATGCCGATCCGCCAATCCTTCGTGATGGGCGTCACCGAGGAGCGCAGCCGCTCCGCCATGTCCGCCTTCAGCGGCCTGCCGGCGCAGCTGGCCTCGGCCGCCAGCCCGAGCATCGGCACGTACTTCATGGAGTCCTGGACCATCGACGCGCCGCTCGTGCTGGGAAGCGTCTTCTCCATGGGCAACGCCATCATGTACTACTTCCTGCTGCGCCGGGAGGCGCCGCCCGAAGAGCGCGCGGCCCCTGCTCCGGTGGCGGCTGACGCCGCCACAATGCCGGCCAGCAGCGGCCGTCCGGCTGGCTGAGGGGTTCCCGCGAGGCGTCAGTCGCGAAACAGAGGCGCGTCGCCGCAAGCCCCGACGCCCTGGCCCCCTGCCGGCCGACCCCGGCAACCCGCCGCCCATCGGACCAGCCGAACCCGGCCCTCATCCCCGGTCCGCGCAAGCGCGATGCAGTCAACCACCTTCGGCTGAAGCCGGCGGCTTGTCATTCGTCCGCTGGCTGAACGGGCGCGATACAATGACCACGATGGACTTGCAAGCGGGCGCGCATCTGCACCGCATCGCCGTCCTGGGCTGCACGGGCTCGATCGGGCGCGACGCGCTGGACCTGGCGGCCCGCCACCCCGATCGTCTGCGGGTTGCGACCCTCGCCTGCAACCGCGACGTGGACGGCCTGCTTGCGGCCGCGGAGCGGTTCCGGCCCGACGCGGTGGCGGCGGCCGACCCCTGGGCCGCGGCCATGCTCGCGGGCCGCCTGGACGGCAGCGGCGTCAAGGTGGTCAGCGTCGTGGACGCCGCGACCTGGCCGACCGTCGACGTGACGCTGGTCGCGATCTCCGGCGTGGCTGGCCTGCGCCCGGCCATGGCCGCGGCCGAGGCCGGCAAGCGCCTGGCCCTGGCCAACAAGGAGTCGCTGGTCGCGGCCGGAGCCACGCTGCTGCGGCACGCCCAGCAGTCCGGGGCGGAGATCCTGCCCGTCGACAGCGAGCACGCCGGCCTGTTCGCCGCACTGCAGGGGGTCCGGCGCGGCAGCCTGCGCCGCCTGTGGCTGACGGCCTCCGGCGGTCCCATGCGGGGCTGCACGGCGGCCGAGGTGGCGGCGGCGACCCCCGAGCTGGCCCTGCGCCACCCGACCTGGCCCGCCATGGGCCGCCGCATCACGGTGGACACGGCGACGCTGCTCAACAAGGGCCTGGAGGTCATCGAGGCCCACCACCTCTTCCACGCGGACGCGGACGCCATCGGCGTCGTCGTCCACCCGCAGAGCGTGGTGCACGCCATCGTCGAGCTGGCGGACGGATCGCTCCTGATGCAGGCCAGCCGGCCAGACATGCGCCTGCCGATCGCGTTCGCCCTGGCCTACCCGGAGCGCTGGGCGCCGCCAGAGCCGGCCATCCCGCCGACGGGCCTGCCCGACCTCCAGTTTCAGCCGCCGGACCGCGAAGCATTTCCGTGCCTGGACCTCGCGTACGCGGCCCTGCGCGCGGGAGGCACCGCGCCGGCTGTGCTCAACGGCGCCGACGAGGTGGCCGTCGCCCGGTTCCTGGCGGGAGAGTTCCCGCTCGGGCACGTGCCGCGGCTGCTCGAAGCCGTCCTGGGCCAGCATAGAGGTGGGGCGGGGGAGCCGGACCTCGACGAGGCCCTGGCGGCCGATGCCTGGGCTCGCGAGCGAGCGGCGGCGTGGCGGCCGTCCGCGGTGGTACGGGGGGCGCGCCGATGACCCTGCTGGTGATCGTCCTCGTCTTCGGTGGCCTGATCTTCGCCCACGAGCTGGGCCACTTCGCCGTGGCCAAGTGGAACGGCGTCCAGGTCGACGAGTTCGCCCTGGGATTCGGCCCGCGCCTGTTCTCGTTCCGCTGGGGCGAGACCAGCTACGCTGTGCGCCTGCTCCCCGTCGGCGGGTTTGTGCGCATGGCGGGGATGGTCCCGCCCGCGGACGACGACGAGACCGCGGACGCCCGCTCCACCCGGGGCGCCCTGGCCGCCGGACGGGCCTTTCTGAGCAAGTCGGTGGGCCAGCGGGCCGCGATCATCGCCGCCGGTCCTGCCATGAGCTTTCTGGTCGGTGTGGTGCTGTTCGCCGTCATCTTCCTGTTCATCGGCGTGCCCACGAACCCGACCCTGACCGTGGCCGGCGTCCAGTCCGGCTACCCCGCGGCCACCGCCGGCATTGAGCCCGGCGACCAGATCGTCGCCATCGACGGGCACACGATGACCGGCTGGAACGACCTGAAGCGGACCGTGGCGGACAGCGCCGGCAAGCCCCTCGTCATCACGGTCGACCGCAACGGCCGCGACATCCAGGTCCACCTCACGCCGGTGCGGACGGAGAACGGTGGCCTGATCGGCGTGTCGCCCGTGATGGCCAACGCGCGCATGAGCCTGCTGCAGTCCCTGGGCGGCGGCTTCACCGCCGTGTGGGGCGTGATCGCGGGCTGGTTCATGGCCCTGGCCTCGCTCTTTCACGGCGCTGGCGCCTCGGACTTCATCGGACCGGTCGGCATCGGCCAGGTGATCGGCCAGGCCGAGCAGCAGGGCCCCGGCAGCCTGCTGTTCGTCGCCGGCATCCTGACGGCCAACCTCGGCCTCATCAACCTGCTGCCGATCCCGGCCCTGGACGGCAGCCGCCTGGCCTTCATCGGCCTGGAGTGGCTGCGTGGCCGCCCGATCGACCCCGAGCGCGAGAACTTCATCCACTTCCTCGGGTTCGCGCTGCTCATCCTCCTCTCGGTCGTCGTGACCTACCGTGACATCCTGCGCCTGACGGGCTGAGTGTCGCGCCCGCGACGGAGGGCCGCGCCGCACCGCCCGCGCCGCGGTACGCTGGGGTCCGGAAGGTGGCCCACCTGCAGTGGCCCGAAATCCCCGACGGCCGCTCCGGCGACGTCCGCGTCGTCCACCGCGCGCTCGCGTACCGGTTTGGCGACCGCGTCGTGCAGACGGGCGAGGAGATCCAGGCCCTGGAGGAGCGGCGCGGCGACCGCTGGGTCTGCTGGATGTCCACCACCATCGACGAGCTGATCCTGCACGACGAGGCCGTGTACCGTGCCCGCGGCGACGTGCTGGTGGCGGGTCTGGGCCTCGGGTACTTCGTCCATGCCGCGCGCGCCCGCCCGGCCGTCCGCTCGCTGACGGTGGTCGAGCGCAGCGCTGACGTGATCGCCCTCGTCTGGCCGTACGTGGGCGCCGGAGCAACTCTCATCGACGCCGACATCTTCGACTTCCTCGCCGGCCCGCCGGCCGCCCGCTACGACTTCGTGTATGCGGACATCTGGGCGCGCGTCACGCCGGCCAACCTGCCCGACATGCGGAGGCTGCGTGGCCTCGCCCAGCCCCACCTCGTCCCCGGCGGCGAGGTCTGGTACTGGGGGCAGGAGCTCCTGCAGACCCAGCCCCAGGTCGCTCCGCCACCCCGGCAGCCGCGGTGATCTGGCCGCCGCGCACGCGGCGGCCAGCCCCAAATCACCTGTCTACGCCATTTCCAAACAAAGATCGAGGAATCGCCGATGTATAATACGGGCGAACTTCGGGCACCCAAGGGGGAGCCGATTCAGCGTGGGCACGACAACGGTCGACCGTCCGCGGCGCAAGAGCCGTCCGGTGAAGGTGAGAAACCTCACCATCGGCGGCGACGCCCCGATCCTGGTCCAGAGCATGACCAAGACCGACACGCGCGACGTGGACGCCACGATGATGGAGATCTACCGGCTGCTCGTGGCCGGCTGCGACATCATCCGCCTGGCCGTGCCCGACGCCGACGCGGCGCGCGCCCTGAAGGAGATCCGCAAGCAGACCGACGCGCCGCTCGTGGCGGACATCCACTTCGACTACCGCCTGGCGCTGATGGCCCTGGAGGCCGGCGTCGACAAGCTCCGCATCAACCCCGGCAACATCGGCGGCCGCGAGAAGGTCGAGACCGTCGTGCGCGAGTGCAAGGCGCGCGCCGTACCCATGCGCATCGGCGTCAACGCCGGCTCGCTGGAGAAGGACCTGGTGGCCAAGTACGGGCGCATCCCCGAGGCGCTGGTCGAATCCGCCATGCGCCACGTCGCCATCCTCGAGGACCACGACTTCCTCGACATGGTGATCTCGCTGAAGTCGCACGACGTGCGCACGATGATCGCCTCCTACGAGCTGATCGCGGACCGCGTGCCCTACGCGCTGCACCTCGGCGTGACGGAGGCGGGGCCGCCCGCGCAGAGCAGCATCAAGTCCTCGGTCGGCATCGGCCACCTGCTGGCCGCCGGAATCGGCGACACCATCCGCGTGTCGATGACGGGCCCCGGCGGCGAGGAGGTCAAGTGCGGCCTGGAGATCCTCTACTCCCTCGGCCTGCGCGAGAAGAGACTGGAGATCGTGGCCTGCCCGACCTGCGGGCGCTGCGAGATCGACCTCTTCAACGTGGTGCACCAGGCGGAGGAGAAGCTGCTGGCCCTGGACCTGCCGCCGCTGAAGGTCGCCATCATGGGCTGCGTCGTCAACGGGCCGGGCGAGTCCATGGAGGCCGACGTGGGCCTGGCCGGCGGCAACGGCCTCGGCGTGCTCTTCCGCGAGGGCAAGATCGTGCGGCGCGTGAAGGAGTCGGAGATGGTGGAGGCCCTGGTCGAGGAGGTTACGGAGTACGTGGCCGACAAGAAGGCCAAGGGGCACATTTAGGGCAGCGTTTCGCGA
>DAHVAF010000177.1 GCA_027314765.1 Clostridia bacterium | reverse complement strand
CCGCAGCAACTCGACCATCTCTTCCAGCTTGGCGACGCTGGTCGGGTTGCACAGCACGTGGTCGCGGTACGTGACGTTGTAGTACTTCCACCGGTCCAGGCGGCGGCGCCCCCTCTCGTCAAGCCGGTCTTCGGCGGGGCGCGCGGGTGGGCCTGTCGGCCGGCGGCGGCGCGGGCGGGTGGGCCTGTCGGCCGGCGGCGGGGGCGCGCGCACTGGCCCACGCATGGGGTGGGGCGTTCAGCCACCCGGGGTCGGGCCGGGCCTCGACCCCCCGCCGCCAGACCGCTTACCGTGGCCGAGGGCCGCCCTACCCCTCCCGCACCTCGAACCCCAGGGCGCGATACGCACGCCGCCGGCGCCGGTACATGGCGGCGAGCGCCGGCATGTCCGGGGTCCGCGCAGTCGTCGATGCGAACCTCGCGCCTGCCGGCGGAGGGGCGACTCACGCGGCCGGCATGCTGCGCGACCGTGCCCCACCACGCCACGGGCATGGCGAGCAGCAGCGTGTCGGCGCGCACGGCATCAGAGCCCTCGCCCACGTAGCGGCCGGTGGCGAGCCGCTCGGACCCTCCGCCTGGCGCACCGTCACCGCTCGGTCCCCTCCCACCCCCGCACGATCGCGTCCGCCATGCGCGCCACCCGCGCCATGTCCACAACGTCGTGGACGCGCACCAGATCGGCCCCGGCCGCGATCCCGAGGGCGATGGCCGCCGCCGTGCCGGGCAGCCGCTCCGGGATGGTGTCCGGGAAGCCGAGGACGCGGCCGATCGTGCGCTTGCGCGAGGGCGCGTGCAGGATGGGCCGGCCGAGGGCGCGCAGCTCACCCAGGCGGCGCGTGTGCTCCAGGTCCTGGGCGATGGTCTTGCCGAAGCCGAACCCCGCGTCGACGATCACCTGCTCCCGCGGCAGCCCTGCGGCTGCCGCGCGGCCGATCGCCGCCTCCAGGTACGCCGCGATGTCCGCCATGAGCTCGCCGTAAGCCGGATCGGGCCGGCTGTGCATCACGACGGCGGGGCAGCCGTGGCGGGCCACCACCTCGGCCATGCCGGGCCCGGTCAGGGCGTCGACGTCGTTCACGATGTGGGCGCCCGCGCGCAGGGCGGCATCCGCGACCTCCGCCCGACGCGTGTCCACCGAGATGGGCACGCCCAGCCCCCGCACGGCATCCAGGACCGGCAGGAGCCGCCGGAGCTCCTCCGCCGCGGCATCACCGCCGTGGTCACGCGCCTCGCTGGATTCGGCACCGACATCGACGATGTCGGCGCCCTCCGCGACGGCCTGACGCACCCGCGCCGCCGCCTCGTCCACGCCTGGAACGCGGCCGAGCTCCTCCGAGAAGGAGTCCGGCGTGACGTTGACGATGGCCACGACGTACGTCTTGCGCCCGAAGGGCAGGGTGAAGGGCCCGGCGCGCACGGGCGGCGGGGCATCCAGCGGCAGCGTGGGCGGTGGCGGCAGTGCGGCCAGCGCGGCGGCCAGATCGCCAGGACCCAGAGCGGACCGCAGGCCATCGAGCTGGGCCGGCGTGGCGGCGAGCAACGCGGCCCCGTCCGCCATGGGTCCCAGGGCCACGCCCGCCCCCACGCGGTCGGCGGCGCGGCGGAGATCGGCCACGGCCACGGGGTCCAGCCCGTCCAGGGCGATGTGGCCCTGCCCGTTGGCGGCGGCCCACGCCCCGGGATCGCCCGTGAAGCCGATGGCCGCCAGGTGCCGCGCCACGTCGGCCGGACCGGCGGCCGGGAGGCGGCGGGCGGGGCTCACCGGCCGCGGCTGATGAGGGAGAAGGCCTCGGCGCGCGTCTTCTCGTCGTCCATGAACTGGCCGCGCACGGCCGAGGTGACGGCGCGGCTGCCGGGCTTGCGGACGCCGCGCATGGTCATGCAGAGGTGCTCCGCCTCGACGACGACCAGCACGCCGAGCGGCTGCAGGCGGCCCATGATGGCGTCCGCCACCTGGCCCGTAAGCCGCTCCTGCACCTGCGGCCGGCGGGCGGCGGACTCGACGCACCGCGCCAGCTTGGAAAGTCCGGTGATGCGCCCGCCCGAGGGAATGTACGCGACGTGGGCGGTGCCGATGAACGGCAGCAGATGGTGCTCGCAGACCGAGGAGAACGGGATGTCCTTGACCACGATCATCTCCTCGTGGTCGCTGTCGAAGACGGCCGTCAGCTCGTCGCCGGGATCGCGGCCGACGCCCCAGAACAGCTCCGCGTAGGCCCGCGCCACGCGCCCCGGGGTGTCGCGCAGGCCCTGGCGGCCCACGTCCTCGCCCATGGCGTGGAGGATCTCCGCGACCGCGCGCTCCACGCGCGCGTGGTCGAAGCGGAGGGGTACGTAATCATCGTTACGATTGTGGTCGCTCGCCAGCGAGGCTCCCCCCGATCCCTCGCCCCGAATCGTAGGCCTCGGTCAGGGGCATGTCAAAAAGCCGCGCCCAGGCGGCCAGCACCCAGTCGACGACGGGTGCCAGCACGAAACCCACGATCAGCCCCCCAGCCAGGCCCAGCACGCAGCGCATGAACGAGACGGCCACGGGCGTGTTGACGGTGGCGAACGAGTTGATGGCGGAGGCCACGGCGGCGCTGCCGCCCAGGGCGAAGAGCAGGAACCACCCCGACAGCCGGCGCCGCCGGGCAAGGCCCAGCCACACCAGGCAGGGGTAGCCCACGAGCAGCTCCTTGATCCGCGGCCGCACCGGCAGCCCTGCCTGCAGGGCCTGGCGGAAGGCCAGCTCCACCGACGTCACGAGGCTGCTGTTGCCGCTGCGCGCGATATAGATGAACCCGGCCACGGCGACAAGGCCCAGCGCCGCCAGCTCGTAGGCCCGCTGGGGACGCAGGCCCCAGGTGCGGATGCCCTGCCAGAGGCCCTGGGGGGCGCCGTCCAGGCCCACGTGGAGCACGAAGGCGGCCAGCACGATCAGCGGCGGCACGGCGTAGGCCACCTTGACCCCGTGAAAGACCGACCACTCCAGCAGGTAGTTGCGGGTCGCCGTGACGGCGGCGATCGTCAGGCCGCCGGCGATGGCCCACCCTGCCGCCTCCAGGGCCGGCCACACCAGCGACGTGCGGCGCCGCCAAGCGCCGACGATCGTCCAGAGCGGCCAGGCGGCGTACGCCAGCGAGGCCAGCAGCGAGAACACCGTGCGGGCGCGGGAGGGCTCGCCGAGGGCCAGCATGGCGGAGAACACCGCCGCGGCGATCCACGGCTCCGCGCCGGGGTCGTGCAGCACCTCCGAGCCGAAGGCCACCGTGACCACGGCGATGGCCGCGCACATGACGGCCAGCGGGACGGGGTCCCCGGGCAGCTGCGGCATGGGCGTGGCCTTGCCCGACGGGTAGCCGCCGGCGCGCAGGATGTCGACCATCTGGCGGTAGGTGGTCACGGTCGCACTCGCCTGCGCCGTCGGCGACACCCCGTTGGTCACGGGGTAGAGCGCGATCACGCGCAGGTTGCGCTCCCGCACGGCCCGCTCGACCGTCTGGATGACCTGGTCCGGCGGCCGGTGCGGCGCGTACGGCAGCATGTCGAACAGGCGGATGGTATCGGCGGCGCCCAGGGCCTGGTCGAGGCCGGCGAGGCCGCCCTGGTCCACGTTGCCGAGCTGGACCGGGCCCTCCTGCACGACCAGCGGCACGCCGTCCGCGTGCATGGCCGCGACCAGCGGCGCGAGGTCGCCGGACGGCCCACGCGCATCGGAGAAGTAGAGGCCGTCGACCGGCACCACGGCCGCCGCCTGGCGCAGCCACGAGGCGAGGGTCGCCGGGGACAGCCGCGCCGCGTCCTTCAGGGACAGCACCGCGTGCATCCCTGCCGCCGCGTACGGCTGAAGCGTCTGCGGCAGAAAGCCAAGCGGCACCGTGAAGGAGTTGCTTGCGGGCACCCCGATGGCCAGGACGAGGTCGCCCAACCCGCCCCGGACGGAGGCGGTGCCGACCTGCCGCACGAGCCCGGGTCCCAGCGCCGCCGCCAGATGCGACGCCAGGGCCGCGTCGGCGCCGATGACGTAGGTCGAGGTCGGCTGCACCGCCACGCCGGGCAGCGGGTCACGGCCAAGGGCCCGGCGCGCCAGCACCTCGTCCCCGCCGACGGCCGCGTCCTGGCCCGCGTCGACAAGGCTCGCCAGCGTGGTCTCCGGCACGATGGCGGCCGTCAGGCCGGCACCGCGCAGCTGGCCGAGGAGCTGGGGGTACGTGAGGCCGCTCAGGCTCGCCAGCCCGGCCATCGCCGGACCGTCGACGGCCAGGTCCACGGTACGCGAGCGCGCCTCGACGCGCAGGCGCGCCGTGAGGGGCCACGCCGCGGCGATGAGCCCGATCACGGCCGCGAGGATCGCCACCCGGCGCACGCGCGCCCCCACCCTGTCCTTCCGCATCACCGCTACGGTAGCAGAGCGGGGATGGGCGCGTCCAATGGCTAAGTTCGCGCCGCCGCAGTGCCCTCGCGCGGCCCGTCCAGCCAAGAGGGCAGGCTCTGAGTGCCGGGCAGCACCACCGGCTGCACGGTCAGCCGGCCCCCGCGGACCACGCAGAGGTTGAAGCCGGAGCCTTCGACAAACCCGAGACCGGCGGCCGTGACGGACGTCCGCAGGTGGGCGACACCGGGCGCGGTCACGGAGATCGTGCCCGCCCACGCGGCCATGGACGCGATGTGGGTGTGCCCGTGCAGAAGTCCGAGTACGGGCGCCGCACGCACGACCGCGGCCAGCGCGCCGGCATCGCGCAGCACGCGGTCGTCCATGTGCCGTACGGCGTTCAGAAAGGGCGGGTGGTGCACGACAACGATCGTGCCGACCGCGGCCGGCTGCTGGAGGGTCTGCCGCAGCCAGTCGAGCTGGCGGGGCCCCACCTCGCCGCGGACCTTGGAGTCCAGCACCGCGATCCGCACACCGTCGAATTCCTGCGCGTAAAAGTATGGCTCCGCCTGGACTGCCATGGGGTCGTCGAGGAAGACGTCACGGAAGGCCTGGCGCCCGTCGTGGTTGCCGAGGGCCAGGAGCACCGGCACCCCGAAGAGCTCCACCGCAAGCTCCCGGAGCCGCAGGTAGCCCGCATGGTCACCGCGGTCGCAGAGGTCGCCGCTGACCACGAAGAATTCCGGCTCGACGCCGAGCTCATACACGCCGTGGACCGTGCCCCGCAGCGCCTCCGCGGGGTCGATGGACCGGTGCGGGCCGTCCTCAGCCCGAATGTGCAAGTCGCTGAGCTGCACGAAGGCGTGGTCGCGCACCCGGCGCTCCCCCTCAGGCGCCGAGCAGGCGGACGCGCAGCCGGTCCATGTCCGGAGCCGGCAGCCCGATGGCGTGAAGGTAGGCGGCCGCGGAGCCGTGGCGGGCATCCAGGTGGCGCAGGGCGCACCGCATGTGGGCGGGCTCGCATCCCAGCAGGGGCTCCAGGGCGGCGACCTCCAGGCCCTGCTGCTCGGCGGCCGCCCGCAGCATGGCCCGGAGGGGCTCGATCAGGGGCCCGGTCAACGCGTAGTCGGCGACGATCGCCTCCGGCAGCACGCCGGCCGCGGAGAGGGCCAGGGCCACCACCAATCCGGTGCGGTCCTTGCCTGCCGTGCAGTGCACCAGCACCGCCTGATCCGGCGGCGTGGCCGCGATCGTCGCAAGCACGGCGCGGATCGAGGCGTGTCCGTGGTCGAGGTAGGCGCGGTAGAGCTCGGTCAGCTCGCGCGGGTGCCGATCCGGCCCACCGGGCCCCGTGAGCAGCGGGATGTTGAGGTAGGCGAAGCGGGAGTCGCCGGCGCATGGGTTGGGCGCCCGCGAGATCTCGGCGTCGCGGCGGAGATCGATGACCGTCCGGACGCCGAGGGCGGCAAGGCCGTCCAGCCCCCCGGAGTCGAGGTTGCTGAGGCCGTCGGAGCGGTACAGGACTCCCCAGCGCACATCCAGCCCTTCGTGGGTCGGGTAGCCTCCGACGTCCCGGAGGTTGTAGGTGCCAGGTACCAGGATGACCCGCGACTCCATGCTCGCTCGCTGGATCACGCCAGCAGCCTCCTTCTCCGATCTCGCAACATCGGGGCTTCGGGTCGCGCCTCGGCACCCGCGCCACGGGGCTCAGACTGGGGTCCGGCCGCCGCATGCTTCTC
>DAHVAF010000169.1 GCA_027314765.1 Clostridia bacterium | reverse complement strand
TAGACAGAGCCGCAGCAGGCTGGGCCCACGCCCGGCGCGGGCCGGGCCTCCGCCCGCAGCACGCTGGGCCTCCCGCCGCCGCGGGCCGGGCCTCCGCCCGCAGCAGGCTGAGCCTCCGCTCGCAGCACGCTGGGCCTCCCGCCGCCGCAGGCCGGGCCTCCGCTCGCAGCACGCCGGGCCTCCCGCCGCCGCAGGCCGGGCCTACGCCGGCCGCAGCCACTCCCCCCGCGGCGCGCCGATGACCTCGCCGTCGCGCATCGCGACCTGGCCGCCGACGATCGTGGCCACGATGCGGGCCCGCACCTCCCGCCCGTCAAACGGCGTGAAGCGGTGCTTGCTGTGCAGGGCGGCGGCCTCGATCCGCCCCCGGTAGCCGAGGTCGCAGACGGTGAGGTCGGCGTCGGCGCCCACCGCCAGGTTGCCCTTGCGCGGCCAGAGCCCCCAGGTCCGAGCCGGGGCCTCGCCGAGCCAGCGCGCAATATCCGGCAGCGTACAACGGCCTTCGACGGCACTCGTCAGCATCAGCGGCAGCATCGTCTCCACGCCCGGCCAGCCCGCCGCCGCCTGCCAGATGTCGCCCTGCTTCTCCTGCAGCGCGTGCGGCGAGTGGTCGGAGCCCACCACGCTGAGGCCGCCCGAGCGCAGCCCCGCCCACAGCGCCTCCGCATGCCCGGGCGCGCGCACGGGCGGATTGATCTTCATCAGCGGGCCAAGCCGCTCCATGTCGCCCGTGCTGAGCAGCAGGTACTGCGGGCACGTCTCGCCGACGACGTCCTGGCCGCGCGCCCGGGCCGCCTCCACGTGCTCGGCCGCCGGAGCGCACGTCACATGGTGCACGGTCAGCGGGCAGCCGGCCTCGCGCGCCAGCAGGATCGCCCGGCTCGTCGCCTCCGATTCCGCGATCACCGGCCGCGCGTCGCCGTGGGCGAGCGGGTCGCGGCGCCCGCTTCGGCGCACCTCCGCGCCAAACCACTGCAGCAGCGGGTTGTTCTCCGCGTGGACGCCAACCCGCAGGCCGCATCCGGCCACCACGCGCATGGCGGCGAGCAGCGCCCCGTCGTCCGGCGACGGGATGCCGCCGACCGTTTCGCCGAGGAATACCTTGAAGCCGATGACGCCGGCGCGCGCGAGCGGCAGCACCGCCTCCGGCCCGTCGTCGGCGATCACGCCGTAAGAGCCGAAGTGCACGAACGACCGGCCGCGCGCGCACGCGAGCTTCATCTGGAGCGCCTCCGGGTTGCGCGTCGGCGGCTGGACGTTCGGCATGTCGACCACCGTCGTCACGCCGCCGCACAACGCGGCCCGGGAGCCGGTGTCCCAGTCTTCCTTGTACGAGAGGCCCGGCTCGCGGAAATGCACGTGGCTGTCGATGGCGCCGGCCAGCACGTGCAGCCCGGTGCAGTCGAGCCGGTCGCGCCCAGCCGGCACGGATCCGTCAGCAGCCGGATCGACAATATCCGCGATCTTGCCACCTTCGACCAGCACGTGCGCCGCCCGCAGGCCCGCCGGGGTTATGACTGTCGCATTCTGCAAACACAGGTCCAACATGCCTTGGGAGCTACCCCCGATCCACGTCGAAATCCAACGAAAGTGTCATTGACAGTTCCGACGGCGAGAATTACCCTTCGACAGGGAAGTCCGACAGATCCGACAGATTCCACGGCGATGCGACGAAACGCGTATCTTGGCGACGCGGTGAGTCCGCACGAAGCGGTCAGCCGTAGGCCATCCTAGCACGCGCCCCCCGTCGCCGAAAGGAGTGGCTGATCCTTGATCTGGGTCGACCGGACCGTCGAGGTGCTGAGCAGCCTCGCCGAGGCTCCACACGGCAGCGGCATCACGGAGCTGAGCCGCCGGCACAACATCCCGAAGAGCACCCTGCACCGCATGCTCAACTCGCTCCGCCGGCACGAGTTCATCGTTCAGGACAGCCTGACCCGCCGTTACCGGCTCGGTCCTGCCCTGATCCGCCTCGGCCAGCCCTTCTCGGCCGGCGAGGCCCTGCGCCGCTCCAGCGTCCCCTACCTGCGCCGCCTGGCCACCGAGACCGGCTGCACCGCATTCCTCACGGTCTGGTCCGAGGGCGACCCGGTCTGCACCGCCCTGGCCGATGGCCGCTCCGGCGGCACCGGCATGGCCTCCGGCACGCGCCTGCCCCTGCACGCCACCGCCGCCGCCCGCGCCCTGCTGGCCTTCATGCCCGAGGCGGCCGCGCGCGACCTGATCCTGGAGTCGGCCCCGTTCCCCCCGCTCACCGACAGCACGCCGACCTCCCCGGACGAGGTGCTGCAGAGCGTGCAGGAGACGCGCCGCCGTGGCTACGCCGTGAGCCTCGATCAGGCCCGGGCCGGCCAGAGCTCGGTCGCCGCGCCGGTGTTCGGCGGCAGCGGCCGCGCCATCGCCGCCCTGGCCGTGCAGGGCCCCTCGGAGCTCTTCCAAGAAGGCGGCCTCGAGCGCATCATCCGCGCCGTGACCTCCGCGTCCCTGCGCCTGGCCACCGAGGTGGACGTCTCGGCCTACGCGCCGGTGGACGAGCCCACCGGGACCTACGCCGCCAACGTGGGCGACCCGGCCGACGACTGAAGCCCCGGTCCCGGGCCAGATGTTGCGAGCGCCCGGACTTGCGTCCGGGCGCCTTCTTTTTGTTCCCGGGTGGCGCATTGCGGAGAGTGGGCGCTCCCCGCTCCCCCGGCCCCGCCCTCAGTGGCCGCGGTCGCCGGGCCCAGGCGAGGCTCCCGTCATGATCTGGCCGACCAGCTGCTGCCCCGGCTGCGTCACGTAGATCCAGTACCCGAAGCCATTGCGCACGGTGTCGCCCTTGTCGGCGACGGGGTTATACACGGGCACGTCCGCGCCGTTCGGGTCGATCAGCATCCCAACCTGGCCGTCCTGCATGTTGTAGAGGAACGACGCGTAGCTCTGCGCCCCCAGGACCGCGGACGGGCCGACCAGGTTCCAGCCGTCGCTGAGACCGAGCTGGGACGGGGCCTGGGGCGCCGGCGGCTGCTGGGTGGCGCTGGCCGCGGGGATGTCCGGCGTCAGCGTCGCCGTCACGTCGTTTGTGCCCCCGATGTACAGGTAGAGGGCCGAGAGCGGCTGCTGGAAGACGTTGTCCCGGTTGCGCCAGATGAAGCGCCAGTGCCCGTTCTCGAACGCGTAGGCCGCCCTCAGCGAGGCTCCGCCGTCCGAAAGGATCTGGGGCAGGCTCGACTCGGCCAGCGGGAACGGAATGGACAGGGTGTTCCACCCGGGCGTCAGGATGCGGGTCACGACAGCCGCGGTGCTCGGGTAGTAGGTGAACTGGTCGGCCGTGTTGGCCGTGCCGCTGCCGCAGCTTGTCGCCCTTTGCGCGTACGCGCCCGTGCAGCTGGTGACGACTGTCACGTCGACGGCGCCGGCCGCCCCCGCGGGGCTCACGGCCTTGACCTCCTGGTCGGACACCACTTGGAACGCTGTCGCCGGCGTGGTCCCGAACGACACGCCCGTCGCGGTCGTGAACCCGGTGCCGCTGATGGTCACGGTGGTACCGCCACCGACCACGCCGTCGGACGGGCTGACCCCGGTGACCGCCGGCAGGGGCAGGTAGGCGAAGTGGTCGGCCGGGCTCGCCCCGCTGCCGCCGCAGCTGGTCGGTGTGGCCCTGGCGGCGCTGCCGCAGACCGACGTGACCGTAACGTCCACCGTGGTGCCCGCCGGACCCGGCGGCGCCGTGGCCGTCAGCTCGGAGTCGATGGCGCTCGGGTCGTGGGTGAAGCTCACCGAGACGCCGCCGAAGTCGATGGCCGTGACGGTGGTGAAGCCGGTGCCGGTGATCGTGTCGGTCGTGCCGCCCGTGGCAGGTCCCGCCCCGGGGCTGACGGCGGTCACCTGGGGCGCCGGCAGGGACCCGAAGGTGCCGGAGCCCGAGGTCTGCGCCAGGCTGGTACCGCAGGACGTGGCGTCGGCCAGCGCGGCGGTGCCGCACTCGGTCGTCACCGTGACGGGCACGGTGCCGGAGATGCCCGGGGGCACCTGGACCGTGACCTGGCCGTCCGTCGCCGACTCGATGGTCGCCGCCTCGGAGCCGAAGTCCACGCGGCTGACGGTCCGGAAGCCGGTGCCGCTGAGGGTGATCTGCTCGCCGCCCGTGAGGGCGCCGGTACCCGTGCTGAGCGAGTCGATGACGGGAAGCGGCAGGTAGCTGAAGCCGCTGCCGGCCGAGGCCGCGCTTGTCCCGCAGGCCGTCGCGCCGGCTGTGGCCGAGGTGTCACAGGCCGCGCTCACCGTGACGCTCACCGTGCCGGACGTGGCCGATGGCGGCGCGGTGGCCATGAGCTCCTGGTCCGAGACGAAGGTGACGCCGCTGGCGCGCTGCGACCCGAAGTACACGGCATCGGCCACGGTCGTGAACCCGCTGCCGCCGATGACCACGGTGGTGCCGCCGGCGAGCGGCCCGCTCGGCCCGGTCACGCTTGTCACCGCGGGCGGCGGCAGGTAGGTGAACAGGCTGGTGGCCGTCGGCGCGCTGGTTCCGTCCGGCGTGGTGACCATCACCTCCGCCGTGCCGGTGCCCGGCGGCGCCGTCGCCACGATGGCCCCGCCGCCCAGGACGGTGAACCCCTGCGCGGCCGTGCCGCCGAACATCACGCCCGACGCCTGGGTCAGGCCCGACCCGGTGATGGTCACCGCGGTGCCGCCCGCCGTCGGTCCGTTGCGCGGCGAGAGCGAGGTGACCACGGGGCCGGAGCCATAGGTGAAGGTGCCGCCCAGGGCCGTGGGGACGCTGGCCCCACAGCTCGTGGCGTTGGCCGTGGCGGCGCCGCCGCAGCCCGTGATCACGGTGACGTCCACCACACCCGGCGTTCCGGGCGGCGCCAGGACCGTGATCTGCTGGTCGGTCACCGCCTCGATGGTCGCCACCCGGGAGCCGAACAGGACCTCCTGGGCCGTGGTGAAGCCGGAGCCGTTGATGGCGACGGTCTGGCCGCCGCTGACCGCGCCCCCGCCGGCGCTCAGGGAGGTGACGACGGGCGGCGGCAGGTAGCTGAAACGGTCGCCCGGCGCCGCGACGCTGGTGCCACAGGCCGTGGCGCCGCTGCCGCAGTCCGCCGTCACGGTCACGTCGACCGTGCCTGGGCTCGCCGCCGCCGGGACGGTCGCCACGATCTCATCACCGGAGACCACCGTGATCCGGGTGGCCGGCACGGAGCCGAACATGACCGCACCGTAAACCGCCCCATACACGGAGCTGTAGACCGAGCCGGACACCGTCGTAAAACCGCTGCCGCCCAGGATGACGGTCTCCCCGCCCGTGAGCGGGCCGCTCGGGATCTGCACGCTGGTCACGGCGGGCAGCGGCAGGTAGCTGAAGGCGGCCGCCGCCGTGGGCGAGCTGGTCCCATTGGCCGTGGTCACCATGACCTCCACGGTGCCCGTGCCGGGCGGCGCCACGGCCGCGATGGGGCCGTCCGGACCCTGTGGGTAGCTGAAGCTCAGCGCCGCCGTGCCTCCGAAGAGGACCGCGGTGGCCCCGGAGAGGGCCGTGCCGCCAATGACCACCACCGTGCCGCCGGCCGCCGGCCCGCTGGCCGGGGCCAGGGCCTGCACCACCGGCCCGGAACCGTAGCTGAACTGGCCCGCGGAGGACGTGCCGCAACTGGTGGCGTCCGCCGTGCCCGGCGTTCCACACGCAGTCGTCACGGAGACGTCCGCCGTGCCCGCGCCAGCCGGCAGGACGGCGGTGATCTGCCGGTCGGAGTCGATGGTGAAGCTCGCCGCCGGGGCGGACCCGAAGTCCACCTGGGTGGCCGTCGTGAAGCCGGTGCCCTCGATCGTGACGCTGGCGCCCGCCACGCTGCTGCCGCCGGCCGCCGAGACGCTGCTCACCGTGGGCGGCGGGAGGTAGCCGAAGCGGTCGGCGGCGCTGATCACGCTGGTCCCGCAATCCTGACCCCCGGCACCGCAGACGGTGACGGTGACGTCGACCGCGCCTGCCGTCGTCGCAGCCGGGGCTGTCGCCGCGATCTCATCGCTCGAGACCACCCTGAAGCCGGCGGACACCGTGCCGAACGCGACATCGGTGGCGCCCTCGAACCCAGTGCCGCTGAGGGTGACGGCCGTGGCCGCCCCCAGTGGCCCGTTGGCGGGCGACACCCCCGTCACGGCCGGCGCCGAGGTCTCGGTGAAGAGGTCGTGGCCGCCCGTGGCGCTGCTGCCGCAGCTCGTCGCCCGGCTCGCGCTGCTGCCGCAGGCCGTCGCCACCGTGACGTCCACCGCGCCCGGGGGCAGCGCCGGCGCCGTGGCCGTGATCTGGCCGTCGGAGTCGATCTGGAAGCTGGCGGCCGGCGTCGTGCCGAACGCCACCGTGGTCGCCGTGGTGAATCCGGTGCCGCTGATGGCGACCTGCGTGCCCCCGGGGCCGGTGGACGGGCTCAGGCCCGTCACCGTCGGCAGGGGCAGGTAGGTGAACGTGGAGGCCGGCGATGCCACGTTGGTTCCGCAGGCCGTCGCGTTGACGGACGCCGGGCTCCCGCACGCGGCGGTGACGGTCACCGCCACCGGGCCCGGCGCGGCGCCAGGCGGTGCGGTGGCCAGGATCTCGCTGTCGGAGACGACCGTGACGTCGGTCGCCGGCACCTGGCCGAACATGACGGTATCCCCGACGGAGGTGAAGCCGGTGCCGGCGATGGTGACGGTGGTCGGGCCCTGGAAGGCGCCGCCGGCCGGCGTCAGGCTTGTCACGGTCGGCGGCGGCAGGTAGCTGAACTGCCCTGCGGGCACGGCGACGCTGCTGCCGGCGGCTGTCGTCACCGTCACGTAGGCCGTGCCGGTCCCAGGCGGCGCCGTCGCCGAGATCGTGCCATCCGTGTTGACCGTGAAGCGCTTCGCCGGCGCGCCGCTGAAGTCCACCTGCTCCGCGCCCGCGAAGTTCTGGCCGGTGATCGTGACCTGGATCCCGCCCTGTGGCGAGCCGGCGTTCGGCGTCACGCTGGTGACAACCGGCGCTGCGTTGGTGGTTGGCGTCGCCGGGGTTCCGTACGTGTAAACGTCCGTCGGGACCGGACCGCTCTGCGCGGCCGGGTTCGCCACGGTCACATCGACCGCCGCGGCTCCGGCCTGCGGCGGCGCCGTGGCCGTGATCTCGGTGTCCGACAGAACCTGGAAGCTTGTGGCTGCCGTGTAGCCAAAGGACACCGCGGTCGCTTGGCTGAACCCCGACCCGGTGATCGTCACGGTGTTGCCGCCCGCCGGCGAGCCGCTCGCGGGACTGATGCGCTGGACGATCGGCGCGGGCAGAAAGGCCGCCGACGTGCGGTTGACCAGCAGCAGATCGCCGGTCGAGCCGCCGACCGTCGCGGTGATCGACACCTGGCCGGCAGTCGTCGACTGCAGCTGCCAGGTCGCGATGCCGGCGTCGTCGGTCTGGACCTGAGCCGAGCCGGAGGTCACGCCGGCACCGGTGGCGGTGAAGTTGACCGCCTGCTTGTCCATCGGCTGGCCCAGGCTGTCCAGCACCTCGGCGGTGACGGTCACGGGCTGCAGCCCGGCCACCGCGTGGGCTGGACTCGCGCCGAGCGAGAGGCTGCCGGGCACCGCCGGGCATCCGGCGGTGGGACAGCTGGGGGGCGCAGCGTACGCAAACAGGTCATAGAGGCTGGTCGCGCTGAAGCCCGCGGAATTGCCCACGCGAACGTCCACCACACCGCTGCCCGGCGGCACCTCCACGCTCAGCTGGGAACTGCTCTGCACCTCCACGTTGGTGCCCTGGACGCAGGCCCCGCCGAGGACCGGGCAGAACTCGACGGACGGCGCCGGCAGGATCGTGAGCGTCGAGTCGGGCGCGCAGCCCTGCAGCGTGCACGCAGTCGCCACGTCCTGCGGCTTGAATCTCAGCCCGGTGACCGTGATGGTCGTGCCCCCGTTGGCTGGCCCCACGGTGGGCGACACCGTGGCGACGCTTGGCGCTCCCTGCGTGTTCTGCAGGTTGCACGGCCCCTCGGGCAAACCGGCGCTGTAGGTGTACTCGTCCCCGGGTGTGACGGTGCTCCACGTGCCGGTGGCCGCATCGTAGGCCGCGACCCAGACCGGCCCGGGCAGGGGCACGGCCGGGGCACAGGCCACGATCTTCGACTCGTTGATGATGCGGAAGAGCGGTGCCGGCGCCACAGCAGCGCCGCTGGCCGCCCCTCCGGCCTGAAGCGCCTCGAACGTCGCGGGATCCTGGCTCGGGTCGCTCTCGCCGAACCAGACCTGGGTCACCCCGGAGAGGCCGGTGCCGGTCAGGGTCACGAGGTTGCCGCCCGCGTCGGACCCGCCGGCCGGCGTGACGCTGTCCACGGCCGGGCTGCCCGTCGTGGCGGAGGTCACCGTGAACTGGTCGCAGGTGCTGGCGCCCTGGCCGCAGCTTGCGGAGCCGGTGCCGCCGGGGTCGCGGACCTGGACCGTGTAGGTGCCGGGGGTCAGGTCGGCGGGCGCCACCGCCGTCATCGCCAGGTTGCTGGTGGCATTCACGTCGCTCCCGTAGCTGCACGGCCCGCCATCCACGGGGCAGAAGAGCACCGATTCCGCGCCGTTCCAAAAGCCGTCGCCGGCGATGGTGATCTGGGTGCCGACGGCGCCGCTCTGGGGGCTCACGCCGGAGACCGAGGCCTTCGGAACCTGGAACATCAGGGTCCCCCAGCGACCGTCGAGCCAGATCGATGTGGTGATGGGCTGCTGCGCGTCGTTCAGGGTCGCCGTCGCGGACTCCTTCCAGGTGGTCGCCTGGCTGTTGCTGGTGGTGATCGTCACCGACTGGGTGACGGATGTACCCTGCGTCTGCGTGTACTCGAATCCGGCGCTGGCGCTGGCCCCTTTGAGGCCGGCCGTCAGGCCGCCCCCCTCGCTGGCGGAGAAGACGCTGTCGACCGTGGCGCTGAACTTCGAGGACTGGGTGGTGCTGACCGACGTCGTCGCCGACGAGGTGAGGCTCACCGCATAGGGCCCGCCGGTACCGCCCCCTGGAACGCCCAGCGCCACCGTTTGCACCGGTACGGCGATCTGGCTGTTCCCCGCGTTGAGGGTTTGCGGAGAGTTGGCCTGGCTGGCGGCCCGGCCGGGTGCCGGCGCAAACGGGTCAAGGGCCAGCAGGCTGGTGCACTCGCTCGGCGCCAGCACAAGTGGCGGGATGTAGTCGCCCGGAATGGCCAGGGGGGCGCCAAGCGAACACGTGTAGAGCTGGTTGGCCGAGACCTCCACCATGCTGGCCCCGGCCCCCAGCATGCCGTAGGCGATGGCCCCCTGCGGCGCACCGTTCGGGCAGGCGCCCGCGCCGGTGGGCGCCGCCCCATACGGGCACGTGATGCCATCGTAAATGGCGAACTGCGGATGCGGAACGAGGACGAACTGGTCATACCGCCAGGGCGCGATCCCGGCTTGGTCCAGGGCACCTGCCGGAGCGGCCGCCGTCCACGTCTCGCCCTCTGAACTGGTGAACGTCACCCCGGTCTTGGTCGTCGTCGAGTTCGTGGTCGTGGTCTTGTCCGTGGTGTCCCACTCTTGCTTCGCATTGGCGTTCGCGCCGATCCCGTCGTAGGCGGCCGACGCCTTCTCGGACAGCGCGAGGGCGGTCTCGCTGCTGGTGCTGTTCGATACACCGCTGCCCAGGGCGTACGAGGCGGAGCTCGACTGGCTCTGCTGCAGGGCGAAGGACGAGCGGCTCCCCCCGCCGGGCGGGGCGTAGATGATCTTGAAGGGCAGCACATCCAGCTGCTCGAGCCCGATCGGCAGCACGGAGATCCGGTAGGGCGGCGTGGACGCCGTCTGGGCCGAGTCGGGGACGTTGGACGTCAACGCCGCCGTGAACTCCACGTCGGCGCCCGCGGGGGGCAGGACGAACGTCATCGTGTTGTTCACGGAACTCGAGGGAAGCGGCAGGCCGGTGGTCGCATCGACGGCGCCCACCGTGATCGTGCACGACGCCCCGGTGCTCGCGCAGAATGAGGTGGCCGAAGGTGTCGAGAACGCGACCTGGACGGTCGGTGAGCTGACGACCAGGGTCTCCACGCCGCCGACAAGGGTGGAACCGGAATTGGTATGTTGCGCGGTCACAGTCAGGCACACCCCGTGGGGACCGCTGCAGCCGGGAAGCGTCACATTCAGGTCGACGAAGGGGAACGCCTCAGAACCACTGCCGGGCGGTAGCGCCGGAAGGGAAGAGGCGGGCAGGGGGGCGGTGTTCGCCTGCGCGACGTGGACTTCGTTCGCCGTGACGGCCGAACCGGTCGGGTCAATCCCCAGACCCGTCTGGGCCGTCACCGGCGAGCCGGCATCGACCGACTCCGCCAGGCTCAGGTTGCCCGCGGCAGCGGGATTGGTCGTATCCAGGGCGGTGACGGTGATGCTGCCGGCGGGCAGGCTCAGGTTCGCAGGCAGGGTCAGGATGACGCCCGCCACCGCCAGGCTTCCGACGGTCAATGTCGTGGGGGCCACCGCTGTGGGTGCGACTGGGCTGCTCATGCCGGGCACGGCGATCTGGTAGTCGCCGGCCTGGGACGAGAACCCGGCCGGGCTGGCGGCCGCCTGGGCCTGCAGGTACCCCGCCAGCGCGATGGTGCCGCCGGTCATCGACGGCACTGGCAGGTTCAGGGTCCACGTCGTGCCGGGCGCCCCCGAGACCGTCGAGCTGAGGGTCGCCGCGGGCGCGATGAACGTCACGCTGGTGCTCGTCGAGAACACGGACAGATCCTGCGCGGCGCACGTGGCCCCGCCTGACGCGGCCGGCGCGCATGCCACCGCATTGTGCTCGATGCCTTCGATCGTGATCGGATCGTTCGCGGCCGCCGGAACCGGGTTGGTCACGCCCGCGACTCTCAGCGTGAGATTTGTGCCCGCCGGGATGGAC
>DAHVAF010000164.1 GCA_027314765.1 Clostridia bacterium | reverse complement strand
GGGCGCGGGCCTCGCCCTGCACCGTTCGCATCCCACACGGTGACAGCCGACAAGCTCCGCGGGGCCCCCGCTGCGGCTGGCCGGGCGCGTGGCTGGCGCCGCGCGGGCGACACGGTGGGTGCGGCGGCACACTCCGGGGCTCCGCACGGTGGGTGAGCCCACCCGCGTGGCCCACCTCTGCAAGCACGCCCTCTTGGCGCAGCCGAGGGCATCGGCCGTCCGGGAACGTCTCTGTCGCGGCAATTCTTCAGCCGCGCCGGCGGGCAAGGGCCACCGCGCGCTCGTAAAGGCGCGGGTCGCCGAGAAAGCGGCTCACCCCTTCGAAATCGGGGTCGGGCCCATGCCAGGCCAGGTCGCCGACGCCGCGGATCAGCCCACGCTCGATCCGGAGGGTTGCCAGGGTGCGGAACAGCAACGCCCGCCTCCGGTCCCCGGCCAGGGTGGCTGCGAGCGACGCGGAGCCGCGCACGGCCATGCGCACGCCCGGGTCCCACTGCCCCACGTCGGCCGGGATCTCGTCGATCGATCCGTAGTGGGCGAGGACCGCCGACGCGGAGCGCTTGCCCCATCCCGGCAACCCCGGGAAGCCGTCTGCGCTGTCGCCGACCAGTGCGAGCCAGTCGGGGATCGAGCGGGGGGCGACGCCGAACTTTTCCCGGACGCCCTGGGCGTCGACGACGGTCTGGGAGCGGCGGTCCAGTTGCACCACGCGCTGGTCCACCACACACTGCGCCAGATCCTTGTCGGGGGTGCAGATGATGACCTGCTCGACCTCGGGATCCTCGGCGGATAGCGCTGCGGCCGACGCAAGGGCGTCGTCGGCCTCGAGCTCAACCATGGGCCACACGACCACGCCCAGGGCCCGCAGGGCATGCTCGACGACAGGGAACTGCGCCAGGAGCTCGGGCGGCATGCCCTCGCTGGTCTTGTAGCCGGCCCACAACTGGTTGCGGAACGACTCGACGACGTGGTCCGTGCCCACCCCGATATGCGTGACGCCGCTCTCGAGCATGCCCAGCACGCTCGCGACGACGCCGCGGGTCGCGGCGAGGTCGGCACTGGTGGTCGTCTGACGGGACGGCGGCCCGAAGTGGTGGCGGAACAGCTCGTAGGTGCCGTCGACGAGGTGGACCTTCATACCGCTCTCCCCAGTAGTCGACCTGCCCGCGATCCTCAGCCTGCAGCCGCCCGCATGTCCTTCGCGCTGCCGCGCAGCGCCTGCGTGATCACGGCCGTCGCCCCGACGAGGAAGAACGTCATGCCCATGGCGCACAGGGCGCCGACGCTGGCGGGCGTGGCGATGGTGCCCGCCCAGCGGCCGGCCCGGCGGGCGGCGGCGGTGGCGCGGGCCATGGCCGCCTGCACCTCGGGGTGCTCCTGCTGTCCCGGGTACCCGAGCGACTGCGAGAGGTCGCCGGGCCCGAGCACGATCCCGTCCACGTTGGGCGCGGCGGCGATCGCCGCCGCGTTCTCGACGGCCTTGGCGGATTCGACCTGGACCATGCAGAGGATGGCGGCGTTGGCCTCCCGGATGTAGTCCCGCGTGGCGGTGGCGCCCCAGTCGTTGGCCGCCGAGCCGGCAAAGAGGCCGCGGCTGCCCTCCGGCGCATAGCGGCAGGCGGCCGCCACCTCGCGCGCCGTCTCGGCGTCCTCGATGCCCGGGACCATCACGCCGAGGGCGCCCGCGTCCAGGGCCCGCATGACCGACTTCGGGTGCTGGTCGCGCACGCGGCAGAGCGGCGCCTTGCCCCGCAGGCGGATGATCCGGCACATGGCCTCGAGGTCCTGGTCGTGGATGGGCCCGTGCTCGCAGTCCACCAGGACGAAGTCGTACTCCGGCAGGGCCAGCATGTCGGCCAGTTGGACCGAGGCGACCCCCGTCAGCGGGCCGATGACGACCTGCCCCTGGTGCAGGCGGCGGCGGAAGCTTGGATCGATGGCGGGCGCCCCCTCGCCGGCAGGCTTCGTGCCGCGAACGCCATGAACCTCTCGGCTTGGGGTGGTGCGGACGGGTGCGAGCCCCTGGCGATCGCACCCGTCCGGCCGAAGTCGTCAATGTGCCACGACGGGGATGGCGAATGCATACTGCTCGCGTCGCGGTCGCGGGTCGCCGCCTCGGCCCCTCTGCGCAATCGTCGATGCTGCCCCAGGCCGCAGCGTCAGGGGGGCCCGCGGCCGGCCTACGGCGCCATGTGCTGGATCACCAGCGCAAGCACCCTTGCCGCCTGCGCCCGCGTCGTCGGGTCAAGCGGTTGGAAGCTGCCGTCGGGGAAGCCCTGCAGATATCCCGCGGCCACCACTGCCTGGACGCCGGCCTGCGCCCAGCCGGCAATTTGCGCGGCGTCGGTGAACGACAGGGTGGACTGGGCGCTCAGGTGGAGCGCGCGCGCCAGCATGACCGCCATCTGCTCCCTGGTCACGATGCCGCCCGGATCGAACGCCCCCGGCGAGGTTCCATCGACGATGCCACTTTGGGCGCCCGCGGCGACGTACGGCGCAAACCAGGCATCCGCCGGCACATCGCGGAAGGCCGTCGCGCCGGAGCCCACTGGAAGGCGCAGCGCCAGCACCAGCATCTTGGCCAGCTGCGCCCGCGTCAGGTCCGCGTCCGGCTGCAGCGTCCCGTCGGGGAAGCCCTGCATGAGGTCCGCCCCCAGCATCGCGTCGATCGAGGCAGCCGCCGGGTAGCTGGCGGGTAGATCCGGGAACGCGCGCGGGTTGGCCAGCACCACGAGCGACTCGGCCCCCGCCGTGTACGCGGCGGCCGTCCCCTGAGCCGCATCGACCGCGGTCGGCGAGAATGTCCACCCCCTGCCGGTGTCCGGCTGCGCATACACCGAAAGGGCCTGGGTCGCCGAGGCGTGGTAGGCGATCGTAATGGCGACGGCCGGGGCCAGCGCCGCGCCGGTCAGCTCACAGACCGGGCTCGCGGCCACCAGGCCAGATGGGATGCCAGGCGGCGCCACGCCGGAGTCAGTCAGCATCACCGTCGCGCCCGGCGCAATCGCGTCGGCTGGGATCGTCACCGAACAGGCCCCATCGGCCGTGACCAGCGTGCCGCCCGCGCTGCCGACCGTGTCGGTCACGGGGACCGCGGGCACGCCACCGCCTCCGCTGGCGCCACCCCCGGCGGACGCGGTCACATGGAAGGAAAGCGCGCCGGAGCTGGCCGAGGGGCTGTACACCGCCACGGAGACCGCACCGACCGCCAGCCCCGGGGGTACGGTCGTCGTAATGGCGCCGCCGGACCAGGAGGAACCCGCCGGCGTCTGCCGCAGGGTCGTGCCGCCCCGGATCCAGTACACCGACCCGGCGACGGTCCCAAAACCGCTGCCCGTCAGGAGGACCTGCGTGCCCACCGGCCCGGAGCTCGGCGATACTGACGCCAGCACGGGCGCCGCGGGCGAGGGCGCCAGGTAGGTGAACCGGTCGCTGGTGCCCGCAGCGCTTGTCACGCCCTCGGTCATCGCTGTCACATCGACCGTGCCGGCCTGGCCAGGTGGCGATACGGCGACGAGCGACGAGCCGGAGGCCACCGTGAACCCCGCCGCCGGTGTCGCGCCGAAGTAGACGGCTTGCACGACGCTCTGACCGCCCGCTTCAAAGCCCGAGCCGCTCACGGTGACAGTTGTGTCACCAGCCGCCGGGCCGTCGGGCGGGCTGATCCCCGTGATGGTGGGCGTGGCGAACACGGTCATCGTCTGCGCGTTGCTCAGCAGCCCCGACGCGGGGCTGTACAGGGAGACGGAGACGCTGCCGGCCGCGAGGCCCGCGGGCACGGTCGTCCCCACGGACAAGTCCGACCACGTGACCTGACTGCCGGACTGGGTCAGCGTCACGCCGCCCTGCGTGAAATACACGGAGCCCGCCACGCTTCCGAAGCCGTCGCCGGTCAGTGTCAGGGCCGACCCGGGCGCGGCGGCGGCCGGCACCACCGAGGTCAGGTGGGGTGCGTAGGCGTATCCGTCGTTCACCGGCAGCAGCCCGCCGGCGGTGGGCCCGGAGGCCGTCACCATGTCCACGTCTCCGGCCGGGGGAAGGCTGCCGGCGGTGTACGTCACCGCCACCTGGCCGGCTGAGTCGGTCAGCAATGACAGGGGTGTGGCCGCAAGCGACGTGGTTGCAACGGTCGCGGAGCCGGATCCGGCGAAGGCCAGGCCAAGGGGCGCGTAGGGTACGCGCGCGCCTCCGTAGGTCTCGGCGTAGACAGTCACGGACACGGTCGCGCCTGCGGCCAGGCTCCCGGCAGGCGCCATCGGCGTCTGGGAGAAGCCGTACGTGGGGACCTCCGGATTCAGCGCCGGCGGCGGCGTCGCCTCATAGGCGCCAATGTCACATGCGGACGCCGAGCGCGCAAACCCCCGCTGGTCGAACCCGAAAACCGGCGCGGTCGCACAGACGGCCGGGTCGCCCACGCCCAGCGCGGCACTGCCGGAGCCGAGCGCCATGGTCTCCGTGGCGCCGCCATTGGATGCGAGGGCGCCAAGCGCCGGGTCCCCCACGATCCAGCCCCCGCTGCTCGGTGTGCCGCACGAGGTGTCGGATTCCAGGCTGTCGACGACGGCGAAGGGTGGCGAGCCCTGGAGTTCCGCGCAGTTCGTGCCGTGCACGGGATTGGCGAGAATGGTGTTCTTGACGGTCCCGCCGTTGCCGTCCAGGTTGGCGCCGCCGCCGCTGGCGCTGTTCCCGCTCAGCGTCGAGCTGACGACCGACGCGAAATTAAAGGCGCCATTGAAGATCGCGCCGCCGCGGACGGCGCTGTTGCCGGTGAAGGTGGAGTTGGCGATGGACGTCGACGTCGTGTTGCTGAACAGCGCACCGCCGTTGCCATCGGTGCTGTTGTCGACGAAGGTATCCCCGCGCACGGTCAGCGGCCCGCCGTTGTAGATCGCCGCGCCACCCTGGCCGCCGGAGGACGTGTTGCCGGCGAACGTCGAGTCGATCACGGTCAGCGGGCTGCCATTGTCGTTAAAGAGCGCGCCGCCGTTGGGCGAGCTGTTGGTGCTGAAGGTCGAGTCCGTCACGACCATGGTGCCGAAGTTCAGGATCGCCCCGCCGCCCGTACCCACAAGGGCGCCCAGGGCGGCGTTGCCGCTGAAGGTGGAGCTCGTCACGGTGACCGTGCCGTGACTATTGTAGATGGCGCCGCCGATGCCGTTGTCGGTGGCCGAGTTGCCAGCGAACGTGTCGCCATCGACCACCAACGTGCCCTCGTTGTAGATCGCGCCGCCCGCGCCGCCCGGGCCGGCACCGCCAATCAGGGGCGACTGATAGGAGTTGCTGCCGTCAAAGGCGGTGTCGCTCGCGGTCAGGGTGCCGTCGTTGAAAATGGCGCCCCCGCCGCCGTTCTCGCTGCCGTTCTGAAGGGTCAGGTTTGGACCGGTGAGCGTCAGGTTTCCCTCGACGGTGAAAAGCCGCACCGCCGCGCCCCCGTCCAGGGCCACCGCCTCGCTGCTGCCGACAAGCAACGAGACGGCCCGACCGCTCGGCACGTCCAGTGCGGACACAAATGGGATGGTGCCGCTGCAGGTGAACGTCCAGGTGCCGCCACTGGCGACGGCGTATGCCACGCTGCCCCCGGTTGGTCTCCCCTGCGTGCCCCCGGGACCGAACTCACTGCCACAGTAGGTGATCTGGCGCGCCCCGCCCTGGGCGGAAGCCAACCCGGGGGGCATCGCCACGGCGGCGACGGTCGCAAGGAGCGAGAGTCCGACCAACCCGGCACGAACGCGCACGAACGGATGATGAGAGGACACGAGCACGCGCAACCCTCCGCGGACCGAGCGGCCCCAGACGCCACGGAGCCGAACCAAGTCCTTGAATCCGCACCGGCACGGGACCGGAATTACGCACTTCTCGGCATGCCGCGGCTTTCCCGCCGCCGCACCCAAAACCCGGCTGTCGATTGTGGGCGGGGCCACGCTGCCCCCCCGACGGGCCGTTGTCGCGCAACACGTGGCGGCCAGCGGGCGCAGGCATTCCCTGGTGGGCTTCCTGTGGGGTGTTAGGGGTCGGCCCGGACCCATGCGGCACCCGTGGCCATGTACCTCGTGGCGGCCAGCAGCAGCAGGCAGAGGCCGATGGCGGCGTACAGGGTCCGAAGCTGTGGGGTGTCGCTCCCGGCCAGGACGCCATGGACCCAGGCCAGGGCCAGCACCACGCCGGCGCCGCGGTGGATGGGCAGCCAGACCCGGCGGCCGATCCGCGGGCCAAGGGCCGCCGTCACCCCCGTCAGCAGCCCCGCGTACAGGGCCAGGGTGCCGAGGGCCACAGGCAGCGGCCTGTAGACGGCGGCGCCCGGCACAAGCGCGCCGAGGATCCCGACCTGGGCGTAGGGGTCCAGCGACAGCGCCAGCACGTGCGCCAGCACGAAGCACAGCGTGAAGACCATCAGCAGGCTGTGCAGGCGGTTGACGACGGGCCGCGCGATCACGGGGTGGCGCCGGCTCCACGGGTGCGACTGCCAGAGCCCGAGGATCCCCGAGGCGCTGATCAACAGCATGGCCACAAGGCCGGCGGCTCGCCCGAACGCCCACGGCCAGTTCTGGGGACCGCGCGGCACGACGGCCAGGGCGACCGCGGCCACGATGCTGCCGGCGACGATGGCGGCGAGGAAGGCCCACGCGAGGCCGCCGGCGCCAGCGTCCTGATCCTCATCCAAGCTGCGCGTTCACCCCCGCCCAGGCCATGTACGGCTGGATGCGCCCGTTCCACATCAGCGTGCCCGCCGCGTCGACCCAGATGGCGGCGAGGCCGTGCCGCTCCGCGAGGGCGCGGATGCCGGCCGCGCCCTCGATGAAGAGGGACTTGCTCCACACCTCGGCCCAGGCGGGGTCCGGCCCCACCACCGTCACCGCCAGCAGGCCGCCCCGGCTCGGCGCCCGCGTGCGGGGGTCGATCAGATGGTGCACCGGCTCGCCGTCGCGCAGCCACGCGCGGCGCCGCACGGAGGACGTGCAGACGGCGCGGTCGCGCACGGCCAGCACCGCGCGGAAGGGGTCGCGGCCGAGCGGGTCCTCGACGCCGACCCGCCATCCGCCGCCGTCCGGGCCGCGGCCGGCGCAGTAGCAGTCGCCGCCTGCGTTGATGAGAAAGTTCGCGCTCACGCGCGCCATGCGGTCCGCGGCCCAGCGCACGGCCAGGCCCTTGCCGATGCCGCCGAGGTCGAGCGGCCCGTCCAGGAGCCGCACCTCGCGGCGGTGCGGCCGGCGCTCGAGGAAGGTCCCCTGCGCGGCGTGCGCGAACCGGACCGGCCCCTCGCCGTAGCCCAGGCCCACCAGCACGTCCAGCACGCGGGGGTCGAAGCGGCCGCCCGTGCGCCGCCATGCCCGCTGCGCCGTCACCAGCGCCGCGTAGGCGAGCGCCGGCACGGCCAGCCACTCGCCAGGCCGGCCGTTGAGGCGCATGAGCGCGCTGTCCGGGCGGAAGCGGGTGCATTGCGCCTCCGTGGCGGCGAAGAGGTCGACAGCGGCCGCGACCGCGTCCGGCGCCGGCCCGTCCACCGGCCAGATGGTCAGCGGGCTCGCCATCGCCCGCCCGTGCCACGCCCAGCCGTCGCTAGCCACCGGAGGCACCCGTCATCGTCTGCGGCATCGCGCTCGCCGGCGGCGCGGACTGGCCCTGGCCCTGTCCCTGGCCCGTCAGCGCCGCGACCTTCTGCGTGAGGGCGTTCAGCTGGGACTGGTCATGGGCGACGCGCTGCGTAAGCCCGTTCGTCTGCTGCACCAGGGCTGCCTCCTGCGGGGGCAGCGGGACGGGCGGCGTCCCGCTGGCGGCGCGGCCCAGGACCCACGCGAAACCGGCGCTGAAGACCAGCACGGCGACCGTCGCCACCAGCCAGGCCGTGCGGCGCACCGTCCGCGCAAAGCGGGCCGCGGGGCGGATGCGGTTAGCCACCACCGCCATCACCGCCGTAGGACCGCTGGCGCCCAGCCCGCTGCTGCATGGCCTGGATCTCGGCGCTGTATGCCGCCGCCTGCGCCTGCAGGCTGGTCACGGTCGACTGCAGCGCCTGCTCCTGGCTCTGGAGCTGCTGCAGGGCCTGCTCCGCCGACTGGGCCTGCGCCGCGAGCTTCTGGTTCAGCTGCTGGAGCTGCGACGCCGTCGGTGGCGCAGCGGTGGTCGCCTGGCCCGGTGCGCGCGCGAGCGCCACGCCGCCGCCGACCAGGACCGCCGCCGCGGTGGCGGCGACCGCCAAATTGCGCAAAATCACGCCGTCATCGCCTCGCTTTCGCAGGCGTCAGTTTGCACGGCGGCGATGACGCGGGGATGACCCGGCGGTGACGGCATGGTGACGAATCAGGCACATGGCCGGCGGCCGCGCGCCTGAGCGGAACCTGACCGGACCCCGAGGCCGGGCCCGCGCGCACGACGGTCGCGTGCCGGTCAGCAGGCGCGTGGGAGGTCCAAGGCCGCGCCAACGGCGCGATGACCACTTCAGTTACGGAGAGCGAGGCGCCCGCGCGCAGGAGCGGACCGGTGGGACACCGAGGACGGGCCGGCACGCGACGAGGGTGGCGTGCGCGCAAGCAGGCCCGTCTGAGGCGTCAGGCCGCGCCAACGGCGCCATGACAATTCAGCCACCGGACCTGTGGCGCTCGCGCGCAGGAGCGGGGCGTGGACCGGCACTGCACGCGGACGGCGCGTCGGCCTCAGCCCCTGGGCAGGTAGCGCTCGCGGAGGATGGCGGCGTGGTGCAGCTCATGGCCGGCCACCACAAAGGCCAGACCGCGCACCGTCACACTGAAGCCATTGGCTGTGCCGCGCCGGTCCCAGGCCTCCGCGGGCAGGCCGCGCAGCAGAGCGATGGTGCTCCGGCGGACCGTCCCGAACTCGTCAAGCAGGTCGGCCAGGGACCGCGCGTTGAACGCGCCGGCGCGGACATAGTCGTCCTGCTCGAAGCCCGGCAGCTCCTTGGTGTCGCCGCGCGCGATCGCGAGGATGCGGTAGGCGAAGACGCGCTCCGTGTCGGCCACATGACCCGCGACTTCCTCGATCGTCCACTTACCGGGGGCGTAGGTGAGGCCGCCGTCGCCACCGGCGAGCAGGTCGGGCAGGACGGGGACCGATAGCGCGGCAATCGCGTCCTCGCCCTGAACCCGGTCCACGTACACGTGGGCGTACGCGGCGTACTCCGACGGATCGGGACGGCTCACTTCGTTCGCCCCCTCAGCTCCGCGGCGACCTCGTCCGCGGGGATGCCCGCCGATTCCATGAGGACCAGGGTGTGAAAGAGGAGGTCGGCCACCTCGGCCACCAGGCGGTCATGGGGCTCGCCGAGCGAGGCGACGGCCACCTCCACCCCCTCCTCGCCCACCTTCTGGGCGACGCGCGCGGGTCCGGAATTCAGAAGGGCGGCGACGTAGCTTCCCGCCGGGTTGCGCAGGCGGCGGTCATGAATCGTGGCGCGAAGCGCCACGAGCACAGATCCCAGCTCGTCGGCGGCCGGCGGCGCGACCACGGCGCCGTCCTCGGCGAAATGGAAGCACGACCGCCGCCCCGTGTGGCAGGTCGGGCCGTGCGCCCGCACGCGGTAGAGGACGGCGTCCCGGTCGCAGTCGAAGCGGATGTCCAGGACCTCCAGCGTGTTGCCGGAGGTTTCGCCCTTGCGCCAGTACTCTCGGCGCGAGCGGCTCCAGAACCAGGCGCGGCGCTCGGCGGCCGTGCGCGCGAGGGCCTCCGCGTTCGCGTAGCCCAGCATCAGCACGGCGCCATCGCCGGCATCCTGCACCACCACCGGCACCAGACCGTCGGGCCCGAACTCGATGTCCACGCTCACGCTCACACCACCCGCATGAGGACGCCGCGATCGCTCAGGTACCGCTTCGCGCCGGCCACGCTGACCTCGCCGGAGTGGAAGATCGACGCCGCCAGGGCCGCATCGGCGCCACCGTCAGTCAGGGCGGCCAGCATGTCCGCGGGACCGCCGGCGCCACCGGAGGCGACCACCGGCACGCCCACCGCGTCCGCGACCGCCCGCAGCAGCGCGATGTCGTAGCCCTGGCGCGCGCCGTCGGCGTCGATGCTGTTGACCACGACCTCGCCGGCGCCCCGGCGCTCGCCCTCGGCCGCCCAGGCGATCGCGTCGCGACCCGTCGGCCGGCGGCCGCCGTGGGTCACGACCTCCCAGCGCCCGGGGCCGGCGCGCCGCACATCCATCGAGAGCACGATGCACTGGCTGCCGAAGTGGAGCGCTGCGCGCTCCACCAAGTCCGGATCCCGCACCGCGGCCGTGTTGACGGAGACCTTGTCGGCGCCCGCGCGGAGCAGCGTCCGAATCCAATCGGTGTCGGAGACGCCACCGCCCACGGTCAGCGGGATGAATGCATGCTCGGCGGTCGCGCTGACCACGTCCAGGGTGGTGCGCCGGCCCTCCGCGGAGGCGGAGATGTCGTAGAAGACCACCTCGTCGGCGCCGTCGCGATCGTAGCGCTGGACCAGCTCCACCGGGTCGCCGGCGTCGCGGAGGTTCGCGAACTGCACGCCCTTGACCACCCGGCCGTCCTTGATGTCCAGGCAGGGGACGACCCGCTTAGCGAGCAAGGCGAGCCACCTCCTTCAGATGCACCCGGCCGTCGTAGAGGGCGCGGCCGATAATGACGCCAGCGGCCTGAGCCTTGGCGAGGGCCGCCACGTCTTCGGGCGAAGAGACGCCGCCTGAGGCAATGACCCGCAGACCCGCCGCCTGCAAGGTCGTGAGGCCAACGAGGTCGGGGCCGGCCAGCATGCCGTCGCGGCCCACGTCGGTGTACAGGACATCGGTGCTGCCGCAGTCGCGAACAACCGCGGCGGCCTCGGCAAGGGGCACGCCGGAGGAGGCCTGCCAGCCGGCGACGGCCACGACCCCGTCGCGGCAGTCGAGCGCCGGCAGCAGGCGATGCCCGAAGCGAGAGACCGCTTCGCGCAGGAATTCGGGCGACAGGGCCTTCGTGCCGACCACGACGCGGGCGGCGCCGGCGGCCAGCAGCCGCTCGACGTCGTCCAACGTGCGGACGCCGCCGCCGGCCTGCACCGGAACCGGCACCGCCTGGCAAATGGCGGCGATGATTTCGGTCTGCTGGGGCAAGCCGGCCAGGGACCCGTCCAGGTCGACCACGTGCAGGGCACCGGCTCCCTCCGATAGCCAATGGCGCGCCATGGCCACGGGGTCGTCCCCATAGACGGTCGCCCTGTCCGGGTCCCCCTGGCGCAGCCGGACGCAATGGCCCTGCCGCAGGTCAATCGCCGGATAGATGGTCACGCGGCCGCCATCTCCACGAAGTTGCGCAGGATGCGCAGGCCGACCGCGCTCGACTTCTCGGGGTGGAACTGCACGCCGTAGCACCGGTCGCGCTCCACGGCCGCCGTGATGGGCTGGCCGTAGTCACATGTGGCGACCACGTCCGACGACACGGCGTGGTAGGAGTGCACGAAGTAGACGTAGGCGCCCTCGGGCACGCCCGCGAAGAGGCGCGACGCCCGGGCAAAGCGCAGGCTGTTCCAGCCCATGTGCGGGATCTTCAGCCCGGGGGCCTCGATGCGGACGACCTCGCCGGGGAAGATGCCAAGGCCGGGGGCGCCGGTGCCTTCAAGCCCCCGATCGAACAGGACCTGCAGGCCGATGCAGATGCCAAGGAACGGACGGCCCGAAGTGATGAAGGCACGGATCGGCTCTTCGAGCCGACGCTCCCGGATCTTGCCCACGCAGTCGCAGAAGGCACCCACCCCGGGAAGGACGACGGCCGAGGCCGACGCGATCACCGAGGGGTCACTGGTCACCACGGGCTCGCCGCCGCCGGCGGCGAGCCCCTTGGCCGCACTGTGGAGGTTGCCGGCGTCGTAGTCGACGACCTCGATCATAAAAGGGTCCCCTTGGTACTCAGCGGACCCTTGACGCGGGGATCCGGCGTCGCGGCCTGGCGCAGGGCGAGGCCGCAGGCCTTGTAGACGGACTCCTGGATGTGGTGGGTGTTGCGGCCTGCCAGGAGGCGGACGTGGAGGGTCCACCCGGCATGGCTCGCCACCGCCCGCCAGAACTCCTCCGCGAGCTCGCCGGCCGGGGGCAGCGGCACATCCCACATCAGGAGGGGGCGGTTGGACAGATCGAGGGCAACCTGGCAGAGCGCCTCGTCCATCGGCAGCAGCGCAGATCCGTAGCGCGTGAGGCCGGCGCGGTCGCCCAGCGCCTGGCGCAGGGCCTGCCCCAGCACGATGCCGACGTCCTCAACCGTGTGGTGCTCGTCGTCGCCCCTGGCCTGCACCTTGAGGTCGCAGAGCGCGGTCTTGGCGAAGGCCGTCAGCATGTGGTCGAAGAACGCGATGCCGGTCGCCGCCTCGCAGCGGCCGGAGCCATCCAGGTCCACCCGCACGCGCACGTCGGTTTCCGCGGTGGCACGGGCCGCTGCCGCGTCCCTCATCCCCGGGCCTCCTTCAGCGCCGCCAGAAAGCGGTCGTTCTCCGCCGGCGTGCCCACGGACACGCGCAGGCACTCCGCCAGCTCCGGGTCGGGATAGCGGCGCACGGCCACCCCGAGGGCGCGGAGGCGGACATGGACGTTCGCCACGTCCCTCCCGACGTGGAAGAGCACGAAGTTGGTCCGCGACGGGAAGGCGCCGAGCGCCTCCACCAGGCGGTCGCGCTCGCGCCCCAGCTCTTTCACACGCTCCAGCATGATGGCCTTGGCGGCCAGCGCCGCCTCGGCCCCGGCCTGGTCGAAGCGGCCCACGGCCCACGGCTGGCTCACCGCCCGCAGGGCGGTGAGCCGCTCCGGACCGCCGAGGGCGTACCCCACACGCAGCCCGGCGGCACCAAAGGCCTTGCTCATCGTGCGCAGTAAGATCAGGCGCGGACGACCGGCCAGCGCGTCCGCCAGATTCTCGCCCGCGAACTCCCAGTACGCTTCATCCACCACGGGCCAGACCCCGGACAGGTCGCAGAGGGCCAGGACCTGCTCCCGTGGCCAGACGTTGCCGGTGGGGTTGTTGGGCCGGCACAGCATGAGGAGTGTCTCGCCCGGCCCACGCGTGGCGGCCGCCAGCCCCTCCGCATCCAGCGACCAGTCTCCGCGCAGAGGGACACCGCACACATCGAGCCCGAGCGCCTCTCCGAGGCGCCGGTACATGCCGAAGGTGGGCGTGGGGAACACGACCCGGCGCACCCGGTCGAGCATGGACACGATGGACGCCCGGATCAGCTCATCGCCGCCGTTGGCCACGACCACCGACTCCGGCGCGACGCCGGCATACTCGGCCAGCGCGGCGGTCAGGCGCTCGCCGTCGGCCCGCGGGTACCGGTTGGGTGGGCTCACCCGAATGCGCGCCACCGCGTCTTCCAGCACCTCGGAGGGCCACGGGTACGGGTTCTCGTTCAGGTCGAGCAGGGCCGAGCCAGCCGGCGCCTCGGGGACATAGGGGCGTGAGGACGTCGCCGCACCCGCCGCTCTCGCAGCATTCATTCTTATTTGAATCGATTCAGCATGGGCCGTAAACCCTTCGGCGGTGGCAAGGGTCACCGCCGCACCGAGCGAGGCACCTTCGCTGCCGACCCACACCTGCACCCGCTTGCAGAAATCGGCCGCCGACAGGCCGCTGCTGAACCGGCCCGTCCCCTCCGTGGGCAGCACGTGGTTGGTCCCGACCGCGTAGTCGGCCGCCGCCACCGGCGCCCACGGCCCCACGCAGACCAGGCCCGCGTTGCGGATGCGCCCGGCCCACGCCGCAGCGTCGCGGCACTGCAGCGATACGTGCTCGGGCGCCAGCTGGTCGGCCAGCGCCACGGCCTCCCCCACGCTCCCCACCAGGACCGCGTCCAGCCCCACGGCCTCCGCGAGCGCCCGGCTCGTCGTCAGCAGCACCACCAGCGCCTCATGGCCATGCTCGGCCTGCGCGAGCAGGTCCGCCCGCACCCAGGCCGGATCGGCCGTGTCATCTCCGACGACCACGATCTCCGACGGCCCCGGCAGGCTCTCGATGCCCACGGCCCCGAACACCTGCCGCTTGGCCTCGACGACGTACGGCCCGCCCGGCCCCACGACCTTGTCCACGCGCGGCACGGGGTCCACCCCGTAGGCCATGGCCCCGACGGCCTGCGCCCCGCCCACCGGGAAGACCGCGCTGCACCCCACCACGTGCGCCGCCGCCAGCACCAGGGGGTGGGCGCGCGGCGAGCAGGCCACGATGTCCTCCACCCCGGCCGCGCGCGCCGCCGCCCCCGCCATGAGCAGCGTGGAGGGGTAGGGCGCCCTGCCCCCCGGCACGCAGACACCGGCCCGCCGCAGCGGAACGATGCGCAGCGACAGCCGTCCGACGCCGGGGTCGTCGAACCCAAACCCCTGGGGGACGGTGCGGACCTGATACTCGTAGAGGCGGTCGTAGGCCGTGCGCAGCGCCTGCTGCACGCGGTCATCGAGGGCGGCGTACGCCGCCCCCAAATCGGGTTCCGTGGCCGGCGCCACCGTTTGGGCGCCGTCCAGCTCCCGGGCGACCCGCGCCAGGGCGGGCCCGCCCTCCTGCCGCAGCGCCGCCAGGATCTCCGCCACCCGGGCCGCGACCTCGGCGGCGACCTCGCCGCGGCGCGCCAGCAGCTCCTCGGGCGTGCGCCACCTCATGCCGCCACCTCCCGCAACCGCCGCAGCAGGCCGCCAAGGTCGGCGCCCTTCCAGCGGTAGGCCTGCTGGTTCGCCACGAGTCGGGCCGTCACGGGGCCGATCGCCACGGCCTCGCGCAGCCCGTTGGCCGCAAGGGTCCGGCCCGTCTCCACCAGGTCGACGATGCAGTCGGCGAGGCCGACCTGCGGCGCGAGCTCCACCGACCCGCGCAGGCGGATCACGCGCGGGGAGAGGCCGTGCGCCGCGAAGAAGGCGCGGGCGGCCGCAGGGTAAGAGGTGGCCACGCGGAGGCCGGCGCCGCGCTCCGCCAGCAGGCGGGCCCAGTCCGGGCCGGCCGCCGGCACCGCCACCGCCATGTGCGAGCGGCCGATGCCGAGGTCCAGCATCTCGTAGAGGTCCTCGCCGTCCTCGAAGAGCACGTCCTTGCCCGTGACGCCGGCGTCCGCCACGCCCTCGCGCACGAACGTGGGCACGTCGGAGGGCCGCACCAGCAGGTAGCGCCACCCGTCGGGTGCGTCGTGCAGCAGCTGGCGGTCCTCGGCCAGGCCGCCGACGGCGGGCAGGCCCGCGCGGTGCAGCAGCGCCTGCACGTCCGGCCACAGCCGGCCCTTGGGCAGCGCCAGCGTCAGACCCATGGCGAGACCATGCCCCGCGCTGTGGGCCGTGCCAGCCTCACGCCGCCGGCACGGCGTCCTGCGCCGCCACCCCCGCGCTTCCAGCAACCAGCGCGGCATCGCGCTTGCCGCACGCCGTCGGCGCAGCCGCGCGGGCCGCCACCGGCACCCGGCGACACCAGCGTCAGGCCCACGGCAGCACCATGCGCTGCCGGCCCCAGCGCACCTCGCGGCACCCGAGCGCCGCGGCGTAGGCGGCGCGCTCGTCGGCGGTCCGCTCGGCGAAGTCCAGCACCACCCGCGTCCCGGCCTGGCGCAGCTCGCGCGCCTGGCGCAGGGCGCCGGCCTCGCGGCCAGGCTCGGCGGCCAGCAGCATGCCACCGCCGGTCGCGGGTCGCCCGGGTGCGGACTCGGCGCGCGTGGCGGCGGCGGCCAGGTCCAGGTCGAGGGCGAAGCCGACCGCGGGCTCGGGCGCGCCATAGCGCGCGAGCAGGCCGTCGTAGCGGCCGCCGCCACCCAGGGGCTGCGCCAGGTCGGGGTGGCTGACCTCGAAGACCAGGCCGGTGTAGTAGCCGCCGGGCCGGCAAAGGGCCGGCTCGACGTCGATGCGCTGGCCGAGGCCCGCATCGCGCAGCAGCTCCAGGGTGCGGCGCAGCGAGGCGCCGGCCTCCGTCCAGGGCAACCCGTCGGCGCCGAGGGCGGCGTCCGCGCTCCCGCGCCAGGTCAGGCAAGCCGGCGGCCCGCCCGGGAACGAGCGTGCGAGAGCGACGAAGTCGCGACGCAAAAGCGCCGCCTCGGCCCCGTCCGCGCCTGTGCAGAGGCTCCCCAGCAGGCCCATGTGGCCCACGGCGATCCGGCAGGCGCCGAGCCCGACGGTGGCCAGCGTGTCCAGGCACAGGGCCAGGGCCTCCGCGTCGGCCTCGGGGCCGGCGGCACCGATCAGCTCCGCCCCCGCCTGCGGGATCTCGCGCGGGCCGCGGCGGAAGAGCGTCGCCAGGTAGAAGAGGCGCCGCGGGCGCGGGCCACCGGCGTCCTCGGTCGCCACCAGGCGGGCGATGGGCCCCGTCAGGTCGGGGCGCAGGGCGAGGATGGCCCCGTCCTGGTCGATCACGCGGTAGGCCCCGCCGAAGTCGTCCCCGCCGTCGGCGGGCTGCAGCAGGGGCACATCCACCTCGGCGTAGCCCCAGGCGGCGAAGGTGGCAGCAAGCCGGCTCTCGGTGCGACGGCGCGCGGCCGCGTGGCCGAAGGCGGCTTCAAGGGCACCCGGCATGGCGGTACTTCACCTCTTTATCAGGATAAAGAACTAAAGCGACCCGAGGGGTACCTTATCGCCCGGGAGAGGGGGGTGTCAAGCCTCAGCGGTCGACCCTGTATCGCGTGAGGGCGGCGGAGTCGAGGACGATCCCCAGGCCAGGCCGCTGGGGGAGGGGGTGTCAAGCCTCAGCGGTCGACCCTGTATCGCGTGAGGGCGGCGGGGTCGAGGACGATCCCCAGGCCCGGCCCCTGGGGGAGCCCCAGGCGCCCGTCGCGGACGGACGGCCCCCTGGACGAGCAGGTCCTCGCGCAGGGGGTTGGGGTTCGCGTCGAGCTCGACCCGCGGCGGCCCGGACGCCGCAGCGGCGGCCACGTGGGCGCTGGCCAAGAGCCCCGCCCCGCCGAGAAGGTGCGGGGCGCGGCACCGGCCGCCGGCGGTCGCCAGCCGGCATGCGGCCAGCGTCTCCGTCACCCCACCCGTCTTGCCGACGTCGGGCTGCAGGCCGTCGATGGCGCCCACGGGGGCAAGTTGCACCCGATCTCTCCCAGCCCTGTCAGCCCGGCGTCGGTCGTCACCTCGACCAGGAGGGCTTACCGGCGCGCCATGACGTCGAAGGGGGTGCGGACGGGCCGCGGGCTGTCGGCCGCCAGGAGTCGTGGGCGAACTTCCCGAGTGATCACGTGAATTTCCCCTCGCAGGGCGGGAACCAATCCGCCGGGCCCGGCGTCAGCGGCTTACAGGGAGTGATGGAAGGCTTCATGGAGAGCCCGCGCGACAACCGGCCCTGGTTCCAGCTGCTGTCTGCCCTGGTCCTCGGCATCGCACTCATCGTCGGTACCATCATCACGACCCAGTCCATCGACTACATCAAGACCTTCAACACGTCCCTGCTGAACGTGACGGGCGAGGCGCAGATGAACGTCACCTCGGACCAGGTGAAGTGGACCGGGAGCTTCTTCGTCAACGCCCAGCCCACCCAGCTCCAGCCGGCCTACGCGCAGATGTCCAAGGACGCGGCCGCCGTGCGCGCCTTTCTGGCGGGAAAGGGCGTCCCAGCCGCCGACGTCACCATCTCACCCGTGAACATGAACCAGATCTTCGCCAACTGCGCCCAGCAGCCGGGCATCTGCGGCAAGTTCGACATCGCGGGCTACCGGCTCAACCAGACGGTGGCCGTGCAGTCCAACGACGTCCAGGGCATCACCAAGATCGCGGGCGACACGACGCCGCTCATCGATCAGGGCGTCGCCTTCTCGACCCAGAACCTGGCCTACTACTACACGAAGCTGGCCTCCCTGCGCGCCAAGCTGATCGCCCAGGCCACGGGCGAGGCCCAGCGGCGCGCCCAGCAGATCGCTGCCGCCACGGGCCGCCAGATCGGCCAGCTGGTCTCCGTGCAGGAGGAGCCGCTGCAGCTGACCCCCGTGAACTCGCCCAACGTAAGCAACGGCGGCCGGTATGACACCTCGACGATCCAGAAGCAGCTGACCGCGATCGTGCAGGCCTCGTTCCGGCTGCCGCAGTAAGCGGTAAGCGGTAAGCGGTAAGCAGTAAGCGGTAAGCGGTAAGGCGAGGACCGTTCGGCCCGCGCAGATGCGAAATGCAGACGATGGCCGCGCGGCGCCCGCCGCGCGACCATCAGGGCGTGGACCCGTGAAGGGAGCGCCCGAACCCTCATGCGCGCACGCGGGATCGGTCCCTGGATCCAGCTCCTCGCGGCCGTGGTCATCGGCGCAGCCGTCGTGGCCGGCACGGTCATCACGGCCAACGCCGTCGACTACATCAAGACCTTCAACACGTCGCTCCTCACCGTGACGGGCCAGGCCCAGGTCGAGGTCACCTCGGACGAGGGGAAGTGGACGGGCCAGTACTTTGTGAACGCGCAGGCGGACGGGCTCCAGGCCGGGTACGCGCAGATGGCCACGGCCCAGGCCGACGTGCAGGCCTTTCTGCGCGGCCGCGGCGTCCCGACCTCGGCCGTCACGATCTCGCCCGTGACCATGAGCCAGATCTACGTCGACTGCGCCCAGAACCCGTCGGCGTGCGGCAAGTTCGGCATCGCCGGCTACCGTCTGACGCAGACGGTGACCGTGCAGTCCGGCGACGTGCAGGGCATCACCAAGGTCGCCCAGGACGTCTCGCCCCTGGTCAACGAGGGCGTGGCGTTCTCGACCGACAGCCTCGAATATTACTACACCAAGCTCGACACCCTGCGCGGCAAGCTCACGGCCGAGGCCACGAGCGAGGCCCAGAGCCGGGCACAGCAGATCGCGGCCGCCACGGGCCGCCAGGTCGGCCAGCTCGTGTCCGTGCAGACGCAGCCCCTGCAGCTGACCCCCGTCAACTCCTCGCAGGTCAGCAACAACGGCCAGTACGACACGACGACGATCAGCAAGCAGCTGACGGCCATCGTGCAGGCCCAGTTCCGGCTGCCGCAGTAGTCGTGCCGGGGCGCGCCTGCGCGCGCCCCCATCTCAACCGCGCTATCGGGGTATGATCGGCCGGACTGATCCCACGGCCCGTCCACCACGTACCCAGCGCGATTCCGGGCTACCCCCGAGCCACGGGCGTGAACACGGTCGTGCCCTCGCCAATCCCCGGCGTGTGGACCCTGACACCGCCATGCGCGAGAGCTGCGGGTGCACCTGCCCACGGCGACGACGCCCACTGGAGGCAGGAACTGTCGCATCGCCGCGAACGTCCTTGAGACGGGGAGGGTGCTCCATGTCCCGCAAGGTGTTCGTCGTGGCGGCGACAATGTTCCTCATCACGGGATGCACCGGCGCCGGCGGACCGGGTGTTCTACCTGGAGGCCATGCGCGTTGACGTTCGCGCCGACTACGCCGTGAAGGTCCAGCGCCGCGTCCGCACAACCGTCGTCGCGGGTTTCTTGCCGTGCTCGCCGTTTCCGGCGCCGCTTGGTTCATCGAGCCTTCGCTGCTGTCCGGCTTACCGCCCGTACGTGTGACCGCCGTTTCGATCGTGAGCCCAGTCGACGGCGGTCCCTCGTCGCGTCCCACGGCTGGCGTAATCGCCCAGGTTTCAGACCCACTGACGGCTCAGGTCATGTACGACCTTGTTCGCGTTTGGCCCTTGCTGCCAAAGCCCGCACCGTCATGCCCAGCGTCACCGTCCGTGTCGTATTCACTCACCTTCCTGCAGGCGGGCGGGACCATTCCGGGCGTCCAGTTGATTCCTGGCGCCTGTCGCATGGTCAGGGTGCGCGGTGGGAAGGTCCTTTGGGCGTCAAACATGGTGGGCGACGTCCTCATCAGCATGATCGCGACAGCGTTGCACACGACCCCGAGCCAGATCGACCGAGGGAGTTAGCCATCGACGGAGCCGCGAGAAACACGCATGGCGAGCTGGTTCCCGGTGACTGGCTCACGACGGGCAGTGGGGAGAGCCGACATGAGGGGCACCGCCACATTTGCACTGATCGCAGCCATCCTGATCGTTGGGGGATGCGGCGCGTCGCACCTGGCGGCTGGGGCTGGGTCTCGTGAACCCACCGCCACAGCCGCTACTGCCATCAC
>DAHVAF010000141.1 GCA_027314765.1 Clostridia bacterium | reverse complement strand
ATCCCGGGCCCGGTCCGGGGCCACGATCCCACCCTCGGCCGCCCACCCCCCCCCCGAACCGGCGCCCGCCTGTCGGCGGGCGCCTACCGCCGGGCCGCGGCCCGGACGAAGATGGCCGCCACGGCCGCCTCGTCCCCGCCGGCGATCGCCGCCCGCAGCTCCCCCAGCACATCCTCCATCGCCGCGATCATGGCGACGACGTTGTCGCGGTTGGTGGCGAAGACGTCGTTCCACACCTCGGGCGAGCTGTCCGCCAGCCGCGTCGTGTCGCGAAAACCCCGCGCCGCCAGGGGCAGGGCCTCCACCGGCACGGCCGCGGCCAGGGCCACCGCCACCGCCTGCGGCAGGTGGCTGACGGCGGCCACGCGCCGGTCGTGCGTCGCGGCGTCCATGACGACAGGGCGCGCGCCCAGCCCGGCGGCCAGCGCCGCCACCCGCTCCACGGCCCAGGTCGCGGTGGCGCCCCCCGGCGTCAGCACCCACGTCGCCCCCTCGAACAGGTCCGCCGACGCCGCCTCGATCCCCGACCGCTCCGAGCCGGCCAGGGGGTGGCCGCCCACGAAGGCCGGCCCGGGCGGCGCGGCCGCGACGATCTCCGCCTTGGTCGAGGCGACGTCCGTGATCACCGCGTCCGGCCCCACCGCCGCCGCGACGGCCGGCAGCAGCCCGATGCAGGCCCGCACCGGCGCCGCCAGCACCACCAGGTCGGCGCCGCGCAGCCCGGCCGCCAGGTCGGTCGCCGCCTCATCGAGGGCCCCGCGCCGCAGGGCTGCCTCCAGGGCGTCGGGCGAGCGCCCGACGCCAACCACCCGGGAACAGCCCGACCGGGCTCGCAAGGCGAGCCCGACCGACCCCCCGATCAGCCCGACGCCGACAATGGCTGCGCGCATAGCCACAGGCGCTGCGATGGCGGCACCCGTCCTCAGTCCGCCTCGACCCGCACGCGGACCCGGGCCGGCTGGGCCGGCGCCGGGGCCTGCAGTCCCCGCCCCACGGCCTCGCCGACGCGCCGCAGGTCCTGCATCATCCGCTCGAACTCCGCGGGCGTCACCGACTGCGGCCCGTCGGACAGGGCCTCGGCCGGGTTGGGATGCACCTCGAGGATGACCCCGTCGGCGCCGGCCGCCACAGCCGCCCGCGCCAGCGGCGTGACCAGCGCCGCCCGGCCCGTTCCGTGCGACGGGTCGACCATCACCGGCAGGTGCGAGAGCTCCTTGACCACGGGCACGGCGTTCAGGTCGAGCGTGAAGCGCGTGGCCGTCTCGAAGGTGCGGATGCCGCGCTCGCAGAGGATGACCTGGCGGTTGCCCTCCGACAGCACGTACTCGGCCGCCATGAGCCACTCCTGGATGGTGGCCGCCATGCCGCGCTTCAGCAGCACCGGGCGCCGCGACCGCCCGGCCTCGCGCAGCAGCTGGAAGTTCTGCATGTTGCGCGTGCCGATCTGCAGGCAGTCCGCGTACTCGGCCACCAGCTCCACGGCGTCCGGGCTCATGACCTCGGTGACGATCGGCAGCCCGTACCGCTCGCGCGCGTCGGCGAGGATGCGCAGCCCTTCCTCCTCCATGCCCTGGAAGGTGTACGGGGAGGAGCGCGGCTTGAAGGCCCCGCCGCGCAGCATGTGCGCCCCCGCAGCCTTGACCGCCGCCGCCGTCGTCATGACCTGCTCGCGCGACTCCACGGCGCAGGGCCCGGCGATGACCACGAGGCGGTCGCCCCCGACCGGCACGCCGCCGACGTTGACCACGGTGGACTCCTTCTGGAACTCGCGGCTGGCCAGCTTGAACGGCTGGCGGATCGGCACCAGGCGCTCCACCCCCGGCATGGCCTCCAGGCTGGCGGCCTCCAGCACGCTCCGGTCGCCGATGGCCCCGATCACCGTCCGCTCCTTGCCTTCGGAGAGGTGCGCCGCAAAGCCGAGCGCCTCCAGCCGCGCCACCACCGCCCGCACCTCGTCGCGATCCACCCCGCTCCGCATGACGACGATCAAGACGTCTTCCTCCCGTGCTGCCATTCGCTGCATCGCGCCCAAAGCAAAAGCCCCCATCCCGGTGAGGGACGGAGGCTACATCCGCGGTACCACCCTACATGGCCCCACTGTGGGCCAGCTCAGCGGAGCACCAACATGCTCCCGCCCAGGTAACGGTGGGCTCGCCGTCCGCCTTACTCCCCCGCACAACCGCATGCGGGCTTTCATTTGGACCTCGGGGGTGTATTTCGCGTGGCGTCGGTCGCCGGCTCGCACCAGCCGCCGGCTCGCTGTGACCTCGGCCGCGCTACTCCTCCCCCTCACGGGTTTGGGCGCGTGCTTGTAGGGTAGTCTAGCAGCCTCTCGCCCCAGCGTCAAACCGAAACCGAATCGGACTCGGTCGTGACGGGCGCCACGTCGTGTCGCCCGCCAAACGGGTTCCCGGGCTGACCCGGCGGTTCCCTGCCCGGTCCGGCATGACACATCGGGACTGCGTGCCTATGTGCCCCGCGGCAGGGCGGCGCGGATGGACGCCGCCGAGGCGAGCGCCCGCTCTCGCCCGCCTTCGTGGTGGGCCGCCACGATGGCGCTGCCCACGATGACCCCGTCGCACTGGGCGGCGGCCGCCACCGCCTGCTCCGGGCCGGAGATGCCGAAGCCGACCAGCAGCGGCAGGTCGCATCTGGCACGCACCCGGCGCACCAGGTCCGGCACGCGGCTGGAGAGCGCGGCCCGCGCCCCGGTTACGCCCGTGAGGGAGATCCCGTAGATGAAGCCGCCACCCTCCGCCGCCGCCGCCGCGATCCGCGCGTCGGTCGAGGTCGGCGCCACGAACGGGATCAGGTCCATGCCCGCCTGGCGGCAGCGCGCCGCCAGGTCGGCGGACTCCTCGCGCGGCTGGTCGGGCACCAGCAGGCCCGCGGCGCCGGCGGCGGCCGCCTCCTCCACGAACCGCGGCCGCTGGAGCACGGTGGTGTGGTAGACCATCAGCAGCAGGGGCACCTCGGTCTCCGCGCGCAGGCGCCCCAGGGCGGCGAAGGCCTGTTCAACCCGGAAGCCCCCGCTCAGCGCGCGGTGGCCCGCCGCCTGAATCACCGGGCCGTCGGCCAGGGGGTCGGAGAACGGGACGCCGATCTCGATGGCGTCCGCCCCGGAAGCCGCCAGGTCGCGCGCCAGCGCGACCGAGGCATCGAGGTCCGGGTCGCCGAGCATCAGGTAGGGCGCAAAAGCCTTGCCGCCCCGGTCCCGCAGATCCCGCAGGCGCCGCTCCAGGCGGTTCATACGGGCACCGGCTGCGCCGAGATGGCCGCGACCGTCTCCATGTCCTTGTCGCCGCGGCCCGAGATGCAGACCACGACGATGGTGGCGGGCCCGCGGTCGGCCAGGACCTCGCCCAGGGCCGCCACGGCGTGGGCGGACTCCAGGGCGGGGATGATGCCCTCGGTCTCGGCCAGCAGCCGCATCGCCGCCAGGGCCGCCTCGTCCGTCGCCGAGACATACAGCGCGCGGCCGGCGTCCTTGAGCGCCGCGTGCTCCGGGCCCACGCCCGGGTAGTCGAGGCCGGCCGAGATGGAGTGCGCGATCTCCACCTGGCCATCATCATCCTGCAGTAGATACGAGTAACTACCATGGAGGACACCAGGGCGCCCCGCCGACAGGCTGGCGGCGTGCTTGCCGCTCGCCAGGCCGTGCCCGGCCGCCTCCACACCGACCAGGGCCACCTCCGGGTCGTCGACGAAGCCCGCGAAGAGGCCGATGGCATTGCTGCCCCCGCCCACACAGGCCATGGCCACATCCGGCAGCCGGCCGGCAGCCCGCAGGACCTGGGCACGCGCCTCGCGCCCGATCACGGACTGCAGCTCGCGGACCAGGTAGGGGTACGGGTGCGGGCCGACGACGGAGCCGATGACGTAGTGGGTGTCCTCGACATTCGTCACCCAGTCGCGGATGGCCTCGGAGGTGGCGTCCTTCAGGGTGCCGCTGCCCGCGTCCACCGGTCGCACCTCGGCGCCGAGCAGCCGCATGCGGAAGACATTCAGCGCTTGCCGCCGCATGTCCTCAGTGCCCATATACACCTCGCAGGGCAGGCCGAAGAGGGCCGCCGCCGTCGCCGTCGCCACCCCGTGCTGGCCGGCGCCCGTCTCGGCGATGATGCGGCGCTTGCCCATACGGCGCGCCAGCAGGACCTGGCCCAGGGCGTTGTTGATCTTGTGGGCGCCCGTGTGGCAGAGGTCCTCGCGCTTCAGGTACACCTCGGCTCCCACGCGCTCGCCCAGGCGGCGGGCCGGGGTCAGCGGCGTCGGCCGCCCGACGTACACCCGCAGCAGCTCGTCCAGCTCCGCCCGGAAGGCCGGGTCCGCCCACGCGGCGGCGAAGGCCTCCTCCAGCTCGGCCACCGCCGGCATCAGGGTCTCAGGGACGTAGCGCCCTCCGTAGGCGCCGAAGCGCCCGCGGTCATCCGGCGGCGACGCCATGCTGCACCCACCCCCGCACCTTCGCGCAAAACGCGCGGATTTTCGCCGGATCCTTGATGCCGTTGGTCTCGACACCCGAGGAGACGTCCACGCCCAGGGGCCGCGCCGCCTGGAGGGCGGCCAGGACATTATCCGGCGTGAGGCCGCCGGCCAGCAGCACGGGCCGCCCGCGGACGGCCGACCAGTCCCACGCGGCGCCGACGCCCCCGCCGCCGGGGTCGCACAGAACCCAGTCCGCGGCCGCAAAGGGCGGCTGCCGCACGCCGTCCCAGGCCAGGAGCACGCGGAACCGGTCCCGCAGCGCGCGCGCCGCCTCCTCCTCGTACACCTGGACGGCGTCCACGGCGGCAGCCTCCGCCAAGGCCGCGACCTCGTCCGCGGGTTGGCCCCGGAAGACCCCCACGCGCAGCCGGCCAGCCGCGCGCTGTCCAAGTGACCGCGCCAGCTCCGGGGTGACCTGCCGCCGCACCCCGGGCACCAGGATGAAGCTCACGGCGTCGGCGCCTGCCGCGACGGCCACGTCCACGGCCTCGGGGTCGCGCAGGCCGCAGATCTTTATGAACATGCGAGGGCCCTCACATGGCGCGCGGGCTCGCCGGCGCGCAGGGCCGAAGTCCCCACAAGACAGGCCTTCACGCCCAGCTCGCGCAGGCCGGCCAGGTCCTCGGGTCCCCGAATCCCGCTCTCCGTCACGACCACGCGTCCCGCGCGGGCGAGCAGCGGCGCGATGCGGCGGGTCACGCCCAGGTCCACCGTGAAGTCGCGCAGGTCCCGGTTGTTGATGCCGACGACCCGGGCCGGGGAACGGAGCGCCACCTCTGCCTCGCGCTCGTCGTGGACCTCCACGAGAGGCTCGATACCTGCCTCCAGGGAGCGGGCCACCAGATCGCTCGTCGCCGAGCCGACGATGGCGACGATCAGCAGCAGGGCATCGGCCCCGATGGCCACGCTCTCCGCGATCTGCCACGCGTCAAAGATGAAGTCCTTCCTGAGCACCGGCAGCATCACCGCGCGCCGCACGCAGTGAAGGTCCTCTGGAGCGCCACTAAAGTAGTTACGTTCCGTCAAGACGGAGATGGCGGCGGCTCCACCTTCGGCGTAACTGCGGGCGAGACTGGCCGGGTCATACGCTTGCCGGATGACCCCCTCGCTCGGCGAGGCCTTCTTGCACTCCGCGATCACCGCGAGCCCGGACGGGGCCCGGAGCGCGTCCAGGAAGCCGCGCCGCTCCCGCAGCAGGTCGAGCTCCTGGCGCTTGCGGGCGACGATCTCGTCCAGGATCATTGCGCGTTGCCCGCGGCGGCGGCCGCGTCTGCGTACGCTGTCGCATACGCCCGCAGCTCATCGAGCTTGCGCATGGCCGCCCCGCTGTCGATGGCCGCCTGCGCGCGCGCCACGCCCACGCGCAGGTCGGCCGCGACGTCGCCGGCAAGCAGCGCGGCAGCGGCGTTCAGGCATACGATGTCCCGCTGCGGACCCTGGACGCCGCCCAGTACGGACAGCGTGATCTCCGCGTTCTCCGCCGGGGTGCCGCCAAGGATTGCGTCGCGCTCCGCGCGCCGCAATCCCACGTCCTCTGGCGCGACCTCGTAGGTACTGAGCGCGCTGCCGCGCGCCTCGGCCACCAGCGTCGAGCCCGTCACCGTCATCTCGTCCAGCCCCTGCCCGTGGACGACCAGGGCGCGGCGCGTGCCAAGCGCGGCCAGCACCGATGCGATCATCGGCACGAGGCGGGGCTCCGGCACCCCGATCAGCTGGCACTGCGCCCCGGCCGGGTTGGTGAGGGGGCCGAGCAGGTTGAAGACCGTGCGCACGCCCAGCTCCCGCCGCACCGCGCCCGCATGGCGCATGGCCCCGTGCAGCCGCACGGCGAAGAGGAAGCCGATGCCCACCTCGTCCAGGCAGGCGCCCACCTGCTCCGGTGCCAGGTCGATCGGCACCCCCAGCGCCTCCAGCACGTCCGCGCTGCCCGACCGCGAGGAGGCCGCGCGGTTGCCGTGCTTGGCCACCGGCAGCCCGGCCGCCGCCACCACGAAGGCTGCCGTGGTGGAGAGGTTGAACGTACCCGCGCCGTCGCCGCCGGTGCCGCAGGTATCGACCACCAGCGGGTGGCGGGTCGCGACCCGCGTGGCGTGCGCCCGCATCGAGCGGGCGCAGCCGGCGATCTCGTCCACCGTCTCCCCCTTGGTGCGCAGGGCCGCCAGGAAGGCCCCGACCTGGGCGGGCGTGGCCTGCCCGCTGAAGATCTGGTCCATGGCCGCCTGCGCTTCCTCCAGGCTCAGGTCCTTACCGGCGGTCAGCTTCTGCAAAAACGGCTGCATCGGCCGCGACCCCCCTGCCGAGAAAGTTGGCCAGGATCTGGCGCCCCGGCTCCGTCAGGATCGACTCGGGATGAAACTGCACGCCCGCGATGGGATGGCGGCGGTGGCGCATGCTCATGATGAGCCCGTCATCCGAGGTCGCCGTGACCACAAGCTCCTCCGGCAGCCCCTCCGCCCGCACGCAGAGCGAGTGGTAGCGCGTGGCCGTGAAGGGCGAGGGCAGCCCGGCAAAGAGCGGGTCCGACCCGTCGTGGTGGATGGGCGAGGTCTTGCCGTGCCGGGCCTCCGGCGCCAGCACGACCTCGCCGCCGAAGGCCACGGCGATCGCCTGGTGCCCGAGGCACACCCCGAGGGTGGGGATGCGCGGGCCAAAGCGCCGGATGAGCTCGACCGAGATGCCCGCGTCCTCGGGCCGGCCGGGTCCGGGGGATATGACGAGCGCGTCGGCGCTGAGCGCCTCCGCCTCATCCACGCCCACGGCGTCGTTGCGGCGGACGACCACGTCGGCTCCCAGCTCGGCCAGGTACTGCAGCAGGTTGTACGTGAACGAGTCGTAGTTATCGATCAGCAGCACCCTCACGCGCCGAGCCCTCCCTCGGCCAGGTCGAGGGCCCGCAGCAGCGCGCGGGCCTTATGGTGGCACTCCTCGTACTCGCGCTGCGGGTCCGAGTCGGCCACGATGCCGGCCCCGGCCTGGATGTAGGCGTGCCCGCCCGTCATGGCGACCGTGCGCAGCGTGATGCAGGAGTCCAGGCTCCCGTTCCAGCCGAAGTAGCCGACACAGCCGGAGTACGGGCCGCGGCGCGTCGGCTCCAGCTCCGCCAGGATCTCCATGGCCCGCACCTTGGGCGCCCCCGACACCGTGCCGGCCGGGAAGGTCGCCGCCAGGGCATCGAACGCGTCGCGGCCGGGGAGAAGGCGCCCCTCCACGGCCGAGGCCATGTGCATGACCGAGGCGTACCGCTCGACCGCCATCAGCTCGGGCACGCGCACACTGCCCGGCACGGCCACCCGCCCGACGTCGTTGCGCGCCAGATCGACCAGCATGACGTGCTCTGCGCACTCCTTCGGGTCGGCCCGCAGCTCGGCCGCCAGGGCCAGATCCTCGGCGGCGTCGCGGCCGCGGGGCCGCGTGCCGGCGATGGTCGCCCGCGACTCGATCAGATCCCCGCGCACCCGCACCAGCATCTCCGGCGAGGCACCCGCGAAGGCCAGCCCCTCTTCCGGCAGGTCCAAGAAGAACATGTACGGCGAGGGGTTGACGGAGCGCAGCGCCCGGTAGACGTCGAACGGAGCCGCCCCGAGGCGCCGGTGCAGGCGCTGGCTGACGACGACCTGGAAGGCATCGCCCGCCGCGATGCACGCCTTGGCGCGGCGCACGGCCGCGCCATAGTCGGAGGGGCTCAGGTTTGCGGTGACCCCCGCTTCGGCGGCCGGCTGCCGGACCGCCTCGGCCGGCTGCGGGCCCCGCACGGCGGCCGCGATGGCATCCAGACGCCGCGCAGCAGCGCCGTCCGTGCAGCTGTCGATCAACAGCACGCGGTGCGTCAGGTGGTCGAAGGCCACCACGTCCTGGGCGACGATGAAAGCCGCCTCGGGCCAGCCGACGTCGTCGGCGGGCGTGCGGGGGACGCGGGGTTCCAAGTAGTGGACGAGGTCATAGCCGAGAAAGCCGACAGCCCCGCCGTAAAAGGGCGGGAGATCCGCGGACCCGCCAGCGAGCTCAAACCCGGCCATGAGCTGGCGCACCGCGTCCAGCGGCGATCCGTGCACGATCGCGGGGGCACCATCGGTGCCCCAGATCTCACTGACGCCCGGACGGCGAGACACCAGCCGCCTGACGGCGCCAATCCCGATGAAGGAGTACCTGCCCATACGCTCGCCCTGCTCGGCGCTCTCCAGCAGGTAGCCGGCGCCAAGCGGGCGCAGCTTCAGGAACAGGCTGATCGGCGTCTCCATGTCCGCCATCAGCAGCCGCGTCACGGGCCGCACCTGGAGCCGGGTCTCGGGATGGGTCATGCCGCCGCCTCCATTGCCCCGGAAATACAAAGAGCCCTCCGTCGCTGGGACGGAGGGCTCCGTGTTGCCACCCATGTTAGGCCGGCTCCCCATTGGGGCGGCAAAAGAAAAAGACCTTCGTCCGTATTGGGGCGAAGGGCTTCCGCGGTGCCACCCAAATGAGGCGCTGGGCCTCACTCTGTTCGGTACAGGCTCTCGCCGATACCGCCGCCCGCTATCGGTGGCGTGCCGGCCACCGATTCCCGGCGGCTGCTCCAGGGTCCATTCCGCGCCCACCCGCCGCCGGGCTCCCACCGCCCCCGGCTCGCTGTGCGCAGGTGACTGCGCGTACTTCTCCCCGTCATCGCGCGGTCGCGATTCAGTTGCAAACTGACGATACCCGCCCCTGCCGACCCTGTCAAGGTCACTCGCGCGCAGTCACTCCACGCGCAGCGTCGGGCCGGCGCTCAGCTTCACGTTGCCCCGCAGGACGGCCAGGGCCACCGCGGCCAGCATCCAGGCGGCGGCCGAGAACCCGCCCGCGACCAGCGCCGGGTCGACCGCGCTGCCCGCCACGGCGGTGAAGACGCAGGGCCAGCCCCAGCGCCTGCGCCATGCCCTGAACGCCGATCCCGCCGCCGAGCTTTCCGGGCGGCATCGCGCCCGCGATGAAGGCCACCGAGTTGGCCTGCAGCATGGCCGCGCCCATCGCCTGGAGGGCGCGGAAGATGTCAAGCATCGGCAGGCTGCTCGAGAACCCGCGGAGGTCGGAGCCGATGATGAAGAGCACGCAGCCGTATGTGTAAAGGAGCTTGCGCCCCACCACGTCGGCCAGGCGGCCGACCAGCGGCAGCGCGAAGGCGAGGGCCAGCAGGTGGGCGAGCCCACCCCACCCACCGGACGTCCGCGACGCTGGCGTGGAAGTCGTGCGTGAGGGTCGGGAATGCGAGCGTGACGATGCTGGCGTCGAGCTGGCCCACGTGCCCACTCAGACGGTCGGGACGGCGAGCCTGTGTACGTTGGGCCGGTCAGCGATGCGGGGTGGCCGGGCCGGTTCGACGAGCAGGCGCCGCCACCCGGCGACGGACGAGTCGGATGCGGACTCTCCGGTCAAGGCGGGATGCGCTCGTCCGGCGCGCGGCGGTACGCCAGGCGTACAATCGCGCGACTGGAGCGAAGCCTACCCCGACCTCCACGTTCAGCCAAGCATACCCGCCGCCGCCGAGTCGCCCGCCACGCGGTCGCGCGAGCGCTTGGCCTCGTAAAGAAGTCGGTCGACGCTCGCGAGCAGGTCGGCCACGCTCTGGCCCGGGCGGGCCTCGACGACGCCCGCACTGAGGGTGATGCGGATGTCGGCCGCCGCGCCGGCACGGAGCTGGCTGCCGGCCACCGCGCCGCGGACGCGCTCGGCCACGCCGCGCGCCGTTTCGCCGTCGGTGCCGCCGAGAATGACGAGGAACTCGTCGCCTCCGTATCGGGCCAGCAGATCATCCCCGCGCACGGCCGCCGCGATGTGGCGGGATGCCGCCTGCAGCACCAGGTCCCCGACGGGGTGGCCGAAGCGGTCGTTCACGCCCTTGAAGTTGTCGAGGTCGACCAGGATCAGCGAGAACGGCAGCTCGCCCCCCTCGACCAGGCGGGCAAGGTCGGCCAGCACGTGGGAGCGGCCGAAGCAGCCCGTGAGGGGATCGCGGGCGATCGCGGTGCGGTCGCTGCGCATGAGGGCCGTGGCCAGGACCTGCAGGGTCGCAATCACGGCCACGAAGACGGCCACGTAGCGCTGGCCGGGGGCGGCCAGCAGGGCCCAGGCTGCCGTGCAGACCGCGGCCGCGGCCACGCCGCCCGCGAAGGGCATGCGCTGCGGCACCGTGACGGCGGCGATGAACAGCAGCGGCAGAAAAGGCGTGCGCTGCATGCCGCTCGTCGCGATGCAGGCCAGGATCATGGCCAGGTCCGCGATGGCGTACCCGGGCCACAGGCGGCTGGCAAAGTCCGGGAGGCGGAAGAGGAGGATCGCGGTGGCCGCGCTGTAGGCGAGGGCCGCCACGGCCATCGCCAGCTCAGGGCCGTGCGCCGTGCCTGGCACCGGCGGGCTGGCGAGCCAGACGACCAGCACGGTCAGCGTGACGACAGCGCGCACGATCGTGAAGCTGCGCTCCATCCTCAGGCGCAGCTGCCACCGCCAGGCGTGGTCTCGCTCGCGTGCCGACGGCGTCCGCGCGCCGCCCAGCCGTCCCGCCCTCCCATGACCTTCATCGGGCATGCGGGAACGGGACTTTGAGCCACTCCGCGTCGCGGATGCCGCTGCGACCGGGCGCGACCGCTGCGTGCCGTCCGGAACGCGGCGCGCAGGCGCCGCGCGCGAATCCGTCTGGCCGATACTTGGAGGCAGAGGGGCGTGCAATCCGTGCTCTGGCGTCGCCTGCTTCTCCTGGTCGCCACCATCGCGGCCACGGCCATCGCGGTGCGGTTTCTCCGCGGCGGCCTCGTCGGGCTCATCGCCCTCAACGGGCTGGCCGACCTCACCCTTCTGGCCCTCGTCAACGTCTGCGCGCCCGCCTGCCTCCACCTGCCGCCGCTGCGCGGTCGGCTGCGGGCCGGTCGGGTGGCGGCGGCGCTGCTGGCCGGCGCGGTGGGGTCGATCGCCGTCAACCTCTTCAACGCGGTGGGGCCGCAGGTGCAGGCAGGGCGCTACCAGTTCGACGTGTCGCCCGCGGCCGTGCACGGCGCCGGTGGCCAGACCCTCCTGTTCGCGGCCATCTGCGTGGTGGCGCCGCTGGCGGAGAACGCGTTCTTCCTCGGCCTGCCGGTGCTGCTGGAGCGGCGGGGGTGGAGCCGGCCCTGGCTGCGGCACGTCCTCGTCGCCGCCGGCCTCGCCCTGTTCGTGGTGGCCCACGGGCCGGCGAGCTGGGTGGGGGCGGCGCTCTACCTCGTGCCGGCGGCGCTCGTGCTGGCCGCCTACCTGCGCTGGGGGTACGGAGGGTCCGTGCTCCTGCACGGCGCCTTCAACGCGACCGGCTTCTACCTGCTGCCGCTCATGTTCCGCTGAACCCTGGCCCGTCCAGGGCGGCCTCCGGAAACCGCGGCCCATCACGGGCGGCCTCCGGCACCGCTGCCTCCGGGGACGGGCGTCCTGCGGCATTCAGCCTGCGAGGACGGCGGCCTTCCGCCTCCATGCCTGCGATGAGGGCGCCCTCCGTGCCCACGGGCACGGGCGGCCTCGCGCATCCATGCCGACGCACGAGCGAGCTTCGGCCCCCGTGCCTACCGAACGCGCGGCCTTCGCCCTCGGCGCCTGCAAGGGCAGACGGCCTTCGGCCACGGCGCCTACGTGGACAGACGACCTCCGGCAGCCGTGCCTGCGGGAGGAGACGCCCTCCGGCGTCCGCAGCCCAGCACGGGCGGCCTCCGGTCGCCGCAGCCCCTCACGGGCGGCCTCCGGCATCCCTGCCTCCGGGGTCCGGCTCGGGGAAGCCCAGCGCCTCGAAGAAGATGCCCTCAAAGTCGGGATGCGTGGCCAGCTCCACATGCTCGGCCATGCGCGCGAGGGCCTCGGCGCGGCGGCGGGCTTCGTCCGAGAGCAGGGCGAGCTTGCCGCCCTGGGCGGCGGCGTTGCCGACCGGCTGCAGGCGCTGCCGCTCCACCGGCGGCACGAGCCCGCAGGCCAGGGCGGCCTCCGGGTGCAGGTAGTTGCCGAACGCCCCCGCCAGCCAGAGGGCGTCGAGGTCCGCCGGCCCGACGCCGAAGGCGCGCATGGCCAGCTCCATCCCGGAGCGGATGGCGCCCTTGGCCAACTGCAGCGCGCGCACGTCCTTCTGGGTGAGAATGACGCCGGGCGCGAGCGCGATGCCGCGGCCGTTCGGGCCCTCGGTGATCCGCGCGGCGAGACCCGGCGCCAGGGCCTCAAGCCGCGGTCCGGACGCCAGGCGGCCGCCCAGGTCGAGCAGGCCCGCTCGCACAGAGGCCGCGACGGCGTCCAGCAGGCCCGAGCCGCAGATGCCGCGGGCCTCGCGGCCGCCGATCACGCCCACGGCCAGGTCGGCCGGCCGCCCGTCCGGGCCGGCGACCACGTCCACCACCTCGATGGCGCCCGGGCCGGCGCGCATGCCCTGGCTGATCTCACCGCCCTCGAAGGCGGGCCCGGCCGGGGCCGAGCAGCAGACGACGCGGTGGCGCCCGCCGGCCAGCGGCGATGGTCCCGCCACGGAGATCTCGCCGTTCGTGCCGATGTCGGCGGCCATGCGCACCTGGGCCGAGGGCTGGTCGAGGCCGCAGGCCAGCATCACGGCGACGGCGTCGGCCCCCACGAAGCCGGCCACGTTGGGCAGGGCGTAGAGGGTCGCCCGCGGGTGAATCGCGACGCCCTCCCCCACCTCGGCCGCGCGGCGCTCCAGCGCCTCGGTGACGGACGGCACGTAGGGGGCCAGCGCCAGGTCCTCGACCGGCAGCCCGAAGAAGAGATGGTGCATGGCCGTGTTGCCGACCATCGTGGCCGCCACGATCTCCTCGGGGGCGCACCCCGCCCGGCGGCAGAGGCGCTCGACCAGGTCGTTGACGGCGCGCACGACCACGGCCTGCAGCTCGGCCCGCGCCTCACCGGCGGAGATCGCGTACGAGAGCCGCGACATCAGGTCGGCCCCGAAGCCGCCCTGGGGGTTGGGGGTCGAGAGGCCGGCCACCTCCTCGCCCGTGTCCAGGCGCAGCAGGGCGGCCACGACGGTGGTGGTGCCGATGTCCAGCGCCAGGCCCAGGGGGCGGCCCGCGGTCAGGGAGCGGTCGTACCAGGCGTCCAGGGGCACCGCCGCCGCGCCCAGGCGCGAGATGCCCGTCTTCTGCGAGCTGACCTGGAGCTCCGGCACGACGACGACGGTGCCCGAGCCCCGCACCACCTGCTGGCAGGAGAGGCGGAAGCCGGCGGCCAGCTCCTCGGGTGTCATCTGGTCGCGCTCGGCGGGCGCCACCGGCCAGTCGCCCCGCGTCGCCTGCACCCGGCACTTGCGGCACTTGCCGCGGCTGCCGCACGGGGTCTCGATCATCACCCCGGCCCGGAGCAGGGCGAACGACAGGCGCTGGCCGCGGGCCACCTCCACCTGCCGCCCGGCGACCTCGAGGATCGCCGGCTCGCCGCCGCCCGCCTCCGCCGCCATCCCGGCCTAGGCCCGGCTGGCCACGCCGGCCAGCCTCTTGGCCTCCGCCACGGCCTCCTGGGCGTCGCGGCCGTAGCCGGCCGCGCCGATCTCGCGCGCGAAGTGGCGCGTGGTGGCGGCGCCGCCGATCATGACGGGCATGTCCACGCCCTCGGCCCGGAACATCTCGATCACGCGCTTCATCTGCGGCATGGTGGTCGTCATCAGCGCCGAGAGGCCCACCATGTCGGCGCCGAGCTCGCGCGCCGTCTGCACCACCAGCTCGTTCTTGACGTTGCGGCCGAGGTCGACGACGCGGAAGCCGTGGTTCTCCAGCATCACGGCGCAGATGTTCTTGCCGATGTCATGGATGTCGCCCTGCACGGTGGCGAGCACGATCGTGCCAAGTTCGGTCTGTCCCTGCTTCAGACGCTGCAGCTCGGGCTTGAGGCGGGCGAAGGCGCGCTTCATCGCCTCCGCCGAGAGCATCAGCTGGGGCAGGAAGTATGTGCCGTCGCCGAAGAGACGGCCCACCTCCTCCATGCCCACGATCAGGGAGGCATTCAGGATGGC
>DAHVAF010000134.1 GCA_027314765.1 Clostridia bacterium | reverse complement strand
GCCATCGCCGACGCCGTCCCCGCGTCCCACCCCGAGCGTGTCGCCGTCGCCACCGTCGATCGCCCCGTCGCCGAGCCCGCAGAGGAGGACCTGAGCCTGCCCATCGAGGGCATGACCTGCGCCTCCTGCGTCCTCCACGTGGAGCGCGCCCTGGCCAAGGTCCCCGGCGTGCGGTCCGTCGCCGTCAACCTCGCCACCGAGAAGGCCCGCGTCCACATCGACCCCGCCGTCGCCAGCCTGGACGCCATGCGTACGGCAGTGGCCCACGCCGGGTACAGGGTCGGCACCCTGCCCGACGCCGCCGCGCCCACCACACCCGCCGGGGCCGGGGCCGAGCCCGAGACCGCGGAGCCCCGCGCCGACATCGACCTGCGCACGAAGTCCCTCGCCAGCCTGGCGATCGGCGCGGCCATGATGGCCGTCATGTACCTGCCGCTGCACATCGCGCCCCCGATCCTCGACCCCTTCCTGCTGATCGCGGCGACCATCATCCAGTTCTGGGCCGGCAGCGTCTTCTACACTGCCGCCTGGTCCGCCGGCCGCCACGGCACCACCAACATGAACACGCTGGTGGCCCTCGGCAGCAGCGCCGCCTACGGCTACAGCGCCTTCATCACCCTCTGGCCGTCCCTGGCCGCGCGCTGGGGCTTCCCGCCCAGCGTGTACTTCGAGTCGTCCGTCCTCCTGATCGGCCTGATCCTGCTGGGCCGCTGGCTGGAGGCCGGCGCCCGCCGCCGCGCCGCCGGCGCCATCCGCGCCCTGATGGGCCTGCAGCCCAAGACGGCCCGCGTCCTCAGCGCCGACGGCAGCGAGCGCGACATCCCCGTGGCCGACCTCGCCGTGGGCGACCTCATCCGCGTCCGCCCCGGCGAGAAGGTGCCCGTCGACGGCGAGGTCGTCGAGGGCGCCTCCACCCTGGACGAGAGCATGCTGACGGGTGAGAGCGTCCCCGTCGACCGCGGCCCCGGCGACCCCGTCATCGGCGCCACGCTCAACGGCTCCGGCTCGTTCGTCATGCGCGCCCGCAAGGTGGGCCGCGACACGGCCCTGGCCCAGATCGTGCGCCTCGTTGAGGAGGCGCAGGGCAGCAAGGCCCCCGTGCAGCGCCTGGCCGACACCATCTCCGCGTACTTCGTGCCCGCCGTGATGGGCCTGGCGGCCCTGACCTTCATCGGCTGGCTGCTGCTCGGCCCGGCCCCGCACCTGACGCTGTCCCTGAGCGCCGCCATCGACGTGCTGATCATCGCCTGCCCCTGCGCCCTGGGCCTGGCCACGCCGGTGGCGATCATGGTGGGCACGGGCAAGGCCGCGGAGCTCGGCATCCTGATCCGCGGCGGCGACGCGCTGGAGCAGGCCCGCCGCATCGACACGGTCGTGCTGGACAAGACGGGGACGCTGACGCGCGGGCATCCGGAGGTGACTTCGGTCGAGGCCGCCGACGGCGGCCTCGTTCCCGACCGCCTCCTCACCTACGCGGCGGCGGCCGAGCTCGGCTCCGAGCACCCCCTCGGCGAGGCCGTGGTGGCCCTGGCCCGCACGAAGGGGCTCCCGCTGCCCAAGGCCGAGGGCTTCGCGGCGCTCTCCGGGCGCGGCGTCCGGGCGCGGGTGGAGGGCCATGACGTCCTGGTCGGCAGCCGCGCCATGATCGAGGAGGCCGCGGGCTCGCTCAACGGCTTCCATGTGGACGGCGGCGCCACCCCGCTCTTCGTGGCCGTGGATGGCCGGCCCGCCGGCGTGATCGCCGTGGCCGACGCCCTCAAGCCCGGGATCCGCGAGGCCGTCGCCGAGCTCCGGGCCCTGGGGCTGGACGTCTGGATGCTGACCGGCGACCACGCGGGCGCCGCGGAGTCGGTGGCCGCCGCGGCCGGCATTGAGCGCAGCCGCGTGCTGGCGCAGGTGCTGCCAGGCGACAAGGCGGCGCAGGTGCGCCGCCTAAGGGAAGCGGGGCATGTCGTGGCCATGGTCGGCGACGGGGTCAACGACGCGCCGGCCCTGGCCCAGGCCGACCTCGGCATCGCCATCGGCACCGGGGCGGATGTGGCCATGGCCGCCTCGGATGTCACCCTGGTCGGCGGCGACCTGCGCGGGATCGTGTCGGCCATCGCCCTCTCGCGGCGGACGGTGCGCACCATCCGCCAGGGCCTCGGCTGGGCCTTCGGGTACAACGTGGTGCTGATCCCCGTGGCCATGGGCGCCCTCTTCGGCGTGTTCCACGTGCTGCTGAGCCCGGTGCTGGCGGCGGCCGCCATGGCGATGTCCAGCGTCAGCGTCGTCACCAACGCCCTGCGGCTGCGGGGCTTCCGGCCGCCGGCCGGGGCAGAGGCCATCCTCCACCCGCCGCTTCGCGAGCGGGTCGGAGAGTGGGCTTATCTCGTGGCGATCGCCTTGGTCGCCGCGGGAATCGGCGCGGTGGCGCTGGCCATGGCGGCGGGCGGGGGCGCCTGACGCCCCCTGTCCGTGCCGGCTGCATGACCGTCCCCCCACATGCTCCGCGCCGCCCTGCGCGGCTTCGTCACCTTGGAGAACGGTGGCGACTTCGGCATGCCCCGCGACGTCGACCGCATCTTCGAGGCGCTTGTCGCGGCGCTGGACCGGGGCTTCGCCAGTCTGGGCGCGCCGCGCTGAGGCCCTGGGGCGGTCTGGGCGGCGGGCGGCGCCGCGGGCTCCCTCAGCCCCGCACCACGCTCCAGTCGCTCGCGTAGGCCCGGAGCCCCAGACGCCGCGCGACGGCCAGCGAGGCGGCGTTCTCCCACCATGTGCTGTAAAGGGGCGTGCGGCCGGTCGCCCGGACGGCCATCGCCCAGGCCGCCGTCACGCGGACGGCATGCCCCCGCCGCCGGTACGCCTCCGCCGTCTCCAGCCCGGCCTCGGCCAGGCGGTCGGTCCGCCGCGCGCAGAAGCACACGCTGACCGGGGCGCCGTCCTCGATCACCGCCAGCACGGGCGCCCGGCCGGCGGCGATCTCGCCCGGCGCCCAGCCATGGAAGTGACGCCCCAGCTGCGCCTCGTCCTCGATCCGCACCACGCCGGCCGCATCCGGCAGGACCTCGGGGAACGCGAAGGCCGGCCCCGACCACGCCCGGCCGCCCAGCAGGGCCAGATACTCCGCCGCGTGAAGAGGCGCCTCGCGGAGATCGCCGAGGGGCGGCTCGTCGCCCGCCAGCCGTTCGACCTCCGCCGCCACGGCCCCGCCCACGTCCGCGTGCACGGCCCAGGCACAGCCGCCGGCGGCGCGGATCAGCACGAAGAGCGGGCCCGGCACGGGGTTTGGCTCGCGCGTCGACCGGATGCGCCCGCGCCCGTCCAGCAGGTACAGGGTCCGCATTTGCATCTCCGCCGTGGCCGTGGCCGTGGCCGCGCCCGCGCCCGCCGCCAACCCGCTTCGGCTACCTCTTCAGCCAGTGGTCGAACCAGCCCAGCGTCCGCGCCAGGCGATCGTGCAGGTGGCGCGGCTTCTGCAGGCCGTGGTACTCGCCGGGGTAGCGCACCATCGCCGAGGGCACGCCCCGCCGCTGCAGCGCGGTGAACAGCTGCTCGGCCTGATCCAGCGGGCAGCGCATGTCGGCGTCGCCGTGCAGGATCAGGGTGGGCGTGCGAATGCGCGCGGCGTGGCGGATGGCGGAGCGGGCCATGTACGCCTCCTCGTTCTCGAAGGCCGGGCCGCCGACCAGGTGCTCCAGCGAGCGGATGCCGATGTCGCTCACGCCGTAGAGCGTGACCAGGTTGCTGATCAGGGCGCCGGCGACGGCGGCCTTGAAGCGGTCGGTCTGCGTGATGATCCAGGAGGTCATGTAGCCGCCGTACGACCAGCCCGTCACGCCGAGGCGCTCGGGGTCGGCGACGCCGAGGGCGATGGCGTGGTCCACGCAGGCCATGATGTCGCGGTAGTCTCCCCCGCCCCAGTCGCCGACGACGCCGGACTGAAAGCGCTCACCGTAGGTGGTGCTGCCGCGCGGGTTGCAGTAGAGCACGGCGTAGCCCTGCCGCGCCATGGCCTGGAAGGTGAAGCTGTACGTGTCCCCGTAGGCGCCGGTGGGGCCGCCGTGGATGGACAGGATCGTCGGGTAGCGCCGGCCCGGCATGTAGTCGGCGGGGCGCATCAGCCAGCCGTCGACGCTCCATCCCGGCTCGGAGGTGACTCGGAACCGCTCCACCGGTAGTGCCGCGGCCTCCGCCGCGGCATTGAACGCCGTCAGCCGGCGGCCACGGGCGAAGATCTGCTCCGGCCGGGCGGGGCCGCCGGCCAGGCCGGCGTCGCCGCTGAACGTGGCGATGACCGGCAGGTCGGGCACGGTGCGCGCGGCGGCGGCGGCGCCCGAATTGGCGGTGGGGGCCTGCCTGGGCGGGGTGCCGGCCAGGGCGGCGGTCACGGCCGCGGCGGCGGAGCGGGCGGCGGCCGAGGCGCCAGGGCCGGCGGGCAGCTCGTGCACGGTGGGAATGGGCTCGGCGGCGCCGCCGTGGATCCCCACCTCGTGGAGCAGGGCGCGCCCCTCGTTGCCGCAGAGGAAGCGCAGGCGGTCGCCGCCCCGCCACTCGAAGGCGCGCGTGAGCATGCCGTAGCGGATCTCGCAGGGGATGGAGCCGCCGACCGGGCGGTCGAGGCCCGCGGTCAGATCCCGGGCGGCGGCCAGGCGCGCGTCGGCCGAGGGCGCTTCCAGCGGCACGACCCAGAGGCCCGCCGGCTGCACCCAGTGCGGCGCGCCGTGCTTCATCCCCGTGAAGGCGACGTGGCGGCCGTCAGGGCTGACCTGCGGGCCGGACTGGATGACGCCGTCCCACGGCAGAAAGCAGGTGATGGGCGTCCCGCCGTCGGCGTCGACCTGCCAGATGTCGGCGGCCCCCTCCAGGTTCAGGCCGCGCTCGCGATGGGCCCGCACGAGCAGAGTGCGGCCGTCCGGCAGCCAGCACGGCTCGTCGTGCGTAAAGCGGCCTTCCGTCAGGCGGCGCTCGCGGGTGGGCCTCTTGCCCTCGGAGCCGCCCTCCGCGGGGGGGTCGCCGTCCGCGGCCGCCCCATCCGTGGCGCCGTCGACCGCCACGACGTGGACGTGGGCGTAGCGGTCATCGAAGAAGCCGCGCCCGTCGAAGCGGTAGTCGTAGTCCGCGATCACACGGATGCGCGGTCCGCCCGGGTCCTTGCCCCCATCCTTCTTGGGCCGGAGCGACTCCGGCTCGCCGGGGTGGCGCGGCCCCTCCGGAGGCACCTCCACCTGGGCCACGAAGGCGATGCGGCTGCCATCCGGCGACCACCGCGGGGGTTGGGCGGGGTTCGCGTCGGTCTCGACCCGGCGCGCCTCGCCGCCGGCCACGTCGATCACGTACAGCTGCGGCTTGCCCGCGCGGTCGGAGAGGAAGGCGATGCGGTCGCCGGCGGGCGACCAGCGCGGGTTGCGGTCGCCCCGGCCGCCCGTCAGGCGGCGCGGCGCCTCGCTGCCGTCGGTCGGCACCACCCAGATGGACGTGCGCGACTCGTTGCCCTCCAGGTCCATCTCCTGGCGGACGAAGGCCGCGACAGCGCCGTCGGGTGAGGTCTGCAGATCCCCGATGGCCTCGATGAGGAACCGGTCCTCGGCCCGGCTGCCGAATCCGTCCACGACGCGCACCCCTTCCCGTGGGGGGCAGGCTTCGGGCGGCGGGGGCGCACCTCCTGCACGGGGGCGGCGCCGCCTCGAGCCCACGCGCCGGGAAATGTGGCTTTCGGGTTGGCGACGCGGTCGCAGACTCGCCACCCGCAGCCGGCGGCGCGCTTCCGGACATCCGGCCCGCCATCCCGCCCCGCGGCCACACCCCCTGGGCGCACCATCGCGGCCACCGGCCACGGACACCGCGACCGCCGCCGGCTCGCCACGATCCCCCACAGGGGCACACGCTGGCCCGTGCGGCCCGGCATGACCGACCGGCCTGCCCGCATTCCATGCAGCAGGGGGATCACCCGCCCATGCTGCGCAGACACCTCGCCGCGGCCGGTGCGCTGGCCACGCTGCTGCTCGTCGCGGCGCTGCTCGGCCCCGCCATCCTGCGTGCCCAGCCGCCGGTCGCCGCCTGTGGCGAGGTGCCGGCCGCGCCGCTGGCCGTGGAGCCCGCCGCCCTGGCCGCCACGCAGGGGGTTGCCACGGCGCCGTCCGGGTCCGCCCCGCGCGGGCCGGAGACCTGGCGCCCCAACCCCGCCGCCTTCGCGGCAGTCCTCGACCGGACCGGCGCCACCGTCGAGATGTCCCGCTATACCACGAACTTCAACCACGCGTCGCCCTCGCAGGCGGCGAACATCGCCCTCACCGCGCGCAAGCTGACCGGCAGGGTCGTGGCTCCGGGCGCGGTCTTCTCGTACCTCGCCGCCACCGGCCCCTACACCGAGGCCGGCGGCTACGGCTGGGGCCGCATGTTCGTGGGCGACCGCATCGTGCCGACCATCGCCGGTGGGGTCTGCCAGGGTGCCTCCACCCTCTACAACGTGGTCCTGCTCGCGAACCTGCCCGTCGTGGAGCGCCACAAGCACGGGCTGCTCGTGCCCTACCTGCCGCCCGGCCGGGACGCGACGGTCACGGAGAGCGGCGGGCTCGACTTCCGCTTCCGCAACAACACGGGCGGGCCTCTCGTCCTCTGGGGGCAGGCCGTCGACCGCGAGCTGACCCTGGCGATCTTCGGCACCAGGATGCCGCCGCCCGTCACCATCTACACCGAGGTCCTGTCGCGCACGCCCTTCCGCACGGAGTACATCGACGACCCCAAGCTCCCCGCGGGCCAGAGCGAGGTGGTGGCGCCCGGCCAGGACGGCGCCACATCCCAGACGTGGCTGGAGATCAGGACGCCCAGCGGCACGGTGCGGCGCGACCTGGGCCGGGACAGCTACCGGTCGAGCCCCCGCATCGTCCGCCGCGGCACCGGGCCGTGATTTTGGCCGCGGCCTGAGGCCGCGTCCTTCATCCGTTCCGTTGCGGCGGGAGGGGGGAAGCTGGGCTGGATGCGGCATGGGCGGCCGTCGCCGCGCGCATCGGGCTGGTCGGCACCGAGCGGGTGCTGCTGAAGCGGCTGGGCGGCAGGGGTGGCGCGCTGGCGGCGACCTTCGTCTTTTTTGCGGTGGGCGCGCTCGGCATGACGCCCTTCGCCCTGGGCGCCGGGCCTGTCCACCCCGCCTACCTGCTCTTCGCGCTGCCCAGCGCCGCCATCTACACCGTCGCCTTCCTCTGCTACGTGTCCGCGCTGCGCGAGGGCGAGGTCAGCGTCATCGGACCCCTCGGCAGCGCCAACGCCGTCTTCGTGGTGCTGATGGCCGCGGCGGTGCATGGCGAGGGGCTGACCCTGCCCAAGGCCGGCGGCACCCTGCTGATCGTGGGCGGGGCGGCGGCCCTGCAGGCCGGCCCGCGGATGGTGGGCGGGCTCCGGCGGCTCTTGGGCGACCGCCCGGCGCGCCGGATGCTGGCCTACGCCCTGCTGCTGGCCCTGACGCGGATGCTGGACAAGGCCGGGGCCGGCCAGGCGCCGGCTGTCATCTACGCCTGGACGGTGTTCATCGCCATCGCGGGCCTGCTGGCTTTCGAGCTGGCGCGGCGGGGCCGGCTGCGCGAGGTGGTGGACTGCGTGGCGGGGGCGCCGCTGGCCGCCCTGGGCGCCGGGCTGTGCAACGGCGGCTCGTTCCTGCTGCTGGTGGTGGCCCTGGCGCGTCTGCCGGTCAGCCAGGCCGAGCCCCTGACGGCCCTGTCCCTGCTCGTGACGGCAGCGCTGGCCCGCCTGTGGCTCGGTGAGCCCCTGCGCGCCCGGTGGCTGCCGACGCTGGCGGTGGTCGCCGGCTCCTGGTTGCTTCTGGGAGGTGGCGGGGTGTAAAATACTGGCATCTCGGAGGTGGACCGCCATGATGGTCCGCGAGGCGCCCGTCACCCTGACCGGGGAGACGTTCGCCTTCTTCGCCGCCCTGGCCGCCGACAACACGCACACCTGGTTCCACGCCCACGCCGAGGTCTACCGAGCGCACGTGGACCTGCCGTGGCGCACCCTCGTCGCGGCCGTCGCGGCAGAGCTCGGCACGCTCCTGCCCGAGCTCGACTGCACCGTGAAGACGGGCCACGTGCTGAGCCGCATCGCTGCCCGCTGGCCCCGGCCGGATATGGCGTACCGCACTGAGCTTGTGGCCGCGTTCCGACCGCTGGGCGAGGACGGGCGCGGGCCGCGGCTGTTCATCGCCCTCGGCGCCGAAGGGCTGCGCGCGGGGCTGGAGGTACCGCCGCGCACGGCCGCCTGGGACGCGGTGGCGGCGGCGCTTTCGGGGGCGGCGGGTGGCCCGGAGGGCGTGCGCGACGGCGGCGGGGGCGGCTGGGGCGCCGACGATCTCGGCGGCGAGCTCCGCTGGTGGCTCGGCCGTCAGCCCCTGCGGCTGGGCGAGGGCACCGCCCGGCGGGGATCGGCCCTGCGGCTGCAGCGGGCCTGGCCCGCCTCGGCCGCCGCCGGCGCGCCGGACCTCGCCGGGGGTCTCCTGTCGGCGCTGCGGGCGGCGATCCCCTGGTACCTCTTTGCGGCGCAGGCCCAGCCGGCCGCACCTGGCGCAGAGGCCGCCCTGCTGGACGCGCTGCCACGGAGCCTACGGACGTCCGTGGCCGCGCGGGCGGAGGCGGAGGGGATCCCGGTGGCCAGCTTCATCGTCTACGCGCTCACGCGGGCGCTGGCGCCGTAAACGGCGGGCACGGGTGGACCGGTGGCCAGCTTCGTCGTCCGCGGGCTCACGCGGACGGGGGCGCCGTGACGTCGTCCCCCAGGTGGTGCAGGACCACGTCCGTCACGCGGTTGCTGCCGTCGACGAACACGACGCGCGCCGTGGTGGTTGCGAGCTCCTGCTCGGAGAGCAGGGCCTCGCTGAGGATGATGACGCGGTCGCCCGGCTGGAAGTGACGGGCCGGCGGGCCGTTGAGGCAGATGGTGCCCCCGCCGGCCGGCGCCTCCATCACATAGGTCTTCCAGCGGGTGCCGTTGGCCACGCTGGTGATCTGGACGATCTCGAAGGGGACCATGCCGGCGGCCCGGCAGAGGTCGGCGTCGATGCTGACGCTGCCCTCATAGTCCAGCCTGGCCTCGGTCACGGTCGCCCCGTGGATCTTGCCCTTGCAGAAAAGACGCAGCATGCGGCGAGCCTCCCCCCGCGCCAAGATATGCGCGCGCGTCCCACCTTTTTCCCGGCGTGCGCTGAGGATCCCGCGCGCACCAGAGCCATGCACGCCTCAGGGGCGCGCGGGAACGCGTATCATAGCGATAGAGAGATCCACTGGCTGCCGCCCGAACGGAGGTGTCGCCGTGGACCCCTGGTCAAGCACCATCGTCGACGCGGCCGCCCGCGTCGCTCCGTACGTCGCGCACGTGCAGTCGGTCAACGCCAAGGAGAACCGGGCCGCGGTGGGCTCGGGCTTTGCCATCGACGCGTATCACGTCGTGACGCATGCGCCGTTTGCCGCCGCCGACAGCGAGATCACGGTCCAGGTCGGCGGCCGCAAGCTGGGCGCCACGGCGGTGGGGACCGATCCGCTCTACTACCTGGCCGTGCTGCGCTGCGACGCGCGCATCGGCCTGCCGCCCATCCCATACGAGGACAGCCAGACCATGCGCCCCGGGCAGATCGTGCTGGCCCTCGGCGACCCCTACGGGACCGAGCACGAGGTCACGCACGGGATCATCACGGCCGTCGACCGCACCATCTACCGGCCCGAGCGCTTCCCCGTCGACGGGCTGGTGGTCACGGACGCCACCCTGCACGCCGGCAACGTGGGCGGCCCGCTGGCGACGCTGGAGGCCAAGGTCGTCGGCCTGAACGGCCTGCCGTTCTCCAACGGTCTCGGATTGGCCGTCCAGGCCGACGTGATCATGCGCGTGGCGAATCAGATCATCGAGTTCGGAGCGGCCACCCACCCCTGGCTTGGCTTCTCCGGCCAGCCGGAGCTGATCGACCCCGCCCTCATGTCGCTTTTCGGGCTGCCGGTCAGCCGCGGCGTGATCGTGAGCCACGTGGTGGAGGGCGGGCCGGGCGAGCGCGCGGGCGTGCGGCACTACGACATGGTCGTGCGGGTGGACGGCAAGCCCGTCACGCACCTGGGCTTCATTCGCCGCACCCTGGCGACGCGCCGCACGGGCGACCACGGCACCCTGACCGTGGTGCGCGACAGTAGCCTTATGGACCTGACGATCCCGGTGGAGGAGATCCCCCGCCTGGCCTCCGCGTAGGCGTCTCCCCCCGCCGGGCGTTCGCGCCGGTGTGCGGCAAGACCGACTGCGTCGCCGGCTCCCGAAGTCACCGTGGCGCCCCTGGGTCGATGCCGTCCCAAAGCGCGCCGACCACGCGCGCGGCGGTGCGCGGGATGTCGGGGAAGCGCCGCCGGCCGTCCTCGTCGCGGATCTGACCGATACGCAGCAGGGCCAAAAAGCCATGCGCCACCAGCACCGGGTCCTCGGCCCGGATTTCGCCGCGTGCCGCCGCATCCAAAAGGACGCGCTCGACCAGCTGCGCAAGGCTCCGCTCCTGCTGGCGGATCGCCACGATCTGCTCCGCGGTGAGCTCGCTGTCGGCCTCGTGCATCATGGCGTCGAAGGCCGTGAAGGGCTGGGGCAGCGAGAAGACGATGGCGGCGATCGCCTGGAGGCGGTCGCGCAGCGGTGCCGAACGGGCCAAAATGGCCTCGGTGGCTGCCGTGGCGCGCGAAAACACAAGGCGCGCCACGGCCACGAACAGGGAGCCCTTATCCTGGAAGTGGTAGTACACAGCCGGCTTGGTGACGCCGGCGGCCGCAGCCACCGCCGCCATGGTCGTCGCCCGGAAGCCGCGCGCCATAAACAGCTCCAGCGCGGCCTGGACGATGGCCACATCGGTGGGGACGAGTTGATCAGCCCGCCTCGGACGGCCCAGCGTTCGCTTGGCCCGCGCCAATCGGCCTCGCCTCCCCGATGGTGGGCCGCCGTGGCCACATCGCCCGGTCGCCCAGCAGCAGGGTGATCGCGGGGACAAGGGCGGACCGTACGACGAACGTGTCCACCAGGACACCGACGGCGGCCACAACGCCGAAGTCGAGCAGGATCTGGAGGGGAAGGGCGGTCAACACCGTGAAGGTGCCGGCGAGGATCAGCCCGGCCGCCGTGATCACCGAGCCGGTCGCAAGCATGCCCTGGGCGACGGCGGCGTCCATGGGCCGGAGGGCACGTTCCTGCCAGATCCGGGAGACCATGAATATGTTATAGTCCTCCCCCAGCGCCACAAGGAAGACGAACGCGTACAGGACCAGCCCGCCCGCCAGGCTTGGGACGCCGATCACGTCGTGAAGGACGATCCAGCCGAGGCCCAGCGAGGCGGCAAACGACAGGACCACGGTGGCGATGAGGTAGGCGGCGGCAACAAGCGACCCCAGGTAGAGCAGCAGCAGCAGGGCGATTGCAACCAGCACCACCGGGATCACCACGCGGGTGTCGCGCGCCACCAGCGCAGCCGAATCAGCGTTTTGGGCCGTCGGGCCGCTCAGGTAGACTGACGTGCCCGGACTCGTGCCGAGGCCCGCCCGCGCGGCGCCGGCAAGGCCGGGCAGGGCCGCGACCGCCGCGTTTGAGAGCGGGTCCTCGGTCAACGTCACGGCGTAGGCGGCAAGCGGTGTGCCATGCACCGCGGCGACCCGCGGCTCCGATACCGCCTTCACATCCGCAGCGCGAAGCAGGGCCTGCCGCAGGTTGCTCGACGCGCCGGGTCCGCGCACCAGGACCGTGACCGGGCTCAGCGCGCCGGCACCCTCGGCGCGCGCGAGGAGGCTGTATCCCTGCAGCGACTGCGCGCTCTGGGGCAGGGCAGACAGCAGGTCGAACGAGGTCTGGATCCCGGGCACGAAGGAGGCAAGCGCCCCGAGCAGCACGGTTGCGCCCACGAGCACGGCCCAGGGCCGGCGTGTGACAAAGGGGACAAGCCAGCCGGGACGAGCGGCCTTGATCGCTCCGGGGCGCGGGATGCGTGGGTAGAAGGCACGGCGGCCAAGGACGGCCAGGATCGCCGGCACCAACGTCAGCGAGGCCAGGGCCGTCATGCCGACGCCGAGGGCGAACGGCACCGCGAAGCGGTGCTCCGCGCCGTACTGCGATAGCAGCAGGGCCAGCAGGGCGAGCATGACCGTACCCGCGCTCATCGCCACGGCGCCCGCGCTCCCCGCCAGTGCCGCGCGCAGCGCCGCCCGATGGTCATCCAGGCGGCCGAGCTGTTCGCGGTAGCGTGCGACCACCAACAGCGTGTAGTCGGTGCCGGCGCCGAACATGAGCACCGTCATGATCGACACGGTCTCGGCGTCGATCACGATCGCGTGCACCTTGGCCAGCGCCCCGAGCAGGGCGGTCGTCACCAGATAGGAGAAGCCGACCCCGAGCAGCGGAATCAGCGGCAGGATCGGTGAGCGGTAGATCAGCACCAAAAGCAGCAGGATCAGCAGCGTGGTGCCGGCGAGCAGCGTCACATCCGCGTTGCCGAACAGGCCGGATGTGTCGGCGGCGATACCCATGGGGCCCGTGAACCGCGCTACAAGCGCGCCCTTTCGGGCCGGCAGCCTCAGGAGGTTCGCGCCAAAGGATCCTTTCAGCCCGCCGCCGAGGGCCCTGAGCAGCGCGGCGAGCTCTTTCGCGTCGGCTGTCGTGTGAAACAGCATGGGCACGGCGAGCGTGGTGCCGTGCGCCTTAAGCAGCGCGGCGAGGGCAGGCGCCGTCAGGCCGGCCAAGGCTGGCTTCCCCACCTCGCCGGGAAGCGGCTTGCGGGCGGTCGCCCGGAGGTAGCCGGCGACCGCCGTGAGCTCGTGCGCGCTCAATCCGTGCCGCGCGTAAAAGACCAGGATGCCCGGGGTCTGGTTGCCGCCGCCGAATGCCCGCTGCTGCAGCGCGGCCGCAACGACCGACTGGGACGACGCCGGTAGGTTGGAGGGGTTTGGCGCCTCCATCTTGCTGGCGGCCGGAAGTGCCAAGCTCAAGACTGCCGCCAGCGCGAGCCACAGTACAATCGTCAGATAGCGCGCGCGTGCGCCGGCGACGATGCCCGCCACCTTGGCCAGCGCACGTGCCCCCCGACCCTCCATGCGATCTCCCCCGCTTGACCAGAATTTTTCTTACTGGTCAATATAGTATGTGAGAGCCGTCGCGCGCAATCGGAAAGGTGGCGGAGTGGACGGAAACCAAGGGCACCAGCAACCTCGCGGTCACGGCCGCAGGGCTGCGCAAGCGGTACGCCGACGGGACGGTCGCGCTCGACGGCATCGGCCTGGCGGTCTCGGAGGGAGAGATCTTCGGCCTGCTCGGACCCAACGGCGCCGGCAAGAGCACGGCCCTGCAGATCCTGACGACGCTGCTGATCCCGACCGCAGGGCAGGCCCAGGTGTTCGGCCTGGATGTCGTGCGGTGTCAGGCGGCCGTCCGGCGCGTCATCGGCGTGGCCCTGCAGGAGACGGGCGTGGACCCCCTGCTCACCGGCGTCGAGGCGCTGGAGCTCCAGGCGCGGCTTCACGGCGCTCGCCGTGCGGAGGCGCTGCGCCGCGCCCGGGAGCTGTCGGAGCGCCTCCAACTCGAGGGGTTCGCCAACCGCCGCATCGCCGGCTACTCCGGCGGGATGCGCCGGCGTCTCGACCTCGCCATGGGTCTGGTGCACCGGCCGCGCATCCTGTTTCTCGACGAGCCGACGACAGGCCTGGATCCACTGAGCCGCAAGGCCCTTTGGGATCTGGTGCGGGCGGTGCATGCGGAGGCCGGCACGACCGTCTTTCTATCGACCCAGTACCTGGAAGAGGCCGACGCGCTCTGCGACCGCATTGCCATCCTGCGCGCCGGGCGGATCGTCGCCGAGGACACGCCGGCACGGTTGAAGGGTCGCATGCGGCGGGATGTGATCGAGCTGGTGCCCGCCGACGCGGCGCACTGCAAGGCGCTGTTGGTTGTCGCCGACGGCGTGGCGCCCGGTGCGGCCATTGACCGCGAGACCGTGCGCGTGGCGGTCGCGGACGGGGCCGCTGCCGCCCGCGCGCTGCTCGCCGCCGCCGATGGCGCCGGCATCGCCTTGGCCGGCTTGCGCGTGGCGCCGCCGACGCTCGACGACGTGTTCATCGAGCTCACGCGCGACCAGGGCGCGGATGGGACGGTCATGCCCCCGCGGCTGGTCCCGGATGGCCCGTTCGGAGGTGGTGCCTGATGCGTACGCTGCGCCTCGCCGCAGATGTCTGGCTGCTGACCGCCCGGGCGCTGAAGGTGACCCTGCGCGAGCCCTGGTCGGTGGTGCCCAACGTGGCGATCAGCCTGTTCTTCCTGCTCGTGTATAACGCGGGCCTCGGCGGCATCGGCCGCCTCAGCGCGTTCGGCGGGATGCCCTACCTCTCGTTCATCCTGCCGGTAGCCCTGGTTTCCGGCTCGGTGGGCGGGGCAGGCGCGGCCGGGCAGGCCCTCATCCGCGACCTGGAGTCGCGCTACTTCACGAAGCTGCGTCTAACGCCCGTCTCGCGCACCGCGCTGGTGGTGGCGCCCATGCTTTCGGGTATGATCCAGGTCGGCGCGCAGACCGTCCTTATCCTGCTCGTCGCCCTGGCCCTCGGCCTGAAGCTGCCCGGCGGCCCGGCGGCAGCGGTCGCCGTGGTCCTGCTCGCGGCGGGCTGGGGCCTGGGCTTTGCTGGCTACGCCGTGGCGGTCGCGCTGCGGTCGCGCTCAGGCCGCACGGCGCAGGCCGCCACGTTCGTGTTCTTTCCGCTCCTGTTTCTGAGCGACACGTTCGTGCCCATGACGCTGATCAAGGCCGGGTGGATGCGCGTGGCGGCCCACATCAATCCGACCACCTACGTCTTCGACGCCATGCGGTCGCTGCTGTCAGGCGCGGCCCAGCCGGCGCCGGTGGTGCGTGGCATCCTGGCCGTCCTGGCGCTGGCGGCGGTGACCCTCGGATGGGCGGTGTACACGGCCCAGCGCACCCTGCGCGACGCCTGAGGGTGCAGGGGCCTCCGGCCGGGCCGGTTTCGCCGCCGTCCGAACGGCCGGAGGATCGGCTTGGCCGCCCGGCGAAGTGCCCTTGCTGAACTGGCTCGCGCGCGGCCAAGCCGCGCGCCTGTTGCCGAGGGGGCACTTGCCATGCACGACCATCCCGTCGGGCTCGCCGATCTCTGCCGCTTCCGCCTGGTGGGCGATCCGCAGCTGTCGCCGGACGGGCGGCGGCTGGCCTTCGCCCAGGTGGAGTTCGACGTCGACGCCAACGGGTACCGCAGCGCCATCTGGGTCGCCGAGGCCGACGGCAGCGGCTGCCGCCGCGTCACCTGGGGGACCAAGCCGAAGGGCGGGGGAGCCCGCGAGCGCCGGCCGCGCTGGTCGCCCGACGGGAGCCGCCTCGCCTTTCTATCCGACCGCACGGGCGAGGCCCAGATCTGGGTCTTGGACCTCGCCGCCGGCGGTGAGTCGCGCCAGGTCACCAAGCGCTCGGCACTGGCCTTCTCCTGGTCGCCGGACGGCCGGTCATTCGTGGCAGTGGTCCGCGATGAGAAGCCCAAGGTGCCGGAGCGGGATGCCCTGGGCCTGCCGCCGCCCGACGTCGCCTATATCACGCGCCTCCGCTACAAGTTCAACGGCGAGGGCATCCGGGACGACCGGCGCAAGCACATCTACCGCGTGGACGCGGAGACGGGCGCCCTCAGCCAGCTGACCTTCGGCGAGGCCGACGACGACGCGGCGACCTGGTCGCCGGACGGGCGCCAGATTTGTTTCGCGTCAGCCCGCGGCGACGAGGCGGACGTGGACTTCAGCGCCGACCTCTACGTCGTCGGCGCCGACGGGACCGGGCTGCGCCGCCTGACCGACCACCGGGGGCCGGCCGGCACGCCCGCGTGGTCGCCGGACGGCCGCCTGATCGCCTACCTCGGCCACAACGACCCGACCTCCCGCAACACGTGCGTGTATGTCGTTCCCGCCGAAGGCGGGCCCGTGCGCAACCTGACCGCCGCCCTCGACCGCGTGGCCGGGTGCGATGTGGGCACGGACATGCGGATGGACGACGGTGGCCACGGCCCGGTCTGGACACCGGACGGGATCCTCTTCGTGGCGACCGACCGCGGGTCGGCTCAGGTCTACCGCTGCACGGTGGACGGGCGTGTCGAGAAGGTTCGGGGCGCGGCCACCGAGTGCATCAGCTCGTTCACGTGCCGGGGCGGCAGGCTCGCCTACACGGCCGGCTCCGCGATCCATCCAGGCGACATCTACGTCGACGACCGCCGCGTCACGGAGGTCAACGCCGACCTGCTGGCCGAGGTGCGCCTGTCCGAGCCCGAGTATGTACCCTACCAGGGTGCGGACGGGCTGCCGATCGACGCATGGGTCATGCGGCCTGTGGGCTGGGAGGCGGGCAAGCGCTATCCCCTGGTGCTGGAGATCCACGGCGGGCCACACTCCTCATACGGCCACACGTTCTTTCACGAATTCCAGTACCTGGCCGGGCTCGGGTACGGCGTGCTGTACGCCAACCCGCGCGGCAGCCAGGGCTACGGTGAGGCGTTCACCCAGGGCTGCGTCGGCGACTGGGGCGGCAAGGATTACGAGGACCTGATGAAGGCGGTCGACATGGCCTGCAGCTGGTCCTGGGTCGATGGCGGCCGCCTCGGCGTGACGGGCGGCAGCTTCGGCGGCTTCATGACCAACTGGATCGTGGGCCACACCAACCGCTTCCGGGCCGCCGTGACCGACCGCAGCATCTGCAACATGCACAGCTTCTACGGCACAAGCGACATCGGCTTCCACTTCGGCTACCGCGAAACCGACGGCGCCGACCTCTGGGACCACGAGGAGCGGCTCATGCAGGTGTCGCCCCTCCGGTACGCCAAGAACGTGAAGACGCCGATCATGATCACTCACAGCGACCAGGACTACCGGTGCCCGCTGGATCAGGCGGAGCAGTGGTACGTGGCCCTGCGGCGGCTCGGCGTCGAGACAGCGCTGCTGCGCTTCTCGGGCGAGAGCCATGAGTTGTCGCGGTCGGGCAAGCCCAGAAACCGGATCGAGCGGCTCAGCAGGCTTGGGGAATGGTTCGGCAAGTACCTGTAGCGGCCGTGCTGCGCACGGCGGCCGGGACGCCATACCTGCAGGAGCCCGGCGTCGTGCTGCTGGCCAGACCCGCGACGGACGTGGCGGGTCTGGGTCCATTCCTCAGCGGGCTGGACGACGGATTCGCAGATTACGTGAACGACCCGACCCCGCTGCCGCCCGGCACGCTCCTCTGCAAGGTCGCTGGCCAAATCTGCTACGAGTCGTTCGGGTCCAGGCGCACGACCAACGCGAAGGCGGCCCGATACTTCGCCAACATCATGGACCAGGGACACGGCAGCGTCCTGGAGCACGCCAACTACACGGTGCTGCTCTACGGCGTGAGCCGCTCGCTCACCCATGAGCTCGTGAGGCACCGGGCCGGCTTTGCCTACTGCCTCGACGGCGAGGCGGAGGTTTACTCACCACGTCGTGAGCATGGACGCTTGAACGGTGTACAGAAACGTCCCGTTTCCGCGCTGTTCAACATGCAGGCAACACCGCATGGTCGGTCCCGGTTGAAGTTGCTACGCCTGCGCTGCTATGACGAGAGCCGGGGCGTGTTCACGACGGAGGCTATACGCAGCGTCGTGTTCTCAGGCATCAAGCCGATGTTCAAGGTAACGCTGGAGGACGGTAAGACCATCACCTGCACCAAGGAGCACCGTCTCCTGACGCCAGGAGGTTGGTCGTCTCTCAGCGACATCGTTGGCGGACTGTCTGTGTCGGCTGGAGGATTCGCCATGTACTCTCGGCTGGATGTGGCGCTCCTGACGAACGGCGAGGTTGCTTACAAGAACCGTGAGTGGTTGGAGCAGCGGTACTGCCAAGATGGCCTATCGCAAGCTGACATCGCCGATCTCTGCGGAGTCGCACCGCACTGCATCCGTTCTTGGGTAAGGAGGCACCGTCTCCAGAAGCCTCTTGGTTCTTGGAGCCAGGGGAAGAAGCCATGGAACAAGGGCCTGCGGTACACGGCAGTGTGGCACAGAAGTGACGAAGACCGTACTCAGATCGCGCAGCGGAGGAGAGGAGCGGGGAACCACCGTTGGCGTGAAGGAGTCACGCGACTCAGTCAGCAGCTTCGGGCTGACGTGGATAACCTTGCCACGGTGTGTGAGACGCGTCACGAAGACAAGCTGAACGGCCATGAGTTGGAATACGTCGAACACTTCGGCCGAAGCCTTACGGAGATTCCGGCTGGTCGCAGGAAGCCACAAGGCCATGCCAATCCGCTACTTGCTCGGAAGCGGAGGATCATTGCCGTGGAGTATATGGGGCTGCGCCCAGCGTACGACATTGAGATGGATGGCGAGCACAAAAACTTCGTGGCCAACGGCATCGTGACGCACAACAGCCAGGTCAGCCAGCGGTACGTCAATGTTGTGCGCTTCGTGGAGCGGCCCGAGTTTCAGGGCGACTCGGCGCTCCATGCAGCGTTCGAGGACCGTATCGACACGGTCGTGCGGCAGTATGCCGAGCTCACGGAGGTGCTTCGGGGACGCCGGGCGGCCGGCGGAGGGGCCTTCGCTGCGCTGGGCCCGCGCGACCAGCGCAAAGCGGTGCAGCAGACGGCGCGGGCTCTGCTGCCCAACGAAACGGAGGCGCCCATCGTCGTCACGGGAAACGTCCGCGCGTGGCGCCACGTCATCGCCATGCGCACAAGCCCGCACGCGGAGTCCGAGATCCGGCGGGCCATGCACCGCGTGTGGCAGGTACTGGTGGCCGAGGAGCCCATCCTGTTCGGGGACTACCGTGAGGAGCCGCTCCCGGACGGCACGACGGCGCTGAGCACGCCGCACCCGAAGGTATGAAGGCATGAAGGTCGCGGTTGTCTACTCGGGGGATTCCGAGGCGCGGCAGCGGGCGGCGGCGGGCGAGCCCCGCTACGCCAACGTGCTGGGGGAGTTCCGCCGCCAGGGCGTCGAGGCCGTGCCCGTCGTGTACGCCGACGAGGTCGCGGACGAGGTCCGCCGGCAGCTGCGCAAGGTCGCCGCGGCCGTCGTCTGGGTCGACCCCATCCACGGGGGCGGCGAGACGCGGTCGGTGCTGGACCCGCTGCTGCGCGAAGCCGCCGCGGCTGGCGTCTTCGTGAGCGCCCACCCCGACATCATCCTGCGCCTGGGCACCAAGCAGGTCCTCTATGACACCCGCGCGATGTCCTGGTCAAGCGGGGACATCCGCCTGTACCGGTCGCCGGACGAGCTGCGCCGCGGGCTTGCGGCGCTCAGCGGTCCGCGGGTGATCAAGCAGAACCGAGGCAACGGCGGAAACGGCACCTGGCGCGTGGAGCCGGCCGGCGGCGACCGGCTGCGGGTGCTGCACGCGCGGCGCGGCAGCCGGGAGCAGGAGGTCTCCATGGACGAGTTCCTGGCGATCTGTGCGAGCTACGGCCAGGTGCTGGACCAGCCGTTCGTGCAGCCCGAGCCGGAGGGCATGGTCCGCTGCTACATGACCCACGCCGAGGTGGTGGGCTTTGGCCACCAGCACGTCACGGCGCTGACCAGCGCGGAGCCGCCGACGCCCCAGCCGCGGCTCTACTATCCGCCCGACCAGCCCGAGTTTCAGGCCATCGGCGCACGCCTGGAGACGGAGTGGCTGCCGCGGATGCAGGCCGCGCTGGGCGTGGCCGCCGACGCGCTGCCCGTGATCTGGGACGCAGACTTTCTGCCGGGCCCGGTGCTCTGCGAAATCAACGTCAGCTGCGTCTCGCCCTTCCCGGACGCCGCCCTGCCGAAACTGGTGGCGGCCACGGTGGCGCGCATCGCTCAACGGTAACGGCTGTGCGGATCGTAGTCGTCGGGCGGGGGCTCGGGGGGGCCGAACTCCAGGCGCCGGCGCAGCCGCTCGCCCACCGTGAAGCTGAGCCAGACCACGCCGAACCAGATCAATCCGTTCCAGCCCATGAACTGGCCCACGACGCCCACGACCAGGGCCGCGGCCAGCAGGCGGCGGCGTATGGCCATCACGGCCGGCCCAAAGGCCAGGCCGAGCGCCAACGCGACGATGCTCACGCCGATCACCAGCCAGACCACGGGGAACTCCTTCGCAGGGACGGCGGTGGTATCCTCTCCGTATGGCAGCCTCCTGGCGCAACTGGCGGGTTCGGCCGCGCGCGGAGCCCGTGGCGGGCGGGGTCCGCGTCAGCGGGCTGCTCTGCGGCGGCTGAGTGGCCCGCGTCACTCGGGCCCTGGCAGGGTCCGCCTACGATCCGGACACCGACATCTTCACCATTTCCGGCGACCCCGGCGACCTCGTGCGCCGCGTCGAGGCCACGGTCGTCGCCCCCCGGCTGAGGCGGATGCTCGCCCGCCTGTTCGGTCGCTGACCAGGTTTGCCCGGCTCGCGGCGCGGCGATACTCGACGCCAGAGGGGGATTGCCCGATGGAAGAGTATCGGCTCGCGGATCTGTCGCCCGACGCGCTGGCAGCCATACGGCGGCTGGAGCGGGAGCTCGGGGTGACGCTGGTCGCCTATCAGCCTCCGGCCGGCCACGGTCAGGATGGCCCGCGCCGCTCCGCCCCCTGAAACGGCTGCAGGAGGTGGACGGGCCACGCCGAACGGTGCTGCGTTCGGGACTGCTGGCGTAGGGTTGAAACGGGGGACCTGCCCCTGCGGATCGTCGCCTGGACCCTCCTTGCCTTCGTCTTGGCGAGCATCGCGTCGGCGCCGGCGTTCGCTGCCACCAGCGGCGCCCTGACCCTGCCCACCCTGCACGGCAAGGCGGCCGTGGTCTACGATGCCACCACCGGCACGTTCCTTTATACGGACAACGGCAACACCGAGCTGCCGATGGCCAGCCTGACCAAGATGATGACGGCCTACGTCGCGCTGCGCGACTGGCACGACAACATTGCCCGCCAGATGGTGGTCCCTCAGGCGGTGACCAAGGTCTACGGCACGATGATCTACCTGCAGCCAGGCGAGGTATACACCTTCAAGCAGCTGCTGGAGGCCATGCTCCTTGTCTCCGCCAACGACGCGGCCGTGGCGATCGCGGTCAACGTGGCCGGCAGCCTGCCGGCCTTTGTGGCCGAGATGAACCGCGAGGCGCAGCTGCTCGGCCTCACCGAAACGCACTACGCCGACGTCAACGGGCTCGACGCGCCCCACCACTACAGCTCGGCCCGCGACCTCGCGCTGCTTGGCGCGGCGGCGATGACGGATCCGGTCTTCCGCCAGATGGTCGACATGCGGCACGCCACGATCCCCTGGCCGGCCAAGAACTCCGTGCGCCAGCTCTACAACATCAACGAGATGCTGACCGTCTTCCCCGGCGCCGATGGCATCAAGACCGGCTACACGACCGACGCGCAGAACTGTGTCGTCGCCTCCGCCAACCGTGGCGGCCATGAGGTCATCGCCGTCGTGATGGGCGAGGGGCCGTACTGGGTCTGGCAGGACGAGGCTGCGCTGCTGCGCTACGGGCTGCAGGCGGCCCAGTCGGACCCCCTGCCTCCCCCGCCGCCGACCCTGCCGATGGTCTTCCACCTGGCCGCGCCAACGGCCGGCAGCGTCGGGGCGGCCACGCCGCACGGGCGGGGAGACAGCGCATGGGCCCTCGTCGCCGGCGTGGTGGCCTTTGGCGGCATCGCCACAGCGATCCAGCGCAACCGGCGGCCTCGCCGCTGGCGCTGGCGGGGCTTCCGCCAGGGACGGCCGGCCTCCGTGGCACGCATGCCGGGCATGCCGCGCCTCAAGCCGATCCCCTATTCCCACATCGCGCGGGACGACTGACTGCGAAGGTACGGAGCCGACAGGCGCATCCGGCGGCCCCCTCCGCGTTTGCCAGGCCGCCATGACCGGGACCCCAGCCTGCCGGCAAACCGCGCGGCGACGATGGTGGTTAGCGCAGGCGCTCGAGGCTCATCTCCAACACGCGGGTCCACTCGCCTCCACGGTCGACGCACAACTCGCCCACCTCGTCCCACGTCCGCCGCGTGAAGGTCGCTCGGTACCGCATGGCCGTGCTCGGGCCGAGGTTGAGGGTCCACCGGAACCCGAGGTCCTCCAGGTCCAGCGTCGTCCGGGCCAAGCCGTCCCGGATGGATACCTCCCACCGGCACTTGCCGGATGGGTCGAGCCACGCCAGCGCGAACGGCTCATGCACCAGCCTGTCCTCGTCGCGATCGACGTCCCCACCCGACCGCAGGATGTCGGCCCCTGGCTGGCGGCCGGCGCGATCCACCTCGCCATCGCGGCGATGCGGCGCAGGGTGGCCGTGGCGCTCTGGGCCGGCCCGGGGGTGCTGATCGCGGCGCGGGCACGGCGGTGCTGACGCCGGCCGCGCCCGCGGGTCCGGTCACCTGCCTGGAGGCCGCCGCGGCCTTGGGCAGCGTCGCCTGCATCTCCTCCGCCTCCTCCGCACGCGGAGCGCGTGATGCATCCGGCCACCGAGCTCGACGACCTGGCGCATCAGCGGGTGCGGCTGGGCATCCTGACCGTTCTGCACGAAGCACACCGCGCGGACTTCAGGACGCTGGCGGACGTGCTCGGCCCTACGGCCGGGAACCTGTCCCGAAACCTCACCGTCCTGGAGCAAGGCGGGCTCGTGCGGGTCGGCAAGGGGTTCGAAGGGCGCCGGCCCCGGACCTGGGTGCAGGCCACTCCGGCCGGGCGGGAGGCGCTCGACCGCGAGGTGGCTGCCCTGCGCGACCTGCTGCACCGGCTGGACGCCCCGGCGGGCGCCGCGGGCGCTGTCCAGATACGGCAGGCGCGGCCGTCGCCCCACGCGACGTCGCGCCAGCGGGAAGCCAGCGGAGGCCGCCGGATGCGTCCGGCGGCCTCCGCGCTTGGTACGGATGGGAAGGGCAGCGGAACCAGGTGTCCCGCGATGCGCACGCATCGCGGCACTACGCCGGCGTGATCGGCGGCAGGTCCAACTCGCGCACGTAGGCGCCGAACGCCCGCACCTCCTGGCTCAGAATGCCCTCCAGCTTGTCCAGCTGCGTGTCGGCCTCCCCGGTGACCTCGGCCAGGGCCTGGTGGGTCTGGCGGGTCGGGGCGAAGTCCGCGGAGTTGATGACGCCCATCAGGAACGCCACGCGGTCGTTCAGCCGCGGCCCGAAGTTCAGCGCGTCCTGCGGGCTCTTGCCGCCGACCTGGATCAGCTCGCCCTCGACCTCGGCCAGGCGCTGGTTCAGGGCCTCGGCCCGCTCCTGCAGGCCGGGGTTGCCCTTGCCGCGGCCCACCCACTCGTCGGCCTGACGGCGGACGGCGCGGATGCGGTTGATGGCCTCGTGGATCTGCGAGAGCTTGTCGCGGACCTGCGCGTGCAGCTCGAACTGGGCCTGCAGGTCATCCTGCGAGGTCTTCACGCGGGGATCCTTGCGGATCTGGAAGGTCTGACTCTGCGTGGTGCCGGCGACCTCCAGCTCGACCCGGTACTCGCCGGGCACGGCGACGGGTCCCGCCGACCAGCGCTCGGCCGACGCCTGGCCGTCCTGTAGCTTCACGGCCTCCGGGTACCGCATGTCCCACACGAAGCGGTTGGCGCCGGCGGCGGCCGGCAGGGCGGCCTCGTCGACCGCCTTGTCGGCGCTCGAGAAGGTGCGGACGACATCGCCCCGGGCATCCCGGATGGTGAGCTTGACCTCGGCCTCGGGCTGGGCCGGCAGATGGTAGTGGATCACGACGCCGTTCGGCGGGTTCTGGCCGGCATCCAGGAAGTAGGGTTGGCCGTTGGCGGGCTTGCCCTTCAGGTAGTGGGAGGCGCCGGCCGGCAGCTCGATCGCGGCGACGGGCTTCTCGTAACCCTGTTCCTTGGGCAGGAGCAGGTGGCCGCCGGCCTTGAAGCGCACGGTGGTCTGCGGCTGGAAGAGGTGCACCGTGGCCGCCTGCGCGTCCTGGCGCAGCAGGGCGGCGGCGCCGTCCAGGATCCAGAAGCTGCGGCCGTGCGTGCCGGCCACGAGGTCGCCGTCCTTGATCTGCAGGTCGTGCACGGCCACCACGGGCAGGTTCAGCCGCAGAGAGCACCACGAGGCACCGTCATCGAACGAGACGTGGACCCCGCCCTCGGAGCCGGCGAACAGCAGGCCGCGCCGCACCGGGTCGGCACGGATCACCCGCGTGTACTCATGCTCGGGAATGCCGCTGGCGATGGGCGTCCACGTGCGGCCGAAGTCGGAGGTCTTCAGCAGGTAGGGGCGGGGGTCGTCGAGGCGGTGGCGGCTGGCGGCCAGGTAGGCCCCGCCCGCCTCGAACGGAGAGGGCTCGATGGTGCCCACGCGGGACCACTCCGGCAGCTGGGGCGGCGTGACGTTGTCCCATGTGCGCCCGTCGTCCCTGGACACGTGCACGAGGCCGTCGTCCGAGCCCGCCCAGAGCACGCCGCGCTGCACCGGCGACTCCGCCAAGGCGAAGACGGTGCAGTAGACCTCGACGCCCGTGTGGTCCTTGGTGATGGGCCCGCCGGAGGGCGCCTGCTTGTCGGGGTCGTTGCGCGTGAGGTCAGGGCTGATGAGCTCCCAGCTGGCGCCCTCGTCCGTGCTGCGGAAGACGCGGTTGCCGCACATGTAGAGGACGTTCGGGTCGTGGGGGCTGAGGGCCACGGGCGAGGTCCACTGGAAGCGGTACTTGTACTCGCGGGCCGCCATGCCGGCCGTGCGGGCCGGCCAGGGCGACACGTCGCGCTTCTGGCGCAGGCCGTGGTCGTAGCGGGTCAGGCGGCCGCCCTCGCCGCCGCCGGAGCTGCTGGCGAAGACCACGCCCGTGTCCGGGCGGACGGCCATCGAGGCGCTCTCCGCGCCGCCGAAGTCAAACCACTCGCGGTCGAAGATGCCCGACATCTCCGAGCGGCTCGGCACCGAGAGCGTGGTGTTGTCCTGCTGGCTGCCGTAGAGGCGGTAGGGCGCCCCGGCATCCGTGACGACCTTGTAGAACTCGGCGGTCGGCTGGTTGTAGATGGTGGACCAGGAGAAGCCGCCGTCGAAGCTCACGCAGGCGCCGCCGTCCTGGCCGATGATCATGCGCCGCGCGTCCCGCGGGTCGATCCACAGGTCGTGGTGGTCGGGGTGCGGGGTGGCCACCGGGCCGAACGTCTTGCCGCCGTCGATCGACTTCCAGGCGAAGTTGTTCAGGGCGTAGAGCGTGTCCGCGTCCTGGGTGTCGGCGTAGATGTTGCTGTAATACCAGGCGCGCGAGCGCAGGTCGCGCTGCTCGTTCAGCCGCTGCCAGCTGCGGCCGGCGTCGTCGGAGCGGTAGATGCCGCCCTGGTCATGCTCCACCAGGGCCCAGACGCGGCCGGCGCGCACGGGCGAGACGGCCAGCCCGATGCGGCCGAGGACGCCGGTCTCCGGGAGCCCGGTCGCGCGCGTGATCTCCCGCCACGTGTCGCCCCCGTCGGCGGACTTGAACAGGCCGGTGCCGGGGCCGCCGCTGGTGAGGCTCCACTCCGTCCGCCGCACCTGCCAGAGGGCGGCGTAGAGGACGCGGGGGTTCGTGGGGTCGAGGATCAGCTCGATGCAGCCCGTGTCCTCGTCCCGGTAGAGGACCTTCTGCCATGTGCGGCCGCCGTCGCGGGAGCGGTAGACGCCGCGGTCCTGCCCCGGGCCGTAGATGTGGCCGAGGGCGGCGACGTACACGGTGTCGGGGTCGTCCGGGTGGACGCGCACGCGGGCGATGTGGCGCGTGTCCGCCAGGCCGAGGTGCTGCCAGCTGGCACCGGCGTCGGTCGAGCGATACAGCCCGTCGCCGTACGAGACGTTGCCGCGGATGGAGCACTCGCCCATGCCGGCGTACACCACGTTGCTGTCGGACGGGGCGACGGCCAGGGCGCCGACCGAGGCCGACCCGACCCAGCCGTCGCTGACATTCTCCCAGGTGATGCCGCCGTTGGTGGTCTTCCAGATGCCGCCGCCGCCGGCGCCGAAGTAGAAGGTCTGGGCATCGCGCGGGTCGCCGACGCACGCCGAGGAGCGCCCGCCGCGATGCGGGCCGACGCAGCGCCAGACCAGCGATGCGTACGGTCCGATTCCGGCCGCGTCCGTCATGGGGACATCCCTCCGCATCCGCTCACTTCGCACGCGCGCCGCGTGTTCCTGCCCGCCCACCGGGGCGAGGGCGGCCGGGCGGCTGGGGGGCGTGGAAAGGGCACGGCGGCGGGTTTTGCGTGCGGCCGGGGCCCACTGCTGCGCCGCACGCTCCGGCCAGCCAGGCGGGGCAACGGCGCCTGGGCGCCATGGCGCAAGCGGCGTGGGTATCCGGGCGGGCTCCGGCCGCGGCCGTTGCGCATCCGGCCCGCACGCACGCGCCACCCTGGCAGCCGGCCGGGGCACTGGCGCAGCGGCGCCCCAGGCCTCGCCCGGGGCGCCGCGGTGGGTGCGCCGATGCTCGCGCCCTGGTTTACGAGCGAGCGGCCGGAGCGCGGCGGAGGTCGAAGCGGTCCAGGCGCATGACCTTGTCCCACGCCGCCACGAAGTCGTCCACGAACTTCCGCTGCCCGTCGCCGCAGGCGTACACCTCGGCGATGGCCCGGAGCTGCGAGTTGCTGCCGAAGATGAGGTCGACGGTGGTGCCCGTCCACCTGACCTTGCCGGTGTGGCGGTCCACGCCCTCATAGACATGCTCGGTGGATGACGGCCGCCACTCCACGCCCATGTCGAGCAGGTTCACGAAGAAGTCACTGGTGAGCGCCTCGGGTCGGCCCGTGAAGACGCCGTGGGCAGAGTGGCCGGTGTTGATCGCGAGGACGCGCAGGCCGCCGACCAGCACGGTCATCTCCGGCGCCGTCAGCGCCAGCAGGCTCGCCCGGTCGACCAGCAGCTCCTGCGGCCGGCGCCGGTCCCCCGCCCGGAAGTAGTTGCGGAAGCCATCGGCCGTCGGCTCGAGCACGGCGAACGAGGCGGCGTCGGTCTGCTCAGCCGATGCGTCCGTGCGTCCCGCCGCGAACGGGACCCGCACCTCGTGCCCGGCGTTCCTGGCGGCCTGCTCGACGGCGGCACAGCCGCCGAGGACGATCAGGTCGGCGAGGGATACGCGCGTGCCGCCGCCGCGCGCGCCGTTGAAGTCGGCCCGGATCTCGCCGAGGGCGTTCAGCACCGTCGCCAGCTCCGCCGGGCTGTTGACCTCCCAATCCTTCTGCGGGGCCAGGCGGATGCGCGCCCCGTTGGCGCCGCCGCGCTTGTCGCTGTCGCGGTAGGTGGACGCCGACGCCCATGCGGTCGCGACCAGCTGGGGGATCGAGAGGCCCGAGGCGAGGATGCTCCGTTTGAGCGTGGCGATGTCGTCGGCGTCGATCAGCGGGTGGTCGGCGGCGGGCACGGGGTCCTGCCAGATCAGGCGCTCGGAGGGGACCTCCGGCCCAAGGTAGCGCGCGACGGGGCCCATGTCGCGATGCGTGAGCTTGAACCACGCCCGGGCGAAGGCGTCGGCGAACTCGTCCGGATGCTCGTGGAAGCGCCGCGCGATCGGCTCGTAGACGGGATCGAACCGCAGCGACAGGTCTGTGGTGAGCATCATCGGGGCGTGCCGCTTCGTGGGGTCATGGGCGTCGGGCACGGTGTCGTCCGCGCTGCGGTCGGTGGGGCGCCACTGGCAGGCGCCGGCCGGGCTCTTGACCAGCTCCCACTCGTAGCGGAAGAGGTTGTCGAGAAAGCCGTTGTCCCAGGTCGTCGGCGTGCCCGTCCAGATCACCTCCGGGCCGCCCGTGATCGCATCGTCGCCCCTGCCGGTGCCGAAGGTGTTCTTCCAGCCCAGGCCCTGCTGCTCGATCGGGGCAGCCTCGGGCTCGGGCCCGACGTACACGGCGGCGGGGGCGGCGCCATGCGTCTTGCCAAAGCTGTGCCCGCCGGCGATCAGGGCCACAGTCTCCTCGTCGTTCATGGCCATCCGCGCAAACGTCTCGCGGACGTCCCGCGCCGCGGCCACGGGGTCGGGCTTGCCGTTCGGACCCTCGGGGTTGACGTAGATCAGGCCCATCTGCACCGCCGCGAAGGGGGCGGCCAGCTCGCGGTCGCCGCTGTACCGCTCATCCCCGAGCCAGGTCTGCTCGGGGCCCCAGTAGAGGTCCTCCTCCGGCTCCCACACGTCCTCGCGCCCGCCGCCGAAGCCGAACGTCGGCAAGCCCATCGACTCCAGCGCGCAGTTCCCGGCCAGGATCATCAGGTCGGCCCAGGAGATCTTCCGCCCGTACTTCTGCTTGACCGGCCAGAGCAGGCGGCGCGCCTTGTCGAGGTTGGCGTTGTCCGGCCAGCTGTTGAGCGGCGCGAACCGCTGCGTGCCGTGGCCGGCGCCGCCGCGGCCGTCGTGAATGCGGTATGTGCCGGCGCTGTGCCAGGCCATGCGGACGAAGAGCGGCCCGTAGTGGCCGAAGTCGGCCGGCCACCAGTCCTGGGAGGTCGTCATCACCTTCACGATGTCGGCCTTCACGACGGCGAGGTCCAGCGCGGCGAACTCGGCCGCGTAGTCGAACCTGGCGCCCATGGGGTCGATCAAGGGCGAGTTTCTGGCCAGCGGCCGCAGGTTCAGCTGCTCGGGCCACCAGCGCTGGTTCGCCAGGGAACCCGTAAGGGCGTTCCGCCGCGCGGCTGCGCCCGCTGCCCCATCGGAGCGTGTGGCCGTCTGGCCCGAGTCGTCGTTGCTCATGGCGCTCCCTCCCTGTCCATCCCGCTTCACCTGGCGGATCTCGCCCCCTGGCAGTCGGGGCAGACCCCCCAGTAGATGACCTCCGCCTGGTCGATGACAAACCCGTGGTCATCCGCCGCCTGCAGGCAGGGCGAGTCGCCCACGGCGCAGTCGACGTCGACCATGACGCCGCAGGCCCGGCAGACGAGGTGATGGTGGTTATCCTCCACGCGGTCCTCGTAGCGCGCCGGCGATCGCGCCGGCTGGATGCGCCGGATGAGGCCCTTGTCACTCAGCGTGCCGAGCGCGTCGTACACCGCCTGGCGGGAGACGGCGCCGATCTCACCCCGCACGAGCTCCTCGATCACGTCCGCCGTGGCGTGCGGCCGGCGGGTCACGGCGCGCAGGACGGCCAGTCGCTGCGCCGTCACCTGCAGCCCGTGCTCGTGCAGCAGGCGCACTGGATCGGGAATGTCTGTGCTGGGCATGGGTACACTATCAGTCGAATTTTGGACTCCGTCAACACTTCGGGCGGGAGCCGGCGACACGGCGGGGCGCCGTGGCCCTCTCCACGCCACACGACCCGGCGCTCTCGGACAAATCCACCGTCCCGGGCACCCGCGAGTGCCCTGGGCGAGTTATCCTGCAGGCGGGGGTGGGTCGGACCTTGCCGAAGGACTGGCTGAAGCTGCTCGTCGCGGAGGCCCTTGGCACATTCTTTCTGGTGTTCCCGGGCGCCGGCGCGCCCATTCTCGACAAGGTCACAAACGGCTCCGTGGGCCTGCTCGGAATCGCCATCGCCAACGGCCTGGGGCTGGCCATCGGCATCACGGCCACGATGAACATATCCGGCGGCGCGCTCAACCCCGCCGTGACGGTGGCCCTGTGGGCCGCCAAGAAGCTGAAGGGCGCCCTCGTGATCCCGTACATCGTCGCCGAACTCGTCGGGGCGCTCATCGCCGCCCTGCTGCTGAAGGCGATCTTCCCGGCCGCCGCGGCGGCGGCCACCCACCTCGGCGCGCCGGCCCTGTCGCAGATCAGCGCCGGCCAGGGCGTGCTCCTGGAGGGCTTCATGACCTTCCTGCTGGTCACGGCCGTCTTCCTCACGGCGGTGGACGAGCGCGCGCCCAAGGTCGGCGGCTTCGGCATCGGCGTCATCGTGATGGTGGATGTGCTGATGGGCGGCCCGCTGACGGGTGCCGCCATGAACCCGGCCCGTGCCCTGGGCCCGGCCCTCGTGGCAGGCTTTCTCACCAACCAGTGGATCTGGTGGGTGGGCCCCATCCTGGGCGGCCTGCTGGCTGCGGCCCTCTACCGCGGCGTGCTGGCGACGCCGGCGCCCACCGTGGCTCAGAAGGTCGCCGCCGCCGTCACCCCCGGGGCGCGGCGCGGGGGCGGCGGCAAGCGGCGCTGATCTCCGCCTGACCCCCGGCTGACCCGCCTGACCCCCGGCTGACCCGGCTGACCCGCCTGACCCGGCTGAACCGGCCGACCCGCCTGACCCCCGGCCGACCCGGCCGAACCGGCCGAACCCCGGCCGACGTCAACGCACCGCCCGCGCGTCCCGGCCGCTTTGCCGCCGCGCGGGCGCCCCGTCGACATGAGACAGGGCCCTTCGACGCGGCGCCCCGCGCGCATACCCTGCTATGGCGCGGTGCGCGTCGCGAGGAGGCGGCCAGCATGCGGCGGCGGCAGGACTGGACGGTGTGGCGGTTCCGGTACGGCGGGCGCTGGGGCGGCGGGCGGCACTCGCCGCCGGCGGCCATGATTCTGGCGGCAGCGGTGGTGCTCCTCGGGCTCCTGCTCCTGCGGGGCATCTGGGTGATCTTCCAGCACGCCTACCTCAACTCGTACCTGTATGTCCCGGGCACGCGGGTCACCTCGGCGTACTGGGGCGCCATCGCCTTCGCCCTGCGCTCCACGGTGCTCCTCGTGGCGCTGGTGGCGGCCGTCGTCGCGCTCGTCGCGGTCGTCATGCGCCACAAGCGCTGATCCGGAGGCGGTGGCGTCGCCCTGCCCGCGTGCAGGCGCAGCCCCCGAACGCGGCCAGCCGCGGCCGGGCCGGGCGCCAGAGCGGCGGCTCTACGCGAGCCCTTCCGGCCGCCGCTGCTCGCGATGCGCGGGCTGGTCGCGCTGGTCGGGCCGCTCCAGACGGTCCAGGATCTCC
>DAHVAF010000120.1 GCA_027314765.1 Clostridia bacterium | reverse complement strand
ATCACCCAGAGCAGTACACCCGCCGTCACGGATCTGAGCGGCACGCCCTTTGGCGTCGCCGCCTACGTACCGGCGGTCGTGGTCACGAGCAGCAGCGGCGGCGGAGGCGGCAGTGCGTCCAAGCTCCCCGCCATCAGCCAGATCAGCCCGACCAGCGGGCCCGCGGCCGGCGGCACCCGGGTCACCATCGATGGGTCGGCCTTCCTCGGCGTGACGGCGGTGGACTTCGGGTCGACGCCGGCGGCGAGCTACACCGTTCTCCCCCCGAACGTCATCGATGCCGTGTCCCCGCCCGGCAGCGGCACGGTGGACGTGACCGTGACGACGCCGGCCGGTGTCAGCGCAACCGGCGCATCCGACCGCTTCACCTACGAAGCCAGCGGGACCGCGCCCGAGGTCTCGGGCGTGGCGCCGAGCGGTGGTCCTGCGGCTGGCGGCACGGCGGTCGTGCTGACGGGGAGCGGGTTCACCGGCGCGACAGCCGTCAGCTTCGGTGGCGTGGCGGCCACCTTCAGCACCGTGTCGGACGGTGTGATTGATGCCGTGGCCCCCGCGGGCAGCAGCACGGTGGACGTGACCGTGACGACCGTGAACGGGCCGAGCGCGGCCGGCCCGGGCGACCAGTACACGTACGTGCCCGTCACGGCGCCGGTGTTCAGCGACGTGCCGAGCACCTACTGGGCCTATGGCTCGATCGAGGCGCTCGCGCAGCAGGGGATTCTCAGCGGCTTTCCGGACGGCACCTTCCAGCCGGACGCTCCCGTCACGCGCGCGGAGTTCGTGAAGATGCTCGACCTGACGCTTGGCCTGCAGACCCCGGCCGGCGCCACGTCATCCTTTGCCGACGTGCCGGCCGGCGCCTGGTTCGCCCCCTATGTCGCAGCCGCCGTCCGAGGCGGCCTCGTGCAGGGGGTGGCGCCCCACACCTTCGACCCCGGGGGCGTCGTGACGCGCGAGGAGCTGGCCGTGCTGCTGGCGCGGGCACGCCACCTCAGCGGCGGGCCGCCCCTGAAGTTCTCGGATGCGGCGAGCATCGCCCCGTGGGCCGCCGCCGGTGTGCAGGCCGCCGTGGCCGCCGGCCTGCTGCAGGGCTTCCCGGGCGGCGCCTTCCAGCCGCTCGGCGACACCACGCGGGCGCAGGCCGCGCGTGTGCTGGCGCTGCTGCTGTTGCCGCCGGGCGGGCCCTGAGCTCACAAACTCAGCCGGGGTGGGCCCAGAGCGAGGGACGGCGGCGCGGGCAGCAGGCCCGGCAAAGCCAAGGGATAGCGGCGGGAGCAGCAGGCCCCGCAAAGCCGAGGGACGGCGGCGGGAGCAGCAGGCCCCGCAGAGCCAGGGACGGCGGCGGGAGCAGCAGGACGCTTAACCGACCTCGCGCCAGGGCCGCGGGCCGAGCAGCAGCGGGCTGTATGAGAGGGAGGCGGGCGTCGGCAGCGGCTGCCAGCTGAGGCGGATGGCCGCCCGCGCGAATGCCCAGCACACCAGGCCCGATGAGACCACATCGTGCGGGTCAAATCGCCTGTATAGCGGCACGGGCCCGCCCTCGCGCGCCAGGGCACGATAGCCGTAGGCTTCGCCGACGCGCGCCTGCGCTGCGCTAACCGCAGTCCGCAACTGGACCGGCGTGGCCCCCGCCACCTGGAACCGCCACCCGACGGGGGCGTAGGCCTCAAGCGGGGCTGTGCCGACGACGTCGAGCGACTCCAGGAGCTCGCCGTCGCCGACGAGCGCCGCGTGCTGAAACGGATTGTCGCTGGCCCACACCATGAGCAGGCCGAGCGGATCGCGGACATCAAGGGCCCCCTCGCAGAGGATGATGTCGCCAAGCCGCAGATCCTCGGGCCGGTACATCGAAAACCACCCCGTCCTTCCCAAGCGCGCAACCCATGCACCGTACCGCGGCGGCGCCGGGGCCCTCAAGGGCCGCGTGCGGCCGTATACTCGCGCCGGCGCGCGCATGGGCCGGCTGCGGGCGCCGCCATGGCCCCGGACCGCCGGCCGGCGCGCAACATGGTCAGGATACGAGATCGACGTGAAGACTTGGCGTGGTTGACACGCCGCACAAGCTGACGGACCAACGCCGCGCGCGGGTCCGCTGCCTCGCCAGCGCCGCGCTCAGGCCCGGCAGATGGTGAACATGTAGCAGCCGGCGAGCACGTTGCGACTGTGGATGAAGGCGACCCTGGGGTCCTCCAGGATCCGGGCGATGGCCGTCTCGGCCTCGCCCCCCTCGACGAGGGTGTGGCGCTCGTAGACCTGGCGCCCGGTGTCGTCGTACGCCCGGAAGACCTGGCGGCGATGGCGGAACGGCTCCGGGTAACGGTCGCCGTCCGCGTACCCCGCGCAGGGTTCAGCATGGATGAACACCGGCCCCACCTCGGCATACGGCCCCGGGCGGCAGAAGGGTCGGTGCGCGATCAGCGCGACCCGCTCGCCGGCGGCCGCCTCCCGCAGGCAGCAGCGCAGCGGGGCGGAGCCCTCCTTCTCGTTGACCATGACCTCGACTCGATTGCCCGCCGCGTCGCGGCCGCTGGCCCACACGCGCTCCAGCAGCGGCCGTGGCAGGGCATCGACGCGGAACGCGGGCCGGACTGGATCCGCCATCTTACCTGGCGCCTCCTTCGGCTTCCTGCGAGCGGCTCGCGGACTCCCTGACAAGCAGCGCGGCCTTGGCTGCGGCACCCCAGCGGTAGCCGCCCGCGGTACCGTCCCCCCGCACCACGCGGTGGCACGGCACGACGATGGCGGCGGGGTTGGCCGCGCACGCGGCGGCCACTGCCCGCGCCGCCCGCGGGTTTCCCATGGCCGCCGCGATCTCCCCGTAGGAGCGGGTCTGCCCCCTGGGGATCCTGCGCAGGGCATCCCACACCCTGGCCTGAAAGGCCGTTCCCGCGACGTCGATCGGCAGCAGCGACGCGTCCGCCGATCCGCGCGCCGCGCCCGCAATGACCCCCGCGATCTCCGCCAGTGCGGCGTCGTCGCGGCGCAGGGTCGCCCTTGGAAACTCCCGCCGGATCTCCTCGACCAGCGGTTCCGCCTCGGCGCCAATGCGCACCGCCGCCACGCCGCGCGCCGTCGCCGCCGCCACGACGGTGCCGACCTGCGTCGCAAAGGTCGTGTACGCGATAATCTCGCCGGCGCCGCCCGCGCGGTATCGGTCCGGTGCCATGCCGACCCTGGGTGCGGCCTGCTCGTAAAACCCCCGGGGCGAGCCGTACCCGGCGTCGTAAACGGCTTCGGTGACGCGGCGCCCCGCGCGGAGGGCAGCCTTCGCGCGCTCGGCCCGCGCCGCGCGCCGGAACCTCCCTATCGTGACGCCCGTCACCGTGGCGAACACGCGGCCAAGGTGGCGCGCGCTGTAGCCGAGCTCTCCCGCGAGGACGGCGACGCTCTGGCCCTCATCCGCAGTCTGGAGCCGCTCGCAGAGGGCCATGACGGCCGCCGTCCCGGGATCAGCCTCCGCCGGCGCCTCCGGGTGGCAGCGGCGGCAGGGCCGGTAGCCGTCCGCGGCCGCGCCCGCGCCGCATGCGTAGAAGGCGACATTTCGGCGCAGCGGGCGCCGCGAGGCGCAGCTCGGGCGGCAGTACACCCCCGTCGAGCGGACCGCGTAAACGAACGCCCCGTCCATGCTGCGATCGCGCCCCTGCACGGCGCGCCAGCGGATCTCATCGAGTTCGCTCATGAACTGAATGTAAGGGGTCGGCCGCCGCACGGCATTCCGGATTCGGACATCGAATGGCCGGCGCCGGCGACAGTGCCTCCTGTGCCGTGGCGGGGAACGCGCGCTGGAACATGGGTGGCCACCATCGACTCCGCGAGATGAGGGGGACCGGGTCTCGGCACCCGCCGGGCGCGGGACAGGGACGCCCCGCGCGCGGCGCGAAGTGCGTGCCCAGGGGGTGTTGCCAGGTGAGTGATCTCCATCCCGGCGTGCCCACGCCGCTCGAGGTCCACGTGCGGTCCCTCGGCGCCACCGGTGACAGGTACCTGATGGAGTATCTGATGCTCCCCATGCGCGATGGGGTGCGTCTGGCGACAATCGTCATTCGCCCGCGGGCTTCCGCCCGCGTCCCGGTCGTCATGGAGCGCACCCCCTATACGCAGCACCTGCCCTACGACGTCTACCGGCGCGTGTTCGCGGCCGGCTGGGCGGTGGTGATCCAGAACGAGCGCGGCACGGGCTGGTCGGACGGCGACTTCAGCCTGCTCGGCCACGTCGCGGACGACTGCGCCGACACCCTCGGCTGGATCGCTTCCCAGCCGTGGTCCAACGGCAGCGTCGGCCTGCTCGGCTGCTCCTCGCCGGCGGAGAACCAGTTGCTGATCAGCGCGCGCGGACATCCGGCCCTCAAGGCCGGCGTGCCCATGAGTGCTGGGGCCGGTGTCGGGGACATCCCGGGCGCCGAGGGCTCACAGGGCCTCTTCTACAAGGGTGGCGTGCCGGTGCTCAGCATCTGGACGGGCTGGTACGGCCCCTCGGGCCTGCTGCGCCGCCCGCGGCTGGCGCCAAGCGACGACCCCGACGAGCTGGCGCGCGCGCTCCGCAACTACAGCTTCAGCGCGCCCGGCACCCGCGATCCCGAATACGCCAAGCACCTGGCCCGCATCCGCATGCGCCCGCCGAGCGCCGACGTGCTGCGCCGCATGGGCATCCCGGAGAGCGGCTACGACACGTACATGACCTGCACGCCGGCGGACCCCGTGTGGCGGGGCGTCGACCTGCTCCGGGCCGAGCACACGGGCGCGACCCCCGCCCTCAACATCAACGGCTGGCTGGACGTGGGCGCGTACGAGACCATCAAGCTCTTCGAGTTCCAGCAGCACCACCCGGACCAGTACCTGATCATGGCGGGCACGGGCCACTGCGCGATGATCCGCGCCCAGTCGCCCGACGCGATGCTGGGCGAGCGGCCGATGGGCAACACCGTCTTCCCGTACGACGAGATCATCATGACCTGGTTCCGCCGCCTGCTGGCCGGCGAGGACCAGGCCTGGAAGCCGATGCCCAGGGTGCAGGTCTTCCTCATGGGCGCCGCCACGTGGCTGACCGGCGACCGCTGGCCCCTGCCCGAGACCCGGGAGGGCCGCCTCTACCTGAGCAGCGACCGGGGCGCCAACACCCTCTGGGGGGACGGCGTCCTGCAGCCGGTCCCGGCCCCCGCCGGCGCCGACCACTTCATCGCCGACCCCGACACTCCCGTGCCCAGCCTCGGCGCCGCCCTGGGCTCCGACCCCATCTGCTGCGATCAGCGGCCGGTCGAGTGCCGGAGCGACGTGCTCGTCTACTCCACGCCCGCCCTGGACCAGGGTGTGGCGGTCGTCGGGGACGTCGAGGCGGTGCTGCACGTGTCCGCGGACGTTCCCGACGCGGACGTGTTCATCAAGCTGGTGGATGTCTACCCCGACGGCACCGCGTACAATGTCGCCTGGAGCTGCCTGCGCCTCCGCTACCGCGACGGCTACGCGCGGCCGGCGCCCGTGCAGCCGGGCATGATCCACGAGGTCAGGGTCCGCGGTATCGCCACGGCCAACCACTTCGGCCCCGGGCACCGGATCCGGCTCGAGGTGGCGGGGAGCAGCTTCCCCCTCGCCGACCGCAACTGGCACACGGGCGGCGCCAACGAGTGGGACACCCGCGGGCCGGTCGCCCGCCTGACCCTGCACCACGACGCAGTCCATCCCTCCCGCATCGAGTACCGGGAGTATGTCGGCGCCATCGGCGCGGCGGGGTGACGGATGGCCGGCAAGCGCGACGGGCACACCCATACCGAGTACTGCCGCCACGGCAGTGGCGAGCCCACGGCCGCGTACATCGAGCGGGCCATCGCCCTGGGCTTTGAGACGTACACGGTGGCCGAGCACCCGCCGCTGCCGGCCAGCTTTCTCGCCCGCTGCCCGTACCCGCCGGGGGCGCTGGACGAGATCCCCATGCGCGCGGACCAGCTGGACGCCTATATCCGCGACATGACGGCGCTGAAGGCGCGCTACCGCGACCGGATCCGCGTGCTGGTCGGCCTGGAGGTCGACTACCTCCCCGGTGACGAGGCCTGGACGCGGGCCCTGCTGAAGGAGTACGGCCCCTTTCTGGACGACAGCCTGCTCTCCGTGCACTTTCTCGCTGGCGCCGGCGGCATCCGCTGAGCCGACATGGCCCCGGAGGACGTGGCGGAAGGCCTTGTGCGCCATTACGGCGGCTTCCGCGCCTTCCAGCGCGCCTACTACGAGCTGGTGCTCGAGGCGGTGCGCTGCGACCTTGGGCC
>DAHVAF010000116.1 GCA_027314765.1 Clostridia bacterium | reverse complement strand
CCACCGCGGGCCGCGGCCGCCACGCCAGGCGCTGCGCCGGAGGCGGCCCGTTCCGGGGCGGTGGCGCCCGGCGCGCTGATCGGCTCCTCCCCGGGGATGGTGCCGACGATGCCCTGGACCACCTCGCCGCCGCCCTCGGTGATGGCCACGACCAGCTCGCCCACGTGGATGCGGTCGCCCTCGCGGGCGCCGAGCGTGGCGACGGTTCCGGCCGCGGGCGCCGGCAGGTCCACCAGCGCCTTGTCGGTCTGCACCTGGGCGACGGGCTGGTCGCGGGCGACGCGGTCGCCCGGCTTGACCAGCCAGCGGACGACCTCAGCCTCGTCGATGCCTTCCCCCAGATCGGGCAGGCGGTACTCCACGAACGCAGCTCCCTCCTCGCCGCTGTTTCCATCCGGGCGCGGCTCGGCCCAGCTTCGCTCTGACCGCTTCGCGGTCTTCGCTCGCGTCATCCGGACCCTAGAAGGCGACGACCGAGCGGATCGCCGCGGCGACGTCCGCCGGCTGGGGCACGAAGCGATCCTCGAGCAGGAACGGCGGGTAGGGCGCATCGGGCGCGGTGCACCGGGCGACGGGCGCCTGCAGGTGGAGGAAGGCCGCCTCCGCGATGCGCGCCGCCACCTCCGCGCCGAAGCCGGCCGTACGGACGGCCTCGTGCACGACGACGGCGCGGCCCGTGCGGCGCACGGACTCGACCAGGCTGGCCTCGTCCAGCGGCGCCAGCGTCCGCAGGTCGATCACCTCGGCCTCGATACCCTCGCCGGCCACCTCGCCGGCGGCCCGCAGGGAGACCGGGACCATCGCACCCCAGGCCACGACCGTGACGTCGCGGCCCGGCCTCGCCAGGCGCGCGGGGCCAAGGGGCACCGTGAACGCCTCGTCCGGGATGTCCTCGCGCACGGACCGGTAGAGGCGCATGGGCTCCATGAAGATCACCGGGTCGGGGTCGGCGATGGCGGCCAGCAGCAGGCCCTTGGCGTCGCGCGGCGTGCTGGGACAGGCGACCTTCACGCCGGGCAGGTGGCAGAAGAAGGCCTCCAGGCTCTCGGAGTGGAGCTCCGGCGCCCGGATGAGGCCGCCGTAGGGCGTGCGGATCACGAGCGGCGCCGTGTACCGCCCATGCGTGCGGGCCCGCAGGCGCGCGGCGTGGGAGACGATCTGGTCGACGGCCGGCAGGACAAAGCCCATGAACTGCATCTCGGCCACGGGGCGGAGGCCGTACGCCGCCATGCCGATGGCGGTGCCGGCGATGCCGCTCTCGGCCAGCGGGGTGTCGACGACCCGCTCCGCGCCGAAGCGCTCCTGCAGGCCCTCGGTGGCGCGGAACACCCCGCCCACGCGGCCGACATCCTCGCCCATCACCACGACGCGCGGGTCGGCCGCCAGGGCGCAGGCGAGCCCGTCGCGTATGGCCCCGATCAGCGTCTGCTCAGGCATCGCGATCCTCCTCGGCGACGGCGCCAGTCATGGCCATCGCCATCCCGGACGATGCATCGCGCATGGCGTTGGAGGCCACGGCGGACGCACCAGGCACGGCCTTGAATCCCTGCAGCATGGCCTCCGCGGTCCCTGGCCGATGCATCAGGCATGGGCTTTGCCGCCCTTGGCTTCGGTGGCTTCGGCGGCTACGGTGAACGCCGTCATGTCCGCGGGGTCGGGCGGCTCGCTGCCGAGGGCGGCCTGCACAGCCTGCTCGATCCGTGCGTCCGCCTCCGCCTCGGCGCGCTCACGATCCTCATCGGAAAGGAGGCCCGCGGCCGCCAGGTAGGTCGCCAGCCGCGCCAGGGGCTCGCGGGCGCGGGCGGCGGACTCCTCGTCGGCGCTGCGGTACCGGGTGGGGTCGTCGGAGGTCGTGTGCGGCCCGAGGCGGTAGGTCAGGGCCTCGACGAGGGTGGGCCCGTGGCCGGCCCGGGCGCGGCCGAGGGCGTCAGCGACGGCGGCGTGCACGGCAAGCACATCGTTGCCGTCCACCGTCAGGCCCGGGATCCCGTAGCCCTCGGCCTTGGCGGCGATGCGGGCGGAGGCGGTCTGCCGGCTCAGCGGCACGCTGATCGCGTAGCCGTTGTTCTCGCAGACGAACACGGCCGGAGCCCCCATCACGGCGGCGAAGTTCAGCCCCTCGTGGAAGTCGCCCTCCGAGGTGGCGCCGTCGCCGAAAAGGCACACGGCGCAGGCGGGGTCGCCCCGCAGGCGGGCCGCCCAGGCCATGCCGGCGGCGTGGGGGATGTGGCTGCCGACCGGGATGGAGAACGGGAAGACGTTGACACCTTCGGGGGCGATGCCCCCCCGCGGGTGGCCCATCCAATACCGGACCAGCGAATCCAGGGGCTGCCCGCGCGCTGCGGCGGCGGCTCCGTCCCGGTAGGTCGGGAACAGCCAGTCGGCCTCCGCCATCGCCATGGCGGCCCCGATCTGGACGCCCTCCTGCCCCGCGCCCGGCGGGTAGGTGCCGATGCGGCCCTGCCGCTGCAGGTTCACGCAGCGGATGTCCAGGCGCCGCGCGAGCAGCATCTGACGGTAGAGTCGCAGGGCGAACTCCGGGTCGGGCGTCCTGGCGCCCGGCAGCAGGTGGCCGCCCTCGTCGAGAAACGCCGGCTGGCCCTCGAAGTCAAACGCAACCACGCGAACACCTCGCGGCCTCCAGGGTAGCCCTCCCAGGGTGTGGAACGCAACGAAGACGGCCTCGGGTCAAGGGTCGCGGCGTGCGGCCAACCCGGAAGGCCGTGCCCGCGGTGTGAGGCCTCCGCCGGTGGCTGGGGCTGGCGACCCCTTGCAGGAAGCCGCCGCCGCCGATGCCGAACCTCCCCCGCCGCAGGGCCGTGCCCCGCAGCGGCGCGCCCGGGCGCAGAAAGCCGTGATACACGCTGGAACTGGCGCAGTGGGCCCCGGTCGCCGAGGCGGCCGGCGTCCTGCATGTGATCTGCGAGGGCGGGCCCCGCCCGGACGGGCCGTCGCGCGCCCTTGCCCACATCCGTGCGGGCAACGTGCTCGACCTGGTGGACCGCTTCCGCGCCATGGCCCCGCAGGGCCAGGTGGCGGTCTACACCTCCTACCCGGAGCTGGCCCGCGCGGTGGCCGCCCGCGGGGCGGAGCCGGTGCGCACGCCCTCCGCGGGCTTCCACTTCGGCCGCACGCTGCAGGACGCCGTGCGCCGCTTCCATCCCGCAGCCGTGGTGGCCATGGGCGGCGGGGCCTGCCCCCTCTTCCGGCCGGAGGACTTCGCCTTCACCTACCGCGCGCTGCAGGCGGAGGAGCGCGTCGTGGTGGCCAACGCCCCCGGCTCCGCCGACATGGTCGCCTGCAACCACCCGCTCGGCCTGCTCTGGACGGACCTGCCCGCCATCGATAACTCGCTGCCGCGGGCGCTCCGGGCCCTCGGCTACCGGCGCCAGCTGATCCCCAACGCCGGTCGCCTGCACTTCGACCTCGACACGCCGACGGATGCCGTGGTCCTGCGCGCGCTCCATCCCGAGGGCCCCGCCATCGCGGCTGCCCTGGCGGAGCTCCCCTGGCGCCTGCCCGCCCTGGATGCGGCGATCGCCCGCCTGGGCGGCAACCGGCCCAGCCTCGGCATCTTTGGGCGCGTGCCGAGCGATCTGCTGACCCACCTCGACATCATGGCGCGCTGGCGGCTGCACGTGCTCTCCGAGCAGCGGGGGATGAAGGCGCAGGGCATGGACGGGCTGCAGGCCGGCGGCCTCGTCGCCGCGATCGGCCCTGAGTGCCTGCTGGCCGCGGCCGGCGGCGTGTGCGACACGATCTTCTTCGACACGCGGCCCCTGGCCATGGCCTGGGGCGCGAGCGACGCCGACCGCTTCCACAGCGACCTGGGGCATACCGGGCACGTGGGGGAGCCGCGCCTGCGGGCACTGACCCGCGCCGCGGCGGCCTGCCCGGTGCCGGTGGTCCTCGGCGGGCACTGCCTGGTGTCGGGCGGGCTCTGGTGTCTGTGCGATCAGTTGCGCGACTGACGCCGTTTTGGTAGACGGGGCAGGGGGTGGCCGCGGTGGCGGATGAGGCGCGGCGCGCGCAGGCGCTGGAGGCCTGGCTGCGCGCCCAGGTGGAGGCTGGCGGCGGTGCCGGCCTGGTCGTCGGGCTCTCGGGCGGGATCGACTCTTCGGTCGTGGCGGTGCTCTGCGCGCGGGCGTTCCCGAAGGCCAGCCTCGGCCTGATCATGCCGTGCCACAGCCTGCCGCAGGACGCCGAGCACGCCCGGCTGGCGGCCGAGCACGCAGGGCTGGAGATGCGGGAGGTCGACCTGGGATCGGCCTACGACACCCTGCTCACGCGGTACGACCAGCACGGAGCGGAGGATTTGCGCGCGCTTGCGCGCGCCAATTTGAAACCCCGGCTCCGTATGGCGACGCTGTATTACCACGCCAATCTGCACAACTACCTCGTGGTGGGCACGGGCAACCGCAGCGAGCTGGAGATGGGCTACTTCACCAAGTACGGCGACGGCGGGGTCGACCTGCTGCCGCTCGGCGGGCTGGTCAAGACCGAGGTGCGCGGGCTGGCGGCCGAGCTCGGCGTGCCGAGGCCCATCATCGACAAGCCGCCGTCCGCCGGCCTCTGGGCCGGGCAGACGGACGAGGGCGAGATGGGGATCACCTACGAGCAGCTCGACCGCTACCTGACGGGCGGCGAGGTCGATCTGGCGGTGGCCGAGCGCGTGCGCGCCCGCCAGCGGGCGAGCCAGCACAAGCGGCGCCTGCCGCCGATTCCCGAGCTTTAGGGGGCGCCATGCTAAAATGTGATTCGATGCTGAAGTCCTGAAGTCAGAGTGGGGGATCGCGCGTGTCAGGCCATTCAAAGTGGCATAACCGCATCCATCGCAAGTCGCGCCAGGATGCCAAGAAGGGCGCCGTGTACTCGAAGATGGCCAAGGAGATCACCCTGGCCGCGCGCAGCGGCGGGGGCGACCCTGAGGCCAACACGCGGCTGCGCCTGGCCGTCGACCACGCGCGCGAAGCTGGGGTGCCGGCGGACAACATCAAGCGCGCCATCGAGCGCGGCTCCGGGGCGAACGCCGACGGCGCCAACTTCGAGGAACTGCTCTACGAGGGCTACGGGCCGGGCGGGGTTGCGATTCTGCTGGAGATCGCCACGGATAACCGCAACCGCACGGCGGGGGAGGTCCGCTACCTGTTCTCGCGCAACGGCGGCAACCTCGGCGAGTCGGGGTCCGTGGCTTGGATGTTCGACAGGAAGGGCGTTCTGACGGTCGAGCGCGGCGACGGGGCGCCGGACGAGGAGCGCATGCTGGAGCTGGCGCTGGAGGCCGGGGCCGAGGACGTGCACACGCTGGACGACGCCTTCGAGCTCGTGACGGCGCCGCAGGACTTCTACGCCGTGAAGTCGGGGTTGGAGGGGCACGGCGTCCGTTTCGCCGACGCCGAGCTGACCATGGTGCCGAAGAACCAGATTCGCATCGAGGGCAAGGACGCCGAGACGCTTGCGCACCTCGTCGAGATGCTGGACGAGCACGACGACGTGCAGGCCGTGCACACCAACCTGTTGGAGGACGAGGCCGAGGTCGCGCTCTGACTGGTCAGCGCGGGTCGTCCCGCGCGCCCACGGGTTCAGAGGCCCTACGGGCCGCCGGGGCCGCGCCTAGCCCGGTCGTCCCGCGCGCACACGAGTTCAAAGGTCAGCGCGGGTCGTCCCGCGCGCACACGGGTTCAACGGATCCGCAGGCTGGGGGTTGGGCGGATTGCGGGGGATCGTCGAGGGGTTCTACGGCGAGCCGTGGAGCCATGAGGCGCGGCTGGCCGTGCTGGAGATGGCGGGCCGGCACGGGCTGGACACCTATGTGTACGCGCCGAAGGATGAGCCAAAGCACCGAAAGCGTTGGCGGGAGCTCTACGACGAGGAGGAGGCGGCTCGCTTCCGCGAGCTGGGGCAGGCGGCCGCCGCGGCCGGCGTCCACCTCGTGTACAGCGTCAACCCCGGCCTCGACATGCGCTTCTCGGACTGGGACGACTTCCACGCGCTCTCGGGCAAGATCGAGCAGATGCGCGGCCTCGGCTTCGACGGGGCGATGCTGTCGTTCGACGACATCGACCCGACCCTCGACGAGGTGGACGCGCGCCGCTTCGGCGGGCAGCCGGGCGCGGCCCAGGCCTACCTGGCCAACTGGCTCTTCCGCGAGCAGCGGACGCTGAAGGAGCCGTTCCACCTGCTCTTTGTGCCCACCGAGTACCACGGCACGGAGCCCTCGCCGTACCTGTCCGCGCTGGGTGAGCTCCTCAATCGGGAGATCGACATCGTCTGGACGGGCCCGGAGGTACTCGCGGAGCGGATTACGGCGGCCGAGGCACGGACCTTCGCCCAGGCGGTCGGGCGGCCGCCGGTGCTCTGGGACAACTACCCCGTCAACGACTTCAACCCCCAGCGGCTGTTCATGGGGCCGGTGGCCGGGCGGGGGCCGGACCTGCCGCGCGCCCTGCGCGGGGTCCTGGTCAACCCGATGCGGCAGGCCCGGGCTTCGCTCGTGCCCCTGCTGACGTACGGCGAGTACTTGCGCGATCCGGCGCGGTACAAGCCCGAGGCGGCGCTGCGGGCGGCGGTGGCCGAGGTCGGCGGGCCGGCGGCCGACGCCCTCGCCCAGCTGGTGGAGTTCCAGCGGCAGAGCCACGTCGAGCCGCGGCGGCCCTCCGGCGCGCGGCTGATGGAGTGGCTGTCGATGACGGCCCGCGCCACGACGACGTCCGGCGGCCCCGCGCTGGAGCGGGTCGAGGCCGAGCTGCGGGGACTGGAGGCTGTGCCGGACGCGCTGGCGGCGGCGGCGGTCCCGGGGCTGGCCGAAGAGGTCGCGCCGTGGACGGGCAAGCTGGCCCAGGCGGCGGCCGTGGCGCACGGCGCGCTGACGGGCGGCGACCGCGCGGCCCTCACGGCCAAGCTGGCGGAGGTGCGGGCCGACAAGACCGAGATCGGGGAGCCGCTGCTGGAGTTTGCCGAGCGCCTGCTCCAGGCGGAGCCGGTCCGAGTGGGGAGGCGCTGAGCCGGGCAGCCTCTTGCGCATGAGCGCACGCCGATTTCGCCTGGCGCTGACGATCCTGCTGATCGCGGCGGGCGCCGTGGCATTCCTGCTGCTGCAGCACGCGGCCGGGGAGTACGCTGGCGCCCTGCGCGTCTGAGGGCGCGGTGGGCC
>DAHVAF010000115.1 GCA_027314765.1 Clostridia bacterium | reverse complement strand
CGCCCACCGGCGGGGGCGGGTGATCAGCGAGCGCTACGTCGAGGCGGGCGTCGAGCTGGAGCTGGAGTGCCCACCCGCGCTGGCCGCCCGGCTGGAGCGGGCCGCGGCCAGCCGTACCCCCTAGCGGCAGTTTGGGCGTTCAGTAGTACCTGAGGCTGAGGCAGCCGAAGGATCAGGGTGGGGCATGGCATGAGAGCCATGCCAGCGTGCGTAGGTGGATGGGCAAAGGCAGCTGAGGCAGGAGCCGTCGGGGAACGCTTGCAGCGGTTCGAGGATCGTGCCCTTCCTGACGCGCCAGAGCACGTCGGCGCGGGCGCTGGCCTGCTTCCGGAGTTCGATGCCAACGACATTGCGGTCGGCCAAGCAGAGCATTCCGGCTTGCAAAGAGGGCAGCCGTTGGCGGGACAGGGTCGTCGCGGCCTCGATGCAGCGAGCCGACCGCAAAGTTGAAGTGGGCGTGAGTGCCGCACTCCAGCCGGGAGACCACCCGAGCCTGCGGATAGCCGCTTCGCTCCCCACGGCTGCTGCCGAACCGACCGAACGCGGCGGCGTTGTCCGAGCTGTCCGGGATGTCCATGACCGTGTCGTCCAGGGCGACCACGCGCCAGGGGCCGTACCACGCCCCGTGCGTCTTGGGGTGGCGACGGGGCGCGCCGCTGCGTCGAGCAACGCCCGCAAGGGCTCGACGCCCAACCGCTGGCGGGCGAGGGTGATGCCGGCATGGGTCGGCAGCTCCCCACCATCTGGCCACCCCGGCAACCCACGCAGACCCTCGACCAGTTTGTGCATCACTTCGCGATCCGCCGAACCGCTCCACAAGGCCAAAGCGATCACGAAGTGCACCAGCAGGCGGGCGGGCAGCTGGCGGCGGCGCGCCTCCTGGCGCTCCCACCGCAGCAGGATCTCATCGCCAATTGGCGGCGGATAGACGCGGGCCAGAGCCCCCAGAGAAATGCGTCCGGTCGTCGACCACGGTTGGCGGGGCGGCTCTGTTGGTATGCCCATGTCCTACCAACCGAAATCCGTCGCGTCCAGCAGCCGCACGGCCGCCCTCACCCCACCATCGCCGACCGTGGCTGTCTTCGACCCGCTTGCCGCCGGACAATCGCCGTCCAGATGTCTGAGATTGCAAGCGCTTCGCGAACGGGTGCGCCGGGGGGGCGCAGGCCGCCCCGGCAGTACGGTGGACCTAAAGGGACCGAACACCCGCGACCTTCCTACATATCCATGTCGGGCATGCCGCCCATCATGCCGCCATTCTTCTTCTTCTCGGGCAGGTCGGCGACCAGCGACTCGGACATCAGGACCATGTTCGCGACGCTGGCCGCGTTCTGCAGGGCCGAGCGGTCGACCTTGGCCGGGTCGACGATTCCGGCCTTCAGCATGTCCTCGTACTGCAGCGTCGCGGCGTTGAAGCCGTGGCCGAGCGGCAGCCCGCGCACCTTCTCAATGACGACGGCACCGTCGTAGCCCGCGTTCTCGGCGATCTGGCGGATGGGTTCCTGCAGCGCGCGCCGCACGATGCCGATGCCGGTCTCCTCGTCGTGGACGGTCGAGTGAACCTTCTCCAGGGCGCTGATGGCCTGCAGGTAGACGACGCCACCGCCCGGGACGATGCCCTCCTCGACGGAGGCGCGGGTCGCGGCCAGCGCGTCCTCGATCCGGTACTTCTTCTCCTTGAGCTCGACCTCCGTCGCCGCACCGACCTGGACGACCGCGACGCCGCCCGCCAGCTTGGCCAGGCGCTCCTGCAGCTTCTCACGGTCGAAGTCGCTCGTGGTGTCCTCGATCTGCTTCTTGATGGCGGCGATACGTTTCGTGATGGCGTCCTTGCTGCCCTTGCCGCCGACGATCGTCGTTTCGTCCTTGGCGATCTTGACGCGCTCGGCGCGCCCGAACATTTCGACCTTGACGTTCTCCAGCTTCAGCCCGAGATCGTCGGAGACCACCTGGCCGCCCGTGAGGATGGCGATGTCCTCCAGCATGGCCTTGCGGCGGTCGCCGAAGCCGGGCGCCTTGACGGCGCAGGCGTTGAGCGTGCCGCGGATCTTGTTGACGACCAGGGTGGCGAGCGCCTCGCCCTCGATGTCCTCGGCGATGATCAGCAGGGGTCGGCCACCCTGCACGACTTTCTCCAGCACGGGCAGCAGGTCGTTGATCGCGTTGATCTTCTTGTCGGTGATCATCAGGTAGGGGTCTTCGAGGGTGGCTTCCATGTCCTCGGCGTTGGTGACGAAGTACGGGGAGATGTAGCCGCGGTCGAACTGCATGCCCTCGACAGTCTCGATGGTCGTCTCCAGCGTCTTGGCCTCCTCGACCGTGATGACGCCTTCCTTGCCGACCTTGTCCATGGCGTCGGCGATCATCTTGCCGATCTCGGAATCCTTGGAGGAGCAGGTCGCAACCTCGGCCCACTCCTTGTGACCCTGGACAGGCTTGCTGATCTTGCCGATCTCCTCGACAGCGGCCTTGACGGCCATGTCGATGCCGCGGCGCAGGGCGACCGGGTTTGCGCCGGCGACCACGTTCTTCAGGGCCTCGCGCACCATGGCCTGGGCCAGGACGATGGCGGTGGTGGTGCCGTCGCCGGCCACCTCGTTGGTCTTGGTGGCGACTTCCTTCAGGAGCTGGGCGCCCATGTTCTCGAACGGGTCCTCGAGCTCGATGTCGCGGGCGATGGTGACGCCATCGTCCACCACATTCGGCGCGCCGAACTTCTTCTCAAGGATCACCGTGCGGCCGCGGGGGCCGAGTGTGACCTTGACGGTGTTCGCCATGATGTCGATTCCGCGCTCCAGCGCGCGCCGCGCCACCTCGTCGAACACGATCTGCTTTGGCATTTCGATTTCCTTCCTCGGGTGCCCCGCCGCGTGCGGTGCGACGGGCGCCAAGTGACTTCGCCACCTTGGGGCCGGGCCTGAGTTTGGCCGGGGCGCCGGACGAGACCCGCAGCCGGAGTGGGCCTGGGACTGCGGGACTTGGGCCGGCGCCGCATGGCACCGGAATCTGCCGCCCTAGCGGTCGACGACGGCGAGGATGTCGCGCTCGCCGATGATCAGGAGCTCGTCCCCGTCGAGCTTGACCTCGGTCCCCGAATACTTGCTGAAGATGATGGTGTCGCCCTCGGCCACGTCCAGGGGGCGGCGCTCCTTGCTGTTCTCCATGTAGGCGCCGTTGCCGACCGCGAGGACCTTCGCCTGTTGGGGCTTCTCCTTGGCGGTGTCCGGCAGGACGATCCCGCTGGCTGTCTTCTCCTCCTGCTCCAGCACCTTCACCACCACGCGGTCACCGAGGGGACGGATCTTGAGGGTCGCCTTCTTCTCCACCGGCTGGCTGCTCATGGGATCGATTCCTCCTTGGTCGCGTCCGCGGCCATCGTTAGCACTCTCACTCAACGAGTGCTAACTCCAAGACCCATGATAGCCCTTCTCCCTCGCATCCGATGGCCCACTTTACGCGCCCTTGGGCGTTTCCCGGCCTGCAGTGGACGGGGCTCTACACCCCGGGCACTTCCTGACGGCACTGGGCGGGTCGGCGGCGGATGACCGGCGGCCATACCGGCTCACCGTTCGTGTCGTTGGCAAGGTCGGCACGCGGGAAACGTCGTCTCTGGCCGATCGTGCCGGACGCCGGCGGTTTCGTCCCGCATCCCAGACCTGACCCTTGCCCAGTTGTCCTTCGGATGGCGAACTTGTGAGGGTCAGCAGCTCGTTTGGGGCGCGGTCGATGACGCTGAGGGTGGTGCCCCGCTTGAAGCCAAGCCTGCAGAGCGGGCGCGCTGGGTGGCCCTTGGGGGCGCCGCAGCCGCCGCGTGGCGGCCCATCCAGGCGCGAGTTCAGGCGCGCTGCCCTCGGCGTCAGGGGCTGCGCGCCTCCGACGGGGCACCGGGCAGCGCCGCGGCCGGCGCCCGGTGGGCACAGGGGGTTAGCAGCGCATGATGCGCCACATCTCGGTGATGTCCCGCAGTCGGCGCATTGGAACGGCCCCGGTTGGATTGACACACCAAGATTTGGGAACGTTAGTTCCCCGGGAGGTGGGTCCATCCAACCGGGGCAGGTCCACATTCCCATCTGGCGGCCCGGTATTCTCGTCCGCAGCGCGGTGCGGCGAATCAGCTAACTCCGCGGCCTTGAAGGGTCGTCGAAGGCTGTCCTTCAACGACCTCTCCTACCGCGCGGCCACCTGCGGTCGGCTCATGATCAGCGGCCACGGGCTGTCCATCTCCCCCACCGGCACGGCGATCAGGCAGGGCTCGCCGCCGGCCAGGGCCTCCTTCAGGGCCCCCTCCAGGCCCTCGGGCGAGTCGGCGCTCATGCCGCGGATGCCGAAGGCCTCCGCCAGCTTCACGTAGTTGGGGTTCACCAGGTCCGTCCCCAGCAGATGGCCGTCGAAGTCATACTTCTGCGTCCGCTTGACGTTGCCGAACGCCCTGTCGTCGAAGACCACCGTCACCAGGGGGATGTTGTAGCGCTTGGCCGTGGCCAGTTCAGACATGCCCCAGCCGAAGCCGCCGTCGCCCGTGATGGACACGACGGCGCGGTCCGGCGATCCGACCTTGACGCCGAGCGCCGTCGGGAAGCCGTACCCCAGTGTGCCCTGGTAGCCCGGATTCAGCAGCGTGCGCGGGTGGTACAGGGGGTAGGCGAGCCGGGTCATGTACCCGACCTGCGTCAGCTCGCTGACCAGGATGCCGTCCTCGGGGATGGCGCTGCGCAGGGCCCGCACATAGCGGGCCTGGGGCTGCACGCCCTCGACCTGCTCGGCGCAGGCCGCCCGCACGGCATCGAGGTCCAGCCAGGACCCGACCCGCTTCGACATCCCTTCCAGCTCGCCGGCCAGGGCGGCAAGGCCCAGTTTGGCGTCGGCCTCCATCGCCACGGCCGGACGGCGGTGGCCGCCCAGGTCGTGAGGGTCGGCGTTCAGCAGGATCACCTGGGCCCGCTCGCTTGCGGCGGCCGCCTCGCCGCCCACGAAACGGGTGCCGACGGCCAGCACGACGTCGGCGCCCGGCAGGACCTTGGGGCCGCCGAGGCTGGTCAGGCAGAGCGGGTGGCGGGAGGAGAGGGCGCCGGCACCATTGCCCGTGGCGATCACGGGCGCCTGCAGCAGCTCGGCCAGAGCGGCCAGCTCGGCCGACGCGCCGGAGGCCAGCACGCCGCCGCCCACCAGCACGGCCGGGTGCTGGGCGCGGCGCAGCAGGACCGCGGCCTCCCGGAGCACGGCCGGGTCGGGGGCCGTGCGGAAGCCCGTGGTGGGCACCGGGTCCAGCAACCGGATGTCGGCCCGGGCCGCCAGGACGTCGGGGGGCACCTCCAGCGCGACGGGGCGGGGCCGGCCGCTCCGCAGCTGGCGGTAGGCCTCCTGGACCAGCTCCGGGACCTCGTGGGGTGCCTTCGCCAGGGCCGTCCACTTGGTCAGCCCGGCCAGCACCCCGCTCTGGTCCGCGATCTCGTGCAGCTGGCCGAGCCCCTGGCCGATGTACTGTGTGGCGATCTGGCCCGCAATCAGCAGCACCGGCGAGGAGCAGGCGTACGCGGTGGCGAGGCCGGACCCGGCGTTGAGGACGCCCGGGCCGGGCACGACCATGGCCACGCCCACCTCGCCCCGGGTGCGGGCGTAGCCATCCGCCATGAACGTCGTGCCCTGCTCGTGGCGCGGCCCGATGAAGCGGATCCGCTCGCGCTGCTCGTAAAGGCCGTCGAAGGCGTGGTCGAGCTGCACGCCCGGCAGGCCGAACAGGGTGGTGACGCCCTCGCGCACCAGCTGCGCGGCCAATGCCTGGCCACCCGTCATCTCCATCGGTACCGCCCCCCTCCCCGCCTGTTTCGCAGCCGGCGCCCGAGCCACCTCCCCCGTGCTACCTTTGAACCGCGTGCGCGCGGGAGGACCCGCGCTGACCTTTGAATCGCTGAGTCGCGTGCGCGCGGGTGACGACCCGCGCTGACCTTTGAGCCGCGCGCGCGGGACGACCCGCGCTGACCTTTGAACCGCGTGCGC
>DAHVAF010000107.1 GCA_027314765.1 Clostridia bacterium | reverse complement strand
CAGAGCAGCAGCCGCTCGCCACCCGCCATCGCGGCCTCGGCCAGCAGCCGCAGGCGCCCGTCCTCCGTGGCCACGCGGTGCACGGGGTTGTGCAGCGTGCAGATCAGGCGGCCACCCCCTCCGAGATGGGAGGCAATGGCGCGCAGGGCGGCCACCTGGGCCGCCTCGCCCGCGATCTCGCTGAACGAGTGGAACGGAATGAGGGACCTGGCTCGGCCACCAGCTGGCCGGCTGCCGGCCTCCTTCGGACCTCCCGCGCCCGGGCCCAAACCGGCTGGCCGACGAGGGCTGATCTCCACCTCCCCCAGCTACCGCGCCGATCGTCCGCCGGGCGCCCGACAGCTAACCTCCGCCCTCCCCAGCCTGCTCGAGGACCTGCCGGGCGCGAGCCAGAACCGGCTCGTCGACGAGCTCGCCGTCAACTCGGATCGCGCCCTCCCCCGCCCTGGCGAAGGCGGCCAGGATCCGGCGGGCCCGGTCGACCTCCTGCGCCGCCGGCGCGAAGGCGGCGTGCACGGCGGCCACCTGGCGCGGGTGGACGCAGTCATTGCCGCCAAAGCCCAGCCGTTTGGCCTGCGCAGCCTCCTCCGCCAGCCCTTCGGCGTTCTGCAGGTCTGGATAGACCGTGTCGATCGGGGGCAGCAGGCCCGCCGCCCGGCAGGCCACGGCCAGCTGCGCCCGGGCCCAGTACACGCCCTCACGCCCGGCGTCCGGCGCCATCCCCGCATCCAGCGAAAAGTCCAGGGCGCCGAACATGATGCGGCGCGCCCGCGGACTGCAGGCCATGGCGGCGACGGCGATAAGCCCCCTGGCCGTCTCGACGCTCGGCATGAGCGCGATTCCGCCCGACGGCAGGCCGGCCAGCCGCTCGAGGTGGCCGAGGAGCCAGTCGGCCGTCGCCACGTCCTCCCCGCGCTCCACCTTGGGCAGCACGATGCCCGCAAGGCCCGGGCCGACGACAGCCACAAGGTCCTCGTACGCGAAGGGGCTGGTCATGGCGTTGATGCGCACCCAGGCCGGCGGCCCGCCCGTCCGCCCGGCCAGCAGCTCGGGGATGCGACGGCGCGCGGCCGGCTTGTCGGCCGGTAGCACCGCGTCTTCCAGGTCCAGGATGGCTGCATCGGCGCCGTCCGCGCCGGACAGGGCGCGGAGGGCATGCCGCTCATGGGCGGCGGGCGCGAACAGCATGCTGCGCAGGGCCACTTCCCTCACATCCCGACTTCGCGGAGGATCTCGGCCGTGTGCTGGCCGAGGGCTGGGGCGGGCCCGAGCGCGGGAAAGACCTCGAACAGGGCGCGGGCCCGCGACTGCGGGTCGGCCAGCGCCTCGGCCATGGTGAGCACGGGAGTCAGCCAGGCCTGCGGCGGCAGGACCGCGACCCAGTGGGCCAGGGGCTGCGCGGCGAAGGCGGCGCGAAGATCGGCGTCGGCGGCCACGGGGTCCAGGTCGCGCACGGCGACGAGCTCCAGCCGGCCGAGGCCCTCGCAGGGGGCCTGCCAGAACTGGGGCTCCAGTGCGCCGACCCCCACGTGCCGCCCGTCCTGGGTCCTGTACACGCCATCGCCCGGCGTGGCGCCCGTGAGCCGCGTCGCGCCCGGCCGCACGTCGCCGCCGTGGGCCAGTGGCAGCAGCATCACGGACCGGGCCGCCTCGAACAGCGAGAGGGTGATCGCCCCGCCCCGCTGAGGCGCCTGCAGCGCCGCCACGATGGCCAGGGCCGCCTCCAGGCCGCCGAGCACGTCGGCAAGCGGGGTCGGCGGCAGGACCGGATCCTCTCCCGGGCGACGCTGCAGGCCGAGGTAGCCGGCGATGGCGAGGTAATTCACGTCGTGGCCGGGCCAGTCGCGGTAGGGCCCGTCCGGCCCGTAGCCGCTGAGCGAGCAGACGATCAGGCGCGGGTTGGCCCCGCGCGGGTCGCCGGCCAGCCGCGCCAGGGTGCCGGGCCGGAACGACTCGACCAGGACGTCGGCGGAGGCCGCCAGGCGCAGCAGCGCGGCGCGGCCGGCATCCGTCTTCAGGTCGACGGCCACGCTCCGCTTGCCGCGGTTGACGAGGGCGAACAGCTCGCCGAGGCCCAGGTCCCGCATGTAGTCGCCGCGACCCGGCTCTTCGACCTTGACCACATCGGCCCCAAGGCCGGCCAGGCGCAGCGTGCAATAGGCGCCGGGCAGCAGCCGGCTGAGGTCGAGAATGCGCACGCCGGCGAGGGGCCTGTCCATGGGAGCCCTGATGCGCCACCGCCAAAGCCGACTCCTGCCCCGGCCGCGCCCAGGCGGTACACTCGTGCGTGGAGGTGGCACCCGTGCCCGTCGATCCGGCCGTGGCCGCGGTCCTGGCCAAGCGCCAGGCGCTGGGCCTGCGCCCGCTCCTGGAGCTCAGCCCCGTGGAGGCCCGTGCGCAGGGGGCCGCGCAGCCCGCTCCCCCGCCGCCGCCGATCGCGGGCGTCGAGGATATTGTGGCGGACGGCGTCGTGGGGCGGCTCTACCGCCCGGCGGTGGGCGCGAGTCTGCCCCTGATCGTGTACTTCCACGGGGGCGGGTGGGTCCTGGGCAGCGTCTCCGCCTCCGAGGCGACATGCCGCCGGCTGGCCAACGCGTCCGGGTGCGCCGTGCTGTCCGTCGAGTACCGGCTGGCGCCCGAGCACAAATTCCCCGCGGCCGTCGAGGATGCGTACGCGGCCATCCGCTGGGCGGCGGCGAACGCCCGCAGCCTCGGCTGCGACTCCGACCGCCTGGCGGTGGCCGGCGAGAGCGCGGGCGGCAACCTCGCGGCAGCCGTTGCCCTGCTGGCGCGCGATGCCGGCGCCCCGCGGATCGCCCGCCAGCTGCTCATCTATCCCGTGATCGATGCCCGGGCCGGATATCCCTCCTATGCGGAGAACCGGGACGGTCCCGTGCTGACCAGCGTGGCCATGGCCTGGTTTGTCGACCACTACCTGCCGGGCTCCGCCGATCGCGCGGACCCCCGCGTCTCGCCCATCGCGGCCGCCAGCCACACCGGCCTGCCGCCCGCCATGGTCATCACCGCCGAGCACGATCCGCTCCGCGACGAGGGCGAGGCGTACGGGGCCCGCCTCCGCGCGGCTGGCGTGGCGGCTGACGTCCGGCGCTGCGACGGGATGGTGCACGGCTTCTGGGGTATGGCCGCCGATGTCCCAAGGGCGGCCGCGCTCATGGAGGAGGAGGCTCGAGCGTTCGGCGCCGCCCTCAGCCGGGAGATCTGGAGGTGGGTCCGATGCCCGTCGACCCCGGGATTGCGGCCATGCTCGACCAGATGAAGCTGATGGGCGGTCGTGGCCTGGCCGAGCTCGGCCCCGTGCAGGCGCGCGCCCAGTCGGAGGCCATGGCGCAGTTCGCGCCCCCACCGCCGCCGGTCGCCGGGGTCGAGGACATCGCCGCCGCCGGGCTGCCGGCGCGCCTGTACCGGCCGCTGCAGGGGCCGGAGCGACCGCCCCTCATCGTGTACTTTCACGGCGGCGGCTGGGTGATCGGCAGCGTCAACGGCTCCGACCCCACGTGCCGGACCCTGGCCAACGCCGCCGGGTGCGCGGTCCTGTCGGTGGACTACCGCCTGGCGCCCGAGCACAAGTTCCCGGCCGCCGTGGAGGACGCGGTGTCCGCAACCGCCTGGGCCGCCGCGAACGCGGCGGAGCTGCGGTGCGATCCCTCGCGTGTGGCCGTGGCCGGCGACAGCGCCGGCGGCAACCTGGCTGCCGTGGTGGCAATCCTGGCGCGGGATGCGGGCAGCCCCCCCATCGCCCGCCAGCTGCTCGTCTATCCGGCCACCGACCTCCGCGGCGGCTATCCGTCGATTCACGAGAACGGCGAGGGCCTGCTGCTGACCCGCCCCGACATGGACTGGTTCGGTGCCTGCTACCTGCGCAGCGACGACGACCGCGCCGACCCGCGGGTCTCGCCCATGCTGGCGCCAAGCCACGCAAACCTGGCTCCGGCCACGATCATCACGGCGGAGTATGACCCGCTGCGCGACGAGGGCGTCGCCTATGCCGAGAAGCTGCGGGCGGCCGGCGTGGAGGTCGACCTGCGCCGCACGCCGGGCAGGGTGCACGGATTCTGGACCCTGGCGCCGTTCGTTCCCGCCGCGGCGGCCGAGATGACGGGGGCGGCGCGGGCGTTCGGGCAGGCGCTGCAGGCGGCACGCGGATGACCTGGTTCCGCGCCGAGCGGGTGCATCCGCGCATCCTGGCCATCGCGGAGCCGAGCCATGACGAGTGGGTCGTCTCGTACCTGGTCTCGGGGCCGGACGCGGCCGCGTTGATCGACACCGGCACGGGCTACGGGGACATCGCCGCGTTCGTCGCCGCGGAGACCCGCCTGCCGGTGACGGTCGTGCTCACCCACACCCACTGGGACCACATCGGCGGCGCAAGCGCCTTCGAGCGGGTGGTCATGTTCGACGATCCCGTGGAGAGGGCGAGGCTCGCGGCGGGCTTCACCGCGGGGGCCATCCGCGGCCTCTCTGACCCCACCTGCTTCCGGCCGCCGTTTGCCCCGCGTGACTTCACCGTGCCAGGTCGGGCAGATCCGGACCTGGTCCACGACGGCGATGAGATCGCCATCGGTGGCGTCCGCATGCGCGCCCTCCACACCCCAGGCCACTCGCCGGGGTCCATGTCGCTGCTCATGCCAGACCTCAGGGCCGTGGCGGTCGGCGACCTTGTGTACGATGGGCCGCTCTACGCGCATCTCCCCGGCTCCGACCCGGCCGCGTATGTCGCATCGGTCGACCGCCTGCTGGGCGCGATGGCCGGCATCGACCTCGTCCTGCCCGGGCACAACGGCACCCATGCAGGCCCGGGCCTCGTGCGGGAGGCCGGGAAAGTTCTTCACCACTGGCAGGCCACGGGTGAGGACGGGGTGACGCTGGGGTCCGGCTGCGTGCGCCTGTTGGCGCCGCAGCCGGATGGATGACGCGACCGAACGGCGGTATGGCGCTGGGATCGCGCCGCCTGCGCCTGCTCGCCAGGCGGTCGGGTGGGTGACGGTGCCGCGACCATGGTGTCCGTGCGGGCTCGGCGGTCTGCGGCCAAGTGCGATGGATCACGTGTTCAGTGGCATGGCGGGAATGGGCATCTCACTCGCGAAGCGACCCAGTGGCGAGGTCACGAGCCAACCGCTTCGCTTCGACGTTCGGCCACCCCGGGATTGCCTCGACCAGTCGGACGGCCCCGCGCTGCTGGACGAGGACATGGCATGATCGGGAGGCGAATGCATGCTGCGCCGCCCACGGCGTGGTCGGCACGCCCGTCGCCCCTCGCGCCACCTCGATCGAGGCCCTGTGGTGCGGGCGGCGATCGTGACCATACTCACCGGGTCCGTTTAACCTGTGTCCGCAAGCGCTTCAAAGGTCGTGGAGCGGTCGTGGCCAGCCTTGCTCCTGCATCCCGGATGCGGGAAAGCCAGGAAGGATCAGCCAGCGACGGCCGACGTACCGCGCGATTCCGCCCGGGCACCTGAAGGCGTGGCGCCTACGGCGCCGTCTGCCAGCTGAACGACACCGAGGTGACGGCGCCGGTCGGGCCGTTCGTCCATGAGATCTGGTTCGCGTCGAGGCCGAAGGCGTACCCGAGGTCGCGGAACGGCACGAATGTCCGCCCGTTGATGACCAGCAGCCCGGACTGCTCCAGCGGAATGCTCACCGACCCCGCCCCGGCGGGACCCGTGCGGAGGATCTGCGTGGCCGTGACCTTGATCGTCACGCCCCACGGGGTGTTCAGGTCGACCTCCTGCACGGGGCCGGTCTCGGGCAGCCCGCCCGGTCCGAACCACGTGACCTCGCTCGGGCTGAGGCCAAAGACGTACGAGAGCGCCCGCAGCGGCAGCATCGTGTGCCCGCCCGGCGCGATGAACGGCGCCCCCAGCGCCGGGGTCCACGACCCGGACACCCCGTCGGCCGAGTACTGCGGCAGGCCGATGGTCAGCGTCAGCTGCTGCGGGCCGGTGTATCCCGCCGGCGCGTAGCTCGTCGCCGTGGCCCCGCCGTCGTAGCCGGCCGCGGCGGCCAGCTCCA